>CAYJBG010000015.1:0-25567 GCA_964368085.1 uncultured Acidiferrobacterales bacterium | reverse complement strand
CCGAATACCGGCCATGGCGGATCGACTACTACGATCGCAAGGGCAGCCTGCTCAAAACGCTGACCTGGAAAGACTACAAGCGCTACCTGAACAAATATTGGCGCGCCGATGAAATGTTCATGCTCAACCATCAGAGCGGCAAGAGCACCTTACTGCGCTGGACGAACTACAAATTCGGCAATGGCCTGAAGGACGCCGACTTCAATCAGGAACGGCTAAAGCGTGGGCATTGACCCTCGCGGGCTCGGCCGTCTGACTGCGGCATTGCTCTGCATGGGCTCTGCGGCCGTGCAGGCCGGAGAGTGGTCCGGCCAGGTCGGCGGCGAGTATCGCGGGTTTTTCGAGACGCCGCTGTTTCCCGAGCAGCACGATAGCTACCTCTCGGCCTTTGCGCAGCCCGAATACCGGCACGCCTGGAACAATGACAAACAGCGTATTGCCTTCGCCGCCTTTGGGCGCATCTCCCAATACGACGAGGCGCGTACGCACGCGGACATCCGCGAACTCAACTGGCAGAAAAGCGGCTCCGGCTATGAGTGGCGGGTGGGAATCCAGAAAGTCTTTTGGGGCGTGACCGAGTCGCAGCACCTGGTCGACATCATCAATCAGACCGACCTGGTGGAAGACCCGGACGGTGAGGACAAACTCGGCCAGCCGATGATTAACCTGACACTGGTGCGCGACTGGGGCACGCTGGATTTCTTCGTGCTCACCGGATTTCGTGAACGTACTTTTCCGGGCCGGGAAGGGCGGCTGCGCGCGGCGCTGCCGGTGGACACCCAACCAGCCGTGTTCGAGTCGAGTCGTGGCCGGCGGCGAATCGACTACGCGTTGCGCTGGCATAAATCGTTGGGCGACTGGGAGGTCGGACTCGCCCATTTCTCCGGTACCGCACGCGATCCGCGTCTGCTGCCTGGAATCGGAGGAGACGGCGCGCCGGCGCTGATTCCCCATTACGACGTGATTGACCAGACCAGTCTCGATGTGCAAGTCACCACGGGTGCGTGGTTGTGGAAACTCGAAACCATTCGTCGCGCCGGCCAGGGGCCGACCTATGCGGCATTGACCGCCGGCTTCGAATATACGATCTCCGGAATTCTCGATTCCGGCATCGATATGGGTCTGCTCGCGGAGTACCTGTACGACGACCGCGGCGCCACAGCCACGACGCCATTTCAAGACGATGTATTTGCCGGTGTACGTCTGGCCTTTAACGACGTCTCCGGCAGCGAGGCTTTGCTTGGCATTATTGCCGATCGTGACAGTGACGCGCACATCGTAAGCCTGGAGGCGAGTCGTCGTTTCGGAAAGAGCACCAAACTTTCCCTGGAGGCGCGCTGGTTCAACGGGGTCCCTGCAACCGATCTGCTTTTCAGTCAACGCCGCGACGACTATGTGCAGATGGAGTTGGCCTACTATTTTTAGGGAAGGTCTGAATAATTCGATGTAGGGTGCGCAGGGCGCACCCTACATTATGCTTTGATACAACTGTGGACGGATCCCTGGAGAACTTCAGGTCGTCAACCGCCGATAAATATCCGACACTTTCAACGGCAGTTTCTTGACGTCATCCACCAGCGCCCAGTTCACCGCTCCGTACAGGTGCGGCAGATAATCGCGCGCCTCGGTGTCGATGGTGATGCAGAACGGGTGGATGCCGTCGCGCTTGGCTTCGATCAGCGCCTGGCGCGTGTCTTCGATGCCGTAGTCGCCGCGGTAGCCGTCATAGTCATCCGGTTTGCCGTCCGAGAGGGTGATCAGCAGCTTGGTGCGTGCCTCGACCTCGTTTAAAAGTTTTGACAGGTGGCGAATGGTCACGCCCATGCGCGTGTAGTCCTTCGGCTGGATACCGGCGATGCGTTTTTCCACCAGCGCGCTCAGCGGTTCGTCGAAGCGCTTGATGCGGTACAGCTCGCAGCGTTTGCGCGTCATGCCGGAAAAACCGTAGATCGCGTAGCGGTCGCCCAGCACTTCGAGGGCTTCGCACAGCATCACCAGCGATTCGCGCTCGGCGTCGTTGATCCAGCCCTTGGTGGAGCCGCTCATGTCCACCATGAACATCACCGCGATGTTGCGCTCCAGCTTGTGCAGCTTGGTGAACAGGCGCTCGCTCATTTCACGCCCGGTGTGCATGTCCGCCCAGGCCTCGACCAGCGCGTCGAAGTCGACGTTGTCGCCGTTCGCCTGTTTCTTGAGCAGCTTCTCCTCGCCGCGCAACGCCTCGAAGGTTTTGCGCAGCCCGTGGATCAGGCCGGCGTACTTGTGGCGGGTGCGCGCCACGAACGGTTCGTCCACCGGGTGCACATCGATTTCGCGCAGCACGCACCACTGCTTGCGGTAGTGCTGACGGCGGAAGTCCCACTCGGGGTACAGATACGCGCCTTCTTCGTGATAAGCGCCTTTCCACACGTCCTCGGGTTTTTTCTCTTCGTTTTCGCGCCGGTAACCGCCGTCGTCGGCGGTGGTCAGATAGTCGTCAGGGATCCGGTCCAGATCCTGGATAATGGAATTCATGAGCGAGCGCACAACACCGGGCGGTGTGATCGGTTTGCCGTCGAGATCGAGCGTGAAGCTGAACTCGCCGTCGCGTTCCTTCTGGGTGACGCTGAAGCGTCCTTCGAGTCTGTCCTGCCCGGCGGATTCCTGGTACTCACCGTCTTTTTCGCCCAGCATCTGCCTGAGCGCGGTGCGAAACTCCTCTTTCTCGCGCGCGATGCGCGCGGCCACGGCCGCATCCACCCGCTCCGGATACATGGCGCCCTGGTAACAGACCGGCGCGGGGATGCCGCCATCATAGAGTTCGGTGAGCAGCGCCAGGCTGTCCTGTACGCTGGATTCGGGAGCGCGCAAGCGCGCTATCTTTTGTTCCCATTCGGCCGGCCACAGCGTTTCGCCGAGCGCCGCGCGCAACTCGCCCATTTCGCGATGCAGTCCGGTCAGATCCCGCGCCAGCCGCGCATCCAGGCGTATGGTCTCGATCGCATGGAACAATTGCAGCGCGCGTTCCGGATCCGGGTACTGCTGCAGGGCCGCGTGCAGACCGTCGCGAAAACTGCCGTAATAGGTCTGCGCCCACTGGTGCGCCGCCATCGCCTTGTACAGGCGAAAGTTCTGCTCGCGGTCGGACAGACGCGCCACGCGCGCCGGCAAGTACAGGGCGCCGGTATCGGTATAAATCTCCTCGCCGCTTTCGAGTTTGAGCGCCCGGCCGGACAGGCCGCGCACGAACAGCTCCAGCACACCCGAGATATCGTCAAACGTGATGCCGCAGGCGTTGTCGCGCGCCTCGGCGGCGAAGGCGGTTACTTCACGAAACACCTTGCACGCCGGGAACAGGCCCATGCGATCGTACACGTCCATCGCCTGCACGATCCAGGCCTCGATGTCCACGGGCGCCATGCGGCGCAGGCCTTCCGGCGCCTGCGTGGCGAACAGATAGGCCATCTCGGTGTTGGTGCGGGCGATGACGTCTGTCCAGCGCAGCACGAACTCCTGTTCGCTGCGTGTGAACGGCGCCAGCGCCTCGGCCAGATGCGTGGTGCGACGCGCGGACAGGGCCGGGTCGAGAGAGGCGTCCAGCCTGGCTTCGAGCGCGGCGGCGGAAAGTGGGCGATCGGTCATGAGACGCTTCAATGTTTGCACTACCACCGCCAGTATACCGTGGATCCGCACACGCCAGCGCCGTACCACGGCTGAAGGCGTGTGCAGTGTCTGCGTATACAGGGCGAAACGCGACGCTACTCGCCGAGCAGCTCGCCGACCGGTTTCAAATCTTCCACCCGATCGCATACCGCCTTGATGACCATCAGGATCGGCAAGCCCAGGAATAATCCCCACGCGCCCCATAACCAGCCCCAAAACAGCACGCCGACGAAAACCACGACCGCGCTCATCCGGCTGGCGCGACCGGTAAGCCATGGGGTCAGCAAGTAGCCTTCCAGGCTGGTAATGACCAGCGAGATGCCGCCAACCAGGAGCGCCATGTCGATGGTTCCGAATTGGAGCAGGGCGACGAGCGCGGTGCCGCCGGTGACCACGACCGGACCGAGATAGGGAATGGTGTTGAACACGCCCGCGGCAATCCCCCAGATCGCCGCGTGCTCCAAACCGATCCACAGAAACGCGAGCCAGGTCGCCATGCCCACCAGTATGCTGGTGAATACCAGTACCAGCATATAGCGCTGGATCTGGCCGTTGATGTCATCCAGTACTTGCAGGGTGATTTTTTTGTTGCTGAGGGTGGGGCCGGTGATGCTGACCAGCTTGCGCCGGAACGTATCGCCCGAAACCAGCAGAAAATACGCCAGAAATAAAACAATGCCGGTCTGCGCAGCGGCCCCGACCGCGCCCAGCGTGCCCATCCAAAGATAATCCTTGATATTGATTTTTGGTTTTTCGATCTGCACGCGCGTGACGCCGCTCGGGGCGGCGGGCGCCGGAGCGCCTGATTCTCTGGCCGCGCGCTCGAGTTGGGTGGCGGCCTTTTGCACCTTTTCGATCTTGCCTTCGGACGTTCCCTGCTCGGCGAGTAGTGTCAGGCGAAACTTCTGCGCGGCGTCGGGCAGGGTTTCAATCAACCTAGCCGCATCGTCGCTGAGCGAATAAACCAGATAGCCGGTCCCGCCCACGATACCGAGCAACAACACGGCGGCCCCGATGGCGCGCGGGATTCGCCATTTTTGCACCAGACTCACAAGGGGAGAAAGCGCGTAGCTGATCATCACGCCCAGCATCAGCGGGATGAAAACCGCCTTGGCCCAATGCAGCGTAAAGATGACCGCGAGCACCGTGAGCAGCACGAGCGAAAGGCTGCGCACGTTAATCGGCGCGTGTAGCGCCAGGGAAACGGGTTCCGGAGTTTCCGGTTTGCCTGCCCCCGATGTTTTTCGCCTTGGATGAAAGATTCTTTTCATTCTTAACTCGTTAGCGAGCGAACAAGCGAACACCACCCGCCGCGCGGCGTCCATGCACTATCTTCGGATGCCCGCGTCGCGCCATCCCGCCGGGGATGGCAAAATCAATCACGACCGGCAAACGAATCAGGAGGCGCTAGTGCAGTGCTTCATCCTGTTTGGAACTCAAGCGCAGGGTTCCTTCCCCTTCAAGGGGAAGGACAGGATGGGGATGGGTGTGTTCAGACTCGACACATTCAACCCCATCCCCTCCCTGACCCTCCCCTTGAAGGGGAGGGTACCTGCAAGACCGGAAGGTCCGTTAAATACGAAGCACTACACAAGAAGGCCGTCGCGAGACGGCCTTTTTCTTTCCGGGTTCTGTGCGTAAACGCACAGAATGTCTTGCGACGGAGGGGGGATAGTTACCAATCGGGATACACCCCCGCCGGTGACTATGACTTGCCCCCGGGAAAATCCAGTCCCCCTTAAAAATCTACGAAAGGAGAACACACCATGAATGCTCTTCAGAAGTACCTCTCTACATGTTTGCTGGCGACGGCCGCGCTGTTTGGCGGCGCCTCCCCGGCCTGGGCCCAGGTGCCACTGGGCGCGGCGTCGGATTTCTCGGTCCTGGGTGCGACGGTAACCTGTACCACCAGCGTGATCGCCGGAGACGTGGGCATCTCCCCCGCCACCGCGTTCACAAATACCGGCTGCACGATTGCCGGCGGAACGCCTCCTGCGACCAACGTGGCCGCCGTTGGGGCGCGCACCGACTTCCTCAGCGCCTATGACGCTGTACGGAACATGCCTTGCACCGCTACTTTGCTTAGCACGATCACGGGCCCCCTGACGCTGTTCCCCGGTGTCTACTGCACCGGCGCGGCATTGACGGGAACGGGCGTGTTGACCCTCGACGGGCAGGGCGACGCCAATGCGGTCTGGATTTTCAAGATCGGAACCGAGGCGACCGGTGCGCTCACGGGCACCAACTTCTCGGTGGTCATGGCCGGCGGCGGGCAGCCGTGCAACGTGTTCTGGGCGCCGAGCGCGGGCGTGAGCATGACGACTTCGGTGCTCCAGGGAACCATTCTCGCGGGTAACGCTGTCGACGGGTCCATCACCTTGACCGGTGGCAGCCTGGCCGGTCGCGCCCTGGCGAATGTCGCCGTGACCATGACAGACACCAGCATCATCGGCTGCGACGTGTTGGCAGGCCCCAAGTCCTGCAAGCACAAGAAACACCATGGACACCATGGACATCATGGGCATGACAAAGGTCATGGGCATGACAAAGATGATGGACATGACAAAGATCGCGGACACGATAAAGACTGAAGAGTACTGAAATTCAGCCACGGCGTCGGCTGCGGCGCCGAGGGCTGCGATCCCGGCCACCCGGAACAGCGCGGGTCGGGCGATGGGAGCGGCAACAAGCAAGCTGCCGTCACGAAGAGAGGAATGGAAAAGGACCCGCGAGGGTCCTTTTTCTTTTTGGCGGCTTGTGTACGGCAGCGCAGAGTGGGCGGGGGACGCGGCACCAGCCTATGCAGGCCATGAAGGGCAGGCAAAAATCGATGTTGTAAGCAGCGATGAAAACCACCGTCGTCCAGGAGTCCACAACAATAATGATCTGAGTTGCCGCGCCGGCCCCGGCCCTCACTCTTTCCCAGTTCCCGCGGGGAGCGGGGTTTCAGGCTTTGCTCTCCGTAGAAACGGAGTGGGCGGCCGCCAGAGAGACTGAGCAAAGCAGGGCAGTTGCCGGGATGGGGACTGGGCGGTGCGCGTTTTCATTTTGACAGGCGCTCACTGGAAGGGCTTTTTCAACAACCTGTCAGACACTTCGATTGACCTATATCAAGGAACGGTACGTGCTCGCCACCTAGAGTTGCCATTGTTTTGGCAGAGAGGAGCAACAGATGGACGAGACGGGTGAAATTTCGGCATCCAGACGGCGTTTCCTGCAACTCGCCGGCACGGCCGGCTTCGGCGCGCTGGCGAGTTCTGCGGACCTGTTCGCGCAGTACCGCTTTCTCGCGCCGGTGCGGGTGGATAACCCGCTCGCCGCTTATCCCAACCGCGACTGGGAGCGCATGTACCGCGACATTTACCGCACCGATAAATCGTTCGTGTTTCTGTGCTGCCCGAACGACACCCACAACTGCCTGCTCAACGCCTTCGTAAAAAACAACGTGGTGGTGCGCATCGAGCCGACCTACGGCTACGGCAAGGCGCAGGATCTTGCCGGCAACCAGGCCTCGCACCGCTGGGATCCGCGCTGCTGCCAGAAGGGGCTGGTGCTGGCGCGCCGCTTCTACGGTGACCGGCGCGTCAAGGGCGCGTTCCTGCGCAAGGGTTTCAAGCAGTGGGTCGACCGGGGGTTCCCGCGCGATCCCGCCACCGGCGCCGCGCCCAAGGAATTAATGCGCCGCGGCTGGGATTCCTGGGTGAAGGTCTCGTTCGACGAGGCGCACCGCTATCACGCAGTCGCGCTGCATAACATCGCCAAAACCTATACCGGCGAGCCGGGAAAAAAATATCTGCTCGCGCAGGACTATGACCCGGACATGGTGGACGCCATGGAGGGCGCGGGCACGCGCGCGCTCAAATTCCGCGGCGGCATGGCCAAGCAGGGCGCGTTGCGCATCGTCGGCGCGTTTCGCATGGGCAACTCGATGGCGCTGCTCGACGCCAAGCTGCGCGGCGTCGCGCCTGCCGAGGCCAAGGGCGCGGGCGCCTGGGATTCGTATTCGTTCCATACCGACTTGCCGCCGGGACATCCGATGGTGACCGGCGATCAAACCAACGACTTCGATTTGTTCGACACCGAGAACGCCAAGCTCATCGTCGTCTGGGGCATGAACTGGATCACCACCAAGATGCCGGACTCGCACTGGCTCACCGAGGCGCGCTTGAAGGGCGCCAAGACCGTGGCCGTGACCGTCGAGTACTCGGCCACGGCCAGCAAGTGCGACGAGGTGATCGTGATCCGCCCCGGCGCCGACCCGGCGTTCGCGCTGGGGGTGGCGCAGGTGATGATCAAGGAGAATCTCTACAACGTCGACTTCGTCAAGCGCTACACCGACCTGCCGGCGCTGGTGCGCATGGATACCCTGGAGTTGCTCAAGGCGACCGACATTTTTCCGGAACATAAAAATTCCGTGCCCAAGAACTGGACGCACATGATGCGCAAGGGCGAGACCGCGCCGCCGACGGTGAAGCAGGACGGCATGTACATCGCCGACACCATGGCCAAGGAGCTGGTGGACTTTGTGGTGTGGGACCGCAAGACCAACGCCGCGACCGCCATCGGCCGTGATCAACTGGGCGAGCACTTCGTGAAGCTCAAGGTCGATCCGGCGCTTGAAGGCCGGTTCAAGGTCAAGACCGTCGACGGAAAATCCATCGAGGTGCGGCCGGTGTTCGATATCACCCGCCAGTATCTCGACACCAACATGACTCCGGACCAGGTGGAAAAACTGACCTGGGCGCCGAAGAAGGCGACCGTCATGCTCGCGCGCGATATCGCCGCCAGCAAGGGCCAGACGCTCATCGCCTGCGGCATGGGACCGAACCAGTTCTGGAACAACGACAACAAGGACCGCGCGCTGTTTCTGGTGTCGGCGCTGGCCGGCGCGCTCGGCCGGCACGGCGGCAACATCGGCAGTTACGCCGGCAACTACAAGCTGACGCTGTTTTCCGGCGTCGGCCGCTGGGCGCTTGAGAATCCGTTCAACCCGCAGCTCGACGCCGCCGGCGCGGTTGAGATCAAATCGTACCTGCGCTACGAGTCCATGCACTACTGGGCGAACGGCGAACGCCCGATGCAGGCCGGCAACAAGAAAATCACCCAGGGCGCGCACATGCCCACGCCGACCAAGGCCATCTGGCAGGTCAATTCCAATTCCAGCCTCGGCAACCAGAAGGGCCACTTCGACGTGGTCAACAACACCCTGCCGCGCTGCGAACTGGTGGTGTACAACGACTGGTGGTGGACCGCCTCCTGCGAATACAGCGACATCGTCTACGGCGTGGATTCCTGGATGGAGTTCAAGTTCCCGGACATGACCGCGTCCAACACCAATCCGTTCCTGCAAATCTATCCGCGTACCCCGGCGCGGCGCGCCTTCAATACCATCTCGGACAACGAGACTTATCTCGGCGTGGCGCGCGAATTGACCAAACTCACCGGCGAGCCGCGCTTCGAGAAAATGTGGCAATTCATCGCCGAAGGGCGCGGCGAGGTGTATCTGCAACGCATCATCGACGCCTCGGCGCCGCTCAAGGGCTATCGTTTCGAGAACCTGGAGGCGCTCGCCAAGCGCGGCGTCCCGGCGCTCATGAACACGCGCACCTACCCGCGCGTCAGCAGCTACGAACAGGTGCAGGAGTCCAAGCCCTGGTACACCAAGACCGGGCGGCTGGAGTTCTACCGGCCGGAAATCGAGTTCATCGAGGCCGGGGAGAACCTCATCGTTTATCGCGAGCCGTCCGACGCGACCTTTTACGACCCGTGCGCCATCGCCGCCGCCCCGCATCCCGCGATGCGGCCAAAAAGTCCGAAGGACTGGGGCATCGCGGCCGGAGACCGCTCGCACCAGACGCGCCAGATGCGCAACACCACCTATGACGTGGCGGCGCTGCTCAGGACCAAGCACCCGCTCGCGGATCAGGGCTTCCGGCATATTTTCCACACGCCCAAGTACCGGCACGGCGCGCACACCATGCCCATCGACACCGACTACATGGCGGCGTTGTTCGGCCCGTTCGGCGACATGTACCGGCGCGACAAGCGTAGTCCCAGCACCGGCGAGATGTACGTGGACATCAACCCGCGCGACGCCAAGCAGCTCGGCGTGAACGACGGCGACTATGTCTGGATCGACGGCGATCCGAAGGAATTGCCGTTCCGCGGCTGGAACGATCCCGGCCGCGAAGAGGAATACAAGGTCGCGCGCCTGCTGGCGCGCGCCCGGTATTACCCCGGCACCCCGCTCGGCGTGACGCGCATGTGGTTCAACGGCTACATGGCGACCCCGGGCACGGTCAAGGCGCACGAGACGCGCGCCGACGGTATCGCCAAAAACGAAGAGACGCACTATCAGGCGCTGTTCCGTTACGGCGGCCATCAGAGCCTCACGCGCTCGTGGTTGAAGCCCACGCATCAGACCGCGAGCCTGGTGACGCGCAAGCTGTTCACCCACGAACTCGTCAAGGGCTTTCAGGCGGACGTGCACTGCGTCACCGGCGCGCCGCGCGAGGCGCTGGCGAAATTCACCAAGGCCGAGAACGGCGGCATCGGCGGCCAGGGCCTGTGGCGGCCGGTGGCGCTGGGCTTGCGACCGACGGTGGAGAACCCGGTGTTCAAGAAATATCTTGGCGGCGGTTTTGTGCGGATACGCAAGGCATAAGATGAAAAACTCAATGCAGAGACGCAAAGGCGCAGAGAAAAGCAAAACGATTATTCAGAAAACTTTGCGTCTCCGCGTCTTTGCGTTGAGTTGTTAGTTTCTAGTCCTTACAGGAGACAACCATGGCGAAGGTTTACAACTGGCAGATCGGACGCGAAATGGACTTCCCCTACGAGGGCGCGCGTCCCAAGAAGCAGTTCGCGATGGTCATGGACCTGAACAAGTGCATCGCCTGCCAGACCTGCACGGTCGCGTGCAAGACCACCTGGACGCCGGGCCGCGGTCAGGAGTACATGTTCTGGAACAACGTCGAGACCAAGCCCTACGGGTATTACCCGCTCGGTTGGGACGTGAAAATTCTCGACAAGCTCGGCGTGCGCGCCATGGACGGGCCGGTCTACAAGGGCAAGACGCTGTTCGAGGCCGCGCCCGAGGGTGAGCCGGTGCTCGGCTATCTGCCCGACGATCTCGACTATGCCCATCCCAACATCGGCGAGGACGATTCGCTCGGCAATATGCCGCAGGGCGAATTTCTGCAGATGCCGCACATGCAATGGATGTACTACCTGCCGCGCATCTGCAACCACTGCACCTATGCCGCGTGCCTCGGTTCGTGTCCGCGTCAGTCGATCTACAAGCGGTCCGAGGACGGCATCGTGCTCATCGACCAGCAGCGCTGCCGCGGCTATCGCGAGTGCGTCAAGGGTTGCCCCTACAAGAAGACCTTCTTCAATCCCATGACGCGCGTGTCGGAGAAGTGCATCGGCTGTTACCCCGCGGTCGAGAACGGCCGCCAGACCCAATGCACCATCACCTGCATCGGCAAGATCCGTATGCAGGGTTTCATCACCACGCCGGAACAGGCGCGCGCCGACAATCCGCTCGACTATCTCATCCACGTGGCCAAGGTCGCCAAGCCCCTGTACCCGCAGTTCGGCCTGGAGGCCAATGTTTACTACATTCCGCCGATGCACGTGCCCACTCCGTTTCTGTCACAGATGTTCGGCCACGGCGTGCCGGAGGCGATCGCGACCTATCGCAAGGCCAAAGACGACAAGAAGTTGCTCGGCGCCTTGCTGCTGTTCGGCGCCACGCCCGACATTATTCACCACTACAAGGTCGAGGGAAACCATACGATCGGCTACGACGAAAGCGGCGCCGAGCTGGTGCGCGTGCCGCTGCGTGAGCCGATCCTGGTGCGCGCGGCGTACGACGAGCGCCACGAGGTGTACCGCACCAATACCACATAAAACCCCTCTCCCTCTGGGAGAGGGGTAGGGGTGAGGGCCGGGACTAGCAGCAAGGTCCAATCATTTTGTTAGGCACTCTTAAGGAGACAGGCATGCGCAAGCTGATACAAATTTCCCTTTTGGCCGTCGCGTTGCTCGCGTCGTTGAGCGCGCGCGCCGAGATCGAGGTGCGGCGCGCGGCCGACGGCGAAAAACTGCTCGACCCCAAGGCCGCTTTCTGGCAAGCGACCGCCGCCGTGCCGGTGCCCATGCTGGCGCAGGTCGTGACCGTGCCGCGCCACCCGAACAACGCGGTCAAGGAAATCAAGGTGCGCGCCGCGCACAACGGCCACTCGATCGCGTTCCATCTCGAATGGAAGGACCCGACCAAGAGCGACCGCATCGTCGTGGATAAATTCGGCGACCAAGTGGCGGTGCAGATGCCGGTTAAATTCAACAAGGACGCGCCGCCCAGCCCGATGATGGGCCATCCCGGCGCGCGCGTGGACATCTGGCAATGGCGCGCCGCCTTCCAGCGCGATCTGGACGAAGGCGAACCGAAACTGCGCGACCTGTATCCGTACGCGCAAGTGGAGGGCTATCCCGACGAGGTGCTGCGCGCGACCGACGCGCGTCCTTATACCGGCGCGCTCGGCGTGGACAATCCGATCTCGCACCCGTTGCGCACGCCGGTGCTGGATCAATCGGCCGAAGGTTGGGGCACCATGACCGTGGAGCCCGACGGCCAGGACGCGGACGGCCGCGGCGTCTGGGAGGACGGCACGTGGCGCGTGGTGATCGTGCACCCGATGACCACCGCGCTCAGCGAGAACGACATCCATCTGTTCCCCGGAGAAGAAAGCATCGCCGCGTTCGCCGTCTGGGACGGCGGCCAGCGCGAGGTGGGCAGCCGCAAGGCCTGGTCGAACTGGGTGCCGCTGCGTCTGCAAAAGTAAACGTCTGGAAAGGAGTAACCGTGGACAAGAACAATGAGAGTGCGAACCTGATGCGCCGCGCGGCGTTGTTGCGTCTGCTGGCCGCGGGCTTCCTCTATCCCGACGCCGCGCTCAGGCAGCGCCTGCTCCGGGATATCGCCGCCATGCCCGCGGACGATGCGCCGGCGCTCGCGGCGCTGGAACACGCCTGGATCATGGCCGGTGAAGAGTCGCTGACGGATGAGTACAGCCGCCTGTTCATCGGCGGCGACGCCGTTGTGCTGCACGAGACCACGTACAGCGGCACCGGCCGCAGCACCGAGCTTGCCGACATCAACGGATTTTATCTCGCCTTCGGCTTCGACCTGCGCGAGGGCCAGCACGAGGTGGCCGACCATCTGGGCGTGCAGCTGGAGTTTTACAGCCTGCTGCTGCTGAAGCAGGCGTATGCGCTGGAGCAAGGCTGGCCGGACAAGTTCGGGATCGCACGCGACGCCGCCAAGGCCTTTCTCGCCGACCACCTCGGCCGCTGGGTCGACAGCGTGCGCGAGCGCGCCGTCGCGCGCCAGGCCGCGCCGGTGTATCGAACCCTGTTCGAGGCCGTCGCCGACGCCGTGCAGCGCGAGTGCCAGGCGCTCGCGGTACGGCCCGCGCCGCTGATGTGCAGCGGCCCCGATTTCATGCAGGACGCGTCGTTTGTCTGCCCCATGGAACAGGCATCGGCGGAACCGCCCGCCGGCGAACTGAAATAAAATATATTTTTATCCAGAACGATGTACCCCGGAGAACGATTTAACAGCATCACGCATCTCGTGGGCACGGCGCTTGCGCTCGCCGGGCTGGTGGTGCTGGTAGTGGTGGCCGCGCGCCAGGGCGATCCGTGGAAGATCGTGAGCTTCAGCCTGTATGGCGCGACCTTGTTCATGTTGTATGGTTCTTCCACGCTCTATCACAGCCTGCGCGGGCGCGCGAAAACGATTTTCCGCAGACTCGATCATCTTGCGATTTATCTCCTGATCGCCGGCACCTACACGCCATTCATGCTGGTCACGTTGCGCGGCGGCTGGGGCTGGTCGCTGTTCGGTGTGGTCTGGGGGCTTGCCATGGTCGGCATGGCGCTGGAGTTTCTGCCGCGCCGGCGCGCGCGGGCTCTGTCGGTGGTGATTTATTTCCTCATGGGCTGGCTCGTGCTCATCGCCCTGGGTCCGTTGTGGCGCGCGTTGCCGTTCATGGGGTTGGTCTGGCTGGTCGCGGGTGGGTTGTTCTACACCGTTGGCGCTGTTTTCTACGGCTTGGACGAGAAACTGCGCCATGCACACGGCGTCTGGCATTTATTCGTGCTGGCCGGCAGCGCCAGCCATTACTTCGCCATTCTTTATTACATAGGGTAGATCAGGGCGCGTCAGCGTTCTTGCTCGGTCTGTCGCAAGACCGCGGGCGGGTACGCCATCAACTTTTTTCAAGCAACCTAAGCCCGGCAAGCTTTTCGAAGATTCTGAAATCCCGGTCGCGCGTGATTAACGTGGCGTGATGGTCCAGACAATTTTGCGCGATCAGCGTATCGGCCAGCCTGGCCTTACGACCGCCACGCAAAATCTTTGCCCTCAATAGCCCCGCGCGTTCCCAGAATCCTTCCGATAAAGGGAGAACCGGGAGCTGCAAGATGGGTTCTCTCACATTCTTGTTCAGCGATGGGTCGCTTAACACTTCCGTGACCGTGATAGGGGTAATGACACCGACCTGATCGGCGAATGCCCGGTCGATCATATTTACGTCTTCGCCTTCGGCTCCTTCGAGGTAAGCGATCAGCGAGCTGGTATCAATGCAAAGCATCAGTCTTCGCGCAACTCAGTCAGCTTGATGTGGAATTTGACTTTGCCTTTGAGCCGCCGGAGCTTGGCATAGGCCCCGCTGGCAGCCATTAACTCGAGTCCGCGACGAACCGTCGGCGTAATGCCTTGGCCCGAGGCAGCCGTGGCGCGCTCCAGCAATTCTTCCGGTACCTGGATGGTGAGTTTTTTCAAGCCCATGGGTGCAACCCTCAACGGCAAAATGAGTTGGGAAGCGATACCATCAAGCATACCATATACCAATATGGTATCCAGGGTGTGTCGCTAGGCTCTGGTTCTGGCGGAACGAAAGGTCGGGGAGGTTGCCGATGGAACTCAAGGGATCGTGTCACGGCGAGAGCGTCGAATTCACTGTTCAGCCGTCACGCCCAGCAGGGCGCTGATCGCGGGGGTAACAATGCCTGGGTGGCGTCAGCGTCGCGCCTGCCGGCGAATCTGGTCGATGGCGCGCAACAGCGCCAGCTCCATGTTGAGTTCGGCCTTGAGCCGGTCGTAGTCGGCGGCGGATGGTTGGGCGGCGAGCGCATCGCGCGTGCGTTCCACCGCCGCGCGCGCCGCGGCTTCGTCCATCTCCGGCGTGCGCAGCACCGTGTCGGCCAGGATGGTCACGGACTGCGGCAGTACCTCGAGATAGCCGGACGATATGAAGAGTTCCTGGGGTTGATCGAATTGATCGGCGAGACGCAACAGCCCCGGCCGCAACTTGCCCAGCAACGGTGCGTGGCGCGCGAGAACGCAAAGCTCGCCGGCGGCGCCGGGCACGATCACCTGGGTGGCCGGGCCGGAGAAGATCAGCGCCTCGGCGCTGACGATGTCGAGATGAAAGGTTAACGCCACATGCGCTGCTCACGGCCAGAAGCCGTGATTATGCCCGGCACGCCGCGTTCACTACCAGCGGTAATATCCGGAGACGCCGAAGAAGTGAACCGTCTGCACCGGTTCCTGAATTAACTTTGTGCCGTCCGAGTAAGTCCAGCTGGTCCAGGTCCAGTCATCGCTGGTCCAGCGCTGGAACGCGTAATCGAAGCGGACACCGGCGCTCTTCATGAGCGCATATTTGGCGGTCAGCTTGATGGTGGTGATGCGGGTCTCGATGTCCGGGATATACGTCGCCACGGTGGCGCCCGGGGTGGTCGCCACTTGTCTATATTCGTCGTCGTAGATCGAATGTTGCAGATCGACGCCAAGTTCCAGTTTTGCAATGGGTTTGGTGCGCAACCCCAAGCCGCCTGAGTTACCCAGATTGCGCAGAGTCACTTGCCAGAACGGATCGGTCACCGTATTGGGGCAGACGCCCGCGCTGCTCGCGGCCTCGCAGGTCGACTGATCCAGCTTATTTTTATTGCGTGAGGCCCAAGCCGTTAACTGCCAGGTTTCCGAGAACACGTAGGTCGCGTCCAGCGCATAGTTCTCGGCCGTGCCGTTGCGCGGCCCCAGATTTTGTGCCGTGCGGGCGGTGTAGTCGTCGCGTGCGCTGTCCGCCACCATTTGCACGCTCAGCGGTTCGAACGGCATCCAGTTCAGCGTTATCTGCACCTTGTCGCGTTCGCGGTCGGCATAGTGAATCGGGGCAATCAGGTTGCTGCCGGTGGCGCCGGACACGAGCACCGTGGTCAGGTATTCCGATCCGTCGCGCAGGCTGCGGATCACACCGAGACTGCCGGTGATCGTGTCGGAAATGGAGCGGCGCAGCGCCAGGCGATAGGACATCTCCTCGGTCTCGGTTCGGGCGCTGACCACGCGCACCGCCGAGTAGTTGCGTTCCTTCATGTCGTAATCGACGCCCGCCGTCGTCCGCAAGGCCCAGGGCAGTGCGTAGCTGGCTTCCAGCTTGGCGGCATTGGTCTTGATCGAGCGTGGTTCGTTTTCACCGGTGAAGGTCGTGCCCGTGGTCACGGTAAAATAATCCACAACCGGTGTCTTGTCGTCGCGGTTTTCATGCCGCAGGTTGGCCAGCAGCGAGAGCTTGGGAAGCGGGCGCGCGGTGAAGCCCGCCTGCACCAGCGTCGTATCGACCACGCCGCCGAGGTCGGTGCGGCCGGTGGCGGGCGAGGGCAGTATGAACGTTTCGTCTTGCGTGGCGTGGGTATAGGCGGCCTTGAAGGTGGAGCGCGCGTTCTCGGTGAAACTGTAGCCGCCCGCCAGGTACAACTGGTGCGCCTCATTGCCAGGCGGCAAGGCCATTGGGGTGAATCCTCCCAGACCGGTGGCGCCGCCCGTCTCGGTGATATACAGGGCGGGGTTGTGATTGTCGTACATCGTGCCGTAGTAGCCGCCGGACAGCTGCAGCTTCTTGTCCGTGAATCCGAAGGTTGTTTCGAGCATGCGCGTGGTGGAGTCGATGGGCTCCGGTATGAATTGGAAAAGACCCGTGCCTCCGGTGGTGCCGCGCGCAAAGATACGTTCGCCGTTCTTTTCCTGCTGCTGGGCGCGCAGCTGAAAGTCAAACTTGTCGGCAAACGCCACGTCGAAACCGAACCCGAAGACCTCGCGCTCTGTTTTCAGCTCGACGGGAACACCGGGAGTGGATACGGCCGGAACGCTGAGGTTCGGCGTTCCAATACCCGTCACGGCGGTGATCGCGGTGAACGGTTCAAGGCGAGGGATCTGACTGTACTCCAGAAAAATACCCCAGCTGCCCTGACGCCGGACTTCGAACTGCAGGTCGCGGTTGTCGAGCCCGAGATTGCGCCCTTCGAACAAGATCCAGGTACCGGTCTTGTCAAAGCGGTGGGCAATATTGGCTTCCGCCAACCCGTAGGCGCCTTCATCGTCCAGGCCGGTGTATTGGCCGAACCGCCGGCTGTCATCGGAGAGGTAGCCGAACCCGGCGCTGATCGTGCTGTCGGGCTTGATGAGTTCGGCGACTTCATCCCCGGACTCTGCCGCCAGCGCCGGCAGCGACAGCGCCAGCAACGCCATGGCCAGCGTACTCCGTTGAATCGCATTTCGAGGCTGTGTGTTCATGATCGTTCCCCTCTGTCTGACTTAACGCCGGAAGGTGCGTTCGTTGCCGATATCGAACGGATTATTGGTGCCATGAATACTCGTATGACAATTGAGGCAACCGCGCGCCAGCAGATTGGCGCTGGTGCTGGTGCCTCCAGGGGTTCCCAGGTTGCCGCGATGGCTGGTCGGCTCGTGGCATTGCTGGCACAGGAACGGCGCGCGCACCTTGAGCAGATTGGGCTGCGTCGAACCGTGCGGGTTATGGCAGATCGAGCAGTTCTCCTGCACCGGTTGGTGGGTGCGCACGAACGGCCCGCGTTTTTCCATGTGGCACTGGTAGCAAGTGTCGTTGACGTTGTCGCGCACCAGCGATTTCTCGCCAGCGCTGCCGTGCGGGTTGTGGCAATCCGAGCAGGACACCTTGCCTTCCGGAATCGGGTGGCGGGACACTTTGTGAATCTGGGCGCGCTGCTCCTTGTGGCAGGTGAAGCACACTTCGCTTTGCGTGGTCTTGCTGCGCACCGCGTCCCGGCCGATGTGCACCTTGTGGCAGGATGCGCAGGCGACATCATTTGTTGCGTGCGCGCTCATCGACCAGTGAATGCGCTTGCCACCCTGATGACAGGCAAGACAGCTCTGGTTGCGATCCTGTATGGATGTCGTCGAGGCGCGGGTGAAGGCGCGATCAGGCCTCGGCCGTTCCTTCACGCCATCCGGCTTGTTGATGTGCGCATCGCTGTCGCCGTGGCAACTGGTGCAAGTCGGGGTGCGTTTGTCGGCCAGCACGCCATGCCGGGTCTTGCCGATGGCGAGTAACGGGGCGTTGTCGCTCTCGTCATGGCAACGCGTGCATTTGGCGTCGCCGCGCAGAACCAGGTCCTTGGGCGGCGCCTTGGCGGTATCGGCCGCCGCCGGGCTGGCGGCCGGCTCGTCCGCGGCATGGGTTGTCCCGGCCGCGGCGATCATCAGCACCAGGGATTGGAGCAGGATCACCAGAATTCGATTCGTAATTTTCATTGTTGATTCTCCTGATGACACCACACCATTCCGAACACCCGCAGGTCGCCCTTTAGGGCGACAACTCGGCCTGAAGGCCGACCTACTTCTTTACTGCCAACTCCTGCGGCCCCGGGCCTTCCGGCTCCGAGTGCGCGATGCCGAAGTGACAATCGATGCAGGTCAGATTTTCCGCGCGGCCCTTGGCATGGCGGGTTCTGGCCTTCTCTGTCTGCAGGTCCTCGCTCATCTTCTTGTCGTTGTGGCAGTTACGGCACTCCAGCGAGTCGGTTTTCTTCATGCGCGTCCATACTTTCTTCGCCATCTCATAGCGGTGCGTCTCGTATTTCTCCTTGGTGTCGATCACGCCGCTGACAAAGTGGCCCCACAACTCGAAGGTCGCCTCTACTTTGCGCACCATCATCGGGCCCGGCTCGCGCGGCACATGGCAGTCCGAGCAGATGGCGCGCACCCCGCTGCGGTTCTTGTCGTGGATCGTGTCCTCATACTCGGCGTACGGGTTGCTGCGCATCTCGTGACAGCCGATGCAGAATCCCTCGGTGTTGGTCCAAGCCAGACCGTAGGCGCCACCCGCCAGCAACAGACCGGCGGCGACCAGACCGGCAACGGCGCCCCCGAAAATAAGCGTGGTCGTCGCGCAGGTAGCGCAACGGTTCCGCAATCTTTCCCACGCCTGCTTGATCATTTCCGCTGCCCCTCGAAGTTAGTCATGGCGGCGGCTCAGCGCGACAGTATCCAGCGCACCACGTTGCGAACGTCTGCTTCCTTCTTGGTCTTCAGGTTCGCGTGCTCCTCTTCCTTGCCTTCCACCTTGACCTTGGGGTTGGTGGTGAGGTGGATATAGAGTTTCTGTTCGGCATCGGCCTTGCCCTGATACTTCTTGGCGGTTTCCTTGTAGGGAGGGCCGTCCTTTTTCTTGTCGAGCGCGTGGCACTTGCCGCAATCGCTTTTTTTCATCAGTGCCTGGGCGGCATCGGCATCGACCGCGGCCAAGGCTGCGCCGGTTGAGACCAGCAGGAGTGAGCCGAACAAAAGTGCAATCTTGCTATGCATGGTGTTTCTCCGAAGAAGAATGGATGAGAAACCCGTGACCGGCCTGCCGCACCAGCACCGACGCCATGGCGACGCCGAACAACAGTTTCGAGACCAGTGTCACCGGATGCGGCAACAGCGACACGAAAGCGGGATTGATCAGCGGCAGCAACAACAGAAAGTTAAAGGCCCAGACCGCCGCCAGTGCGGCAAGCGCGGCAAGAAATAATGTTGCCGCGCCGAGTCGACGGCCGAGCGTCCGCACAAACACCATCGCCAACGCGATCGACAGCAAGAAGTGAATGAGGAGCCCGACCCATGGCGCGATGCTTGAGGCGGCGATGCCCGGAACAACCGTCGCGGATACCGCGCGCGAAACCGCCCAGCCATCCGCACCCAGCGCCATCGCCGCCGCCGCAATCCAAAACACCTCGGCCATCCCGCCCGCGAGCCCGGCCGCGACACTGACGCTGGTTTTTTCGTTCGCCATGACAATCTCCTTACCGGCCTGGGTTGAGCCCGCGCGCGGGAATTGATCGTTGCAGATACGGTAGCCAACAGCAACCGAAGTCTCATTGACATGGATCAAACACAAGCACCGAACCAGCCTTCCCGGGCACGCGGTATTCATACCCTCGAAATCTGTACGGTGATGACAAAACAGGGTTGAATGTCCTGTCTTTCGGTAGTATCTGTCCTACTCAGAGCCAGGGCGGGATGATGAAAACTTTCTTTTCCGGCGTCGTCTGGATCGGCATTTACCTCGCGCTGGTGCTTGCGCCGCTTCTGGTCCTGCTCATCGGGCCGATGCCGCCCGGCGCCGGGTTCTGGTGGGACCTGTCCATGGCCATCGGCTTTGCCGGCATCGCCATGCTGGGCGTGCAGTTTGTGCTGACCGCGCGCTTTCGACGCGCCAGCGCGCCGTTCGGTCTCGACATCCTCTATTATTTTCACCGCACCATGGCGATCTTCGCCTTTGTTCTTATTTGCTCGCACTATCTTTTGATTCGCGTCGTCAACCCGGATGCGCTCGGCACCGCCAACCCGCTCACGGCGCCCTGGTACATGACGTCCGGGCGCGCCGCGCTGTTGTGCTTCGCCGCCGTCATCGTCACCGCGGTCTGGCGCAAGCCGCTTGGCATTCCGTACGACGCCTGGCGTCTGGCGCATGTGCTGTTGACCTTGATGGGTTTGCTGCTGGCGGTTGGGCACATCGAAGGCGTGGACTATTACCTCAATGCACCGGGCAAGCGGCCCCTGTGGATCGCGTTCACTTTGTCGTGGGTGTTGTTGATTGTGTACGTGCGCGCGTTCAAGCCGTGGCGCATGCGCAAAACGCCGTATCGCGTGGTGGACGTCAAGCCGGAAACCGGCAACACCTGGACGCTCGCGTTGCAGGCCGACGGTCATGCCGGGTTGCGTTTCCAGCCGGGGCAATTCGCCTGGCTTACGTTGCGGGCCTCGCCGTTTGCGCTTAAAGAACATCCGTTTTCCTTTTCCTCCAGCGCCGAGCGGCCGCAGCGTCTGGAATTCACCATCAAGGATCGCGGCGACTTCACGCGCACCGTGCCAACGATCGCGGCGGGCGAGGTGGCGTATCTCGATGGGCCGTATGGGGCCTTCAGCGTCGATCGCTATGCGGCCCCGGGCTTTGTGTTTATCGCCGGTGGTGTGGGCATCGCGCCGATCATGAGCATGTTGCGCACCCTGGCCGACCGCCACGACACGCGCCCGCTGCTGCTTGTCGGCGCCAACAATCGCCGGGAAGGTATAATTTTTCGCGAAGCGCTGGAAGATCTGCAAAAGCGCCTGTCGCTGCGCGTGGTGCACGTGCTGGAGCAGCCGGGCGCGGACTGGAACGGCGAGTGCGGCGTCGTCACGCAGGCGTTGCTGGAAAAGACGCTGCCGGAAAACCGCCGCCAGCTCGAATATTTTCTGTGCGGGCCCAAGCCGATGACGCTCTGCGTCGAACAGGCGTTGCGCGGGTTGCGCGTCCCCTTGGGTCGCGTGCACACCGAGTTGTTCGATTTGGCATAAGGGGGAGGCGGCAGCATGCGCGAAAAATGGGCACGGCGCATCGCGCTGCTTAGCGGAGGGTTGGTCGTGGCTCTCGCCGTTGTTTTTGCCTACAGCCAGAATCCGCCGGATCGGTCGGCTCCGGCGCACACACCTGCGGCGACGCCCGTCACACCCGCGGCCGACTCGGTGCTGGTCGAGTTGGGCCAGCGTGTCTACGCCGAGCAAGACTGCGCGCGTTGTCACTCGATCGCCGGCCGGGGCAATCCGCGCAGTCCCCTGGACGGCGTGGGCGCGCGTCTCAGTGCCGCGGAGATTCGCCGTTGGATCGCTCCTTCCCGTGAGCCGGACGCGCTGTCCGATAGCTTTCAGGCACGGCACGCGAATCTCACCCTGACGGAGCCGCAACGCGAGGCTTTGGTGGCCTATCTGCGCAATTTGCGATAACGGCGTGCGTGCGCCCTGGCCGGGCGCTGAGAAATGGCTCGTCACACCGGCGAAAGCCGGTGTCCAGGAATTAAAACAACGCCTTCATTTGCTTCCTGGATTCCGGCTTTCGCCGGAATGACGGATTTTGATGCTTCAGTGAGTTTTTCAGCAGTCTGTTAGACCGCGTCGGGAAACATTTTCCCCGGGTTCAGGATTCCGTTCGGATCGAAGGTGCGCTTGAGCGCGCGCATCAACGCGAGAGTCTCGGGCGGGATCTCGAGCGGCACGAACGCGCGCTTCTCCCAGCCGATGCCGTGCTCGCCCGAGAGCGTGCCCTTCATGCCGAGCACGGTCTGAAAGAGCCGCGCCAGCGCTTCGTGCGCGCGCCGCATCTCATCGGCGTCGTCCGGGTGCACCATGAGGTTCACGTGCAGGTTGCCGTTGCCGGCGTGGCCGAAGCTCACGATCGGGATGCGATAATCGCGCGCCAGCCCCTCGATGACCGCAATCAGTTCCGCGAGCCGCGGCACCGGTACGACGACGTCTTCGTTGATCTTGAGCGGCGCGATTTTTTTTACGGCATGAGAGAGCGAGCGGCGCGCCGCCCAAAGCTTCGCGACCTCGGCCGGGTCGGTCGCTTCCCGAAGCTCCAGCAGGTCCGGTCCCGCCAGCGCCGCGCGCAGGCGCGCCAGCGCACGCGCGACCTCGGGGGCGTCGCCGTCGGCCTCGATCATGAGCAGCGCGCGCGTACCGGCGGGCAGATCGGTGGCGGCGCCCGCCTGCTGGATGGCCGCGATCGCCGCGGGGTCCATGAACTCGAGGGCACAGGGCACGACCGGTTGATTCATCACGCGCGCGACCGCGGCGCCCGCCTGCGCCATGCTCGCGTAGCACGCGCGCAGCGTCCCGACCTTCGCCGGCGCGGGCAGGAGCTTCAGCGTTGCCTCGGTAATGAGCGCGAGCGTCCCCTCGCTGCCCACGAGCAGACGCGTGAGGTCGTAGCCGACGACGCCCTTGGTCGTGCGGCAGCCGGTCACCAGCGTGCGCCCGTCGCCCGCCACGGCGCGCAGGCCCAGCACGTAGTCGCGCGTCGTGCCGTACTTGACCGCCCTGGGCCCGGCGGCGTTCATCGCGAGGTTGCCGCCGATGCGGCAGTAGGACGCGCTGCCCGGATCGGGCGGATAGAAGAGGCCGTGGGCGCGCGCCGTCGCGTCGATCTCGGCGGTCGTCACGCCGGTTTCGACCACGATCACGCGCTCCCCGGGGCTGAACTCGAGCACGCGCCGCAGGCACTCGAAGCTCACCACGACGCTCCCCGGTACCGGCAGCGCGCCGCCGACGTTGCCCGAGCCCGCGCCGCGGGCGACGAGCGGCAGGCGAAAATCGTTCGCGATCCGCACCAGCGCGCCGACCTGCGCGTGGTCGGCCGGAAACGCGACCGCGAGCGGCGTGCACCGGCGCGGTCCCTGGTCCCCGGCATAGAGCTCGAGCACCTCGGGCTCGATGTGCACGCGCGCTACGCCGAGCGCGCTGACCAGCGCGTGGTGGGCATCGCGGGAGAGCGTGGGCTGTAACGGATGGTTCATGGCGCGCACGAAGGGGATGACGCGACGATCATCCTACTTGCCACCGGCGACCGCAAGACGGACTGATCGGGCCCGCGCCGGGATTTTGATGTGGATCAAGGTGGGACCGGGGAGAAAGGATAATCTATGTACGTGATGTTCCGTCCTCGACCCGAGCTTTCCAGCCAAACGGAAGGAAGGTCGTGTGCGACGCTCAATATCCCGTCAGAACGGCGCCCCGAGAGCGCGTGAATAATATGCTGGAGCTCGTCTGTCCCGCCGGCAGCTTGCCGGCGCTCAAGGCCGCCGTCGACAACGGTGCCGACGCGGTTTACCTCGGTTTTCGCGACGGCACCAACGCGCGCAATTTCCCGGGGCTCAATTTCACGCCGGACGAGGTGCAGTCCGGAATCCAGTATGCCAGCACCCGCGGCGCCAAGGTGCTGCTTGCCATCAATACCTATCCCTCCGCCGGACAATGGGAGAAATGGTGCGCGGCCGTGGACCAGGCGGTGAAGCTGCGCGTCGACGCGCTGATCATGGCCGATCCCGGCCTGCTCAAGTACTGCGCGCGCAAGCACCCGGAACAGCGCTTGCATCTGTCGGTCCAGGGTTCGGCGACCAACCATGAGGCCATCGATTTTTACGCCCGCCACTGCGGGGTGCGGCGCGTGGTGCTGCCGCGCGTGCTGTCGCTCGTGCAGGTGCGCGCGATCTTGAAGCGTGTGAATGTCGAAGTCGAGGTGTTCGGCTTCGGCAGCCTGTGCGTCATGGTCGAGGGGCGTTGTCTGTTGTCGTCGTACGTCACCGGCGAATCGCCCAACATGAGCGGCGTGTGTTCGCCGGCGAAGAGTGTGCGCTGGGAGGAAACCCCCGCGGGCCGGCGCGTGCGCTTGAACGGTGTGTTGATCGATGTCTACGCGCCCGATGAACCCGCCGGCTATCCGACCTTGTGCAAGGGCCGGTTTGAGGTAGCGGGCCATACCTATTATGCGATGGAGGAGCCGACCAGCCTCAACGTGCTCGACATCTTGCCGCAGTTGCAGCAGGCCGGTGTGGCCGCGATCAAGGTTGAAGGCCGCCAGCGCAGCCCGGCCTACGTGGCCCAGGTGACGCGCGTGTTGCGCGCCGCGCTCGATGCCTGCCGGCGTGATCCCGGGAGCTACGCGCCACGGCCGGAATGGCTGGCCCAGCTCGACAAGGTCGCCGAAGGGAGCTGCCATACCCTCGGCGCGTATCACCGGCCGTGGCAGTAAAAGAGGGGCGAGGTACGATGTGCGAGGCACGAGGGCGGTGAGGCTTTCTCTGGGCCCGATTCTCTACTTCTGGCCGCGCGAAACGGTGCTGGCGTTTTACCAGCGCCTCGCGGACGCGCCGGTGGATGTCGTGTATCTCGGCGAAGTGGTGTGCTCCAAGCGCCGCGCCCTCCGGCTCGAGGACTGGCTCGGGATCGCCGAGTATTTGCGCGGCGCCGGCAAGGAGGTGGTGTTGAGCACGCTCGCCTTGGTCGAGGCCGAGTCCGAACTGGGGATAATGCGCCGCATCGCCGGAAACGGGCGCTTTCGTGTCGAGGCCAATGACATGGCCGCGGTGAACATGCTTGCCGGCCGCGCGGAATTTATCGCCGGGCCGCACCTCAACACCTATAACCACGAGACCCTGGCGCTGCTTCATTCCGTGGGCGCACGCCGCTGGGTGATGCCGGTGGAACTCAACCGCGACGCGCTCGCGGCGCTGCAACAAAAACGCCCCGCGGACATGGAGACCGAGGTGTTCGCCTTCGGGCGCCTGCCGCTCGCGTTCTCGGCACGCTGCTTCACCGCGCGCGCCCACAATCTCGGCAAGGATGAGTGCGGTTTCCGTTGCGCCGACGATCCGGATGGCATGTTGCTCTCGACCCGCGAGCATCAGGCGTTTCTGACGCTCAACGGCATCCAGACCCAGTCGGCGCAGACGTACAACCTGTTGCCGCACCTCGCGGAACTCGATGCGCTCAAGGTGGATGTGGTGCGGCTGTCGCCACAGGCGCAGGGGATGTTCGAGATCATCGATGTGTTTCACGCCGCGCTCGCAGGCCGGCTCGGCGCGGAGGAGGCCGAAGCCAGGCTGCGCCCGTACCTGCCGTACGGTGTGAGCGACGGTTACTGGTTCGGCCAGGCCGGCATGGCCCGGTCGCAGGCGCTAGCGGTCTGAGATCAGCGCGCCGGGCGCAATGCGCGCAGCCGGTGGGTAGTGCCTC
>CAYJBG010000014.1:0-26055 GCA_964368085.1 uncultured Acidiferrobacterales bacterium | reverse complement strand
GCCAGTCGATACAGGCGTCGGTCACCGACACGCCGTATTTCAACTGGGCGAGGTCATGCGGGATCGGCTGGTTACCGGCATTGAGGTGGCTCTCCAGCATCAGACCCACAATCGAACGGTTGCCTTCGACAACCTGGTTCGCACAGTTCTCGGCCACCAGCGGCTGCAACGCATAATCCTTGTTGGAGTTGCCGTGGCTGCAATCCACGACGATGTTGAGCGGCAACTTGGCGGTGGTCAGTTCTTTCTCGGCCATGGCGATCGACACCGAGTCGTAGTTCGCCCGCCCGCCACCGCCGCGCAGCACCACATGCCCGTAGCGGTTGCCGCGCGTGCGAAACACGGCGCTCTGGCCGCTCTGGTTGATGCCGAGGAAATGATGCGGGCGTGAGGCCGAATGCAGCGCATTGATCGCGACCGACAGGCTGCCGTCGGTGGCGTTCTTGAAACCGACCGGCGTGGACAGGCCGCTCGCCATCTCTCGATGCGTCTGCGATTCCGTGGTGCGCGCGCCGATCGCCGTCCAGGTGATGAGGTCGGAAAGATACTGCGGCGTAATCGGATCGAGCGCCTCGGTGGCCGTCGGCAGGCCGAGTTCAGCGAGATCGCGCAACAACTCGCGCGCCATGTACAAACCTTTCTCGATATGAAACGAGTCGTCCATGTACGGGTCGTTGATGAGCCCCTTCCAGCCAACGGTGGTGCGCGGCTTCTCGAAATACACACGCATCACGATGAGCAAGGTATCGCTCACCTCGTCGGCCAGCTTTTTCAAACGGCCGGCGTATTCGTGCGCCGCCTTGAGATCGTGAATCGAGCACGGGCCGATTACCACGAACAGGCGATGGTCCTCGTGGTCGAGAATACGCCGCACCGCCTCGCGCCCGGCAAGCACGGTTTTCTCGGCGCTTCGGTTAAGCGGCAGCGTGCGCTTCACTTCCTCCGGGGTAGGGAGGAGTTCTTGCGAGAGGACGTTGACGTTGCTGATCTGTTTTTCCGACATAACCGAATAATGGCCGCTAAAGCGCTATTTTTCCACAAAACTGGACTGCCCGCCCATTTCTTTCATCTGCGCCAGGTAAATTTGAAGCACTGGTGAATACGCGGGTTGCGCTCAAAATCCTTCGGCAAGGTGGCGCGGCTGAGGTCTTCCACCGCGAACTCCGCCAATCCTTCCCGATCCAGCCGGAAACGCCGGAAATTGGTGGAAAAAATCAGCGTGCCACCGGGGCTTAGCAGGCGCGCGGCGGCCCGGATCAGGGCCGGGTGGTCGCGCTGAATATCGAGCGTGTCCTGCATGCGCTTGGAGGTGGAAAAGGTCGGGGGGTCGAGAAAGATCAGCTCGTAGCGGCGTTCCGTCTCCTCCTCAAGCCAGACCAGTGCATCGGCCTGAATGAGTTCATGCTGCGGACCCTCGAAACCGTTCAGCGCCAGATTGCGCCGCGTCCAGTCGAGATAGGTGCGTGACATGTCCACGGTGGTGGTGGAGCGTGCGCCGCCCACCGCGGCGTAGGCCGTGGCCGTGCCAGTGTAGCCGAACAAATTGAGAAAGCGTTTGTCCTTGGCTAGCTCGCGCAGCATGCGGCGCGTGCGGCGATGGTCGAGGAACAGGCCGGTGTCGAGGTAATCGCTAAAGTTCACCAGCAGCTTGAGGCCGTCTTCCTCAACGGCATGAAACTCGCCACGCGTGTCGTGGCGCTCATATTGCGCGCTGCCCTTTTGCCGCCGCCGCACCTTGAGGAAGATCTGCTCCACGGAAATGCCGAGCACGCCCGGTATCGCGCTCAGTGCTTCCTGCAACCGCTCGCTCGCCTTGTCCGGGTCGATGGTCTTCGGCGCCGCGTACTCCTGCACATGCGCCCAGCGCGCCGCGCCTTGGTATAGATCGATGGCGAGCGCATATTCGGGCATGTCGGCGTCGTACAGCCGGTAACAGAAAATTTTTTCACGCTCTGCCCACTTGCCGAGTTGCTTTAGATTCTTGCGCAGGCGGTTGGCAAACATTTCAGCGCCAGGTGTAAGTGCGGTCTGGACCTGCGCCGGCGGTTGTTCGGCCGGCCGGCGGTCGATCACAAACTGCTTCGGCTGCACCTCGAAATGCAACAGCTTGCATTCAATGGCGCCGTTGTAGAGCGCGTGCATCTTGTGCGCGCGCAGGCCCATCACCTTGCCGAGGTCCGGGTTGCCGGTGAACACGGCCGCGCGCCAGCCTTCATAACAACGCTTGAGCACGTCACCGAGCACGCGATACATCCCCGGCAATTCCGATTCCTCGCCAAGACGTTCGCCATAGGGCGGGTTCACCACCACCAGCCCGGCATGCTCGACATGCTCGCTGCAACAATCCGCGAGATATCGCCGCTCGATATGCACCTGCCCGGTGAATCCGGCTTGGTCCACATTCGCAAGCGCCACACGCACCGCGGCCGGGTCGTGGTCGTAACCGCGAATCGGCGGCAGATTTTTTATTCCGGCGGCGCGCCGCGTACGCGCCTCGGCCAGCAGTGCCTCCCAGATGGCGGCGTCGTGTCCGTGCCAGCGCAGGAACCCATAATAGGTGCGGTCGAGGCCCGGCGCGCTGTCGCTCGCGATCAGCGCCGCTTCAATCGGCAAGGTACCGGAGCCGCACATCAAGTCCACGAGCGCCCCACCCTCTTTGGCGATCGCCGGCCAGCCGGCGCGCAACAGAATGGCGGCGGCGAGATTTTCCTTGAGCGGCGCCGTCACCGTGCCCACGCGATAGCCGCGCCGGTGCAGGCTTTCGCCGGACAGATCGATGCTGAGCGAGGCGACATCCGCGTGCACGTACACATTGATGCGCACATCCGGCTCATCGGTCGCCACCGACGGTCGCACGGCGGTGCGCTCGCGGAACTGGTCCACGATCGCGTCCTTGACCTTGAGCGCGCCGTAGTGCGTGTGCGTGATCGCCGAACGGTGCGCGTTGAATTCCACCGCCAGGGTTCCGTTGCGATCGAGATGCGCGGCCCAGTCGATGCCGCGCACGCCGTCGTACAGCGCCTCCGGCGTCGGCGCCGGAAACTGCGCAACCGGCAGCAGCA
This sequence comes from uncultured Acidiferrobacterales bacterium, assembly GCA_964368085.1. Classification (GTDB taxonomy): domain Bacteria; phylum Pseudomonadota; class Gammaproteobacteria; order Acidiferrobacterales; family UBA6901; genus UBA6901. The sequence continues at coordinate 22,993 of CAYJBG010000014.1, read as the reverse complement.
CGCGATTGGCGACGCGCGACCACAGGCAGACACGGTAGGCGAGCGCCAGATCGCCTTCGAAGGTAACCCCGGCGCGTGTTTCCTTCACATTCCCGGCGCCCAGCGCGCGCAACTCATCGGCCAGCAACGGCTCGATGCCGCGCGGTGCGGAAGCAAACAGACGCAGGGGTGACGACATGGAAGTGAGCCGGGGTCAGGAATCCGGCGGTCGGCCGGGGTGCGTGGTCAGGGCTATTGTTTCCGCTGACACCCGGGTTGTCCATTCTTACCAGAGACTGGCTTCAAAGCCCGGTGCAGCCTGTGCGGGATGGGTGCAACCCATCGGTCAATTTCCCACCGATGGCCCGGACGCTACTTCTGTTTGTCCTGGGGCCGATCTGCATTGATCTCCGGAAAGGAGAACGCTTCGGCATACTGTTCGATCCATTCGATTGCCGCCTCATGACTGCTTAAGGAACGTCCCTGGCTCGCGACCGTGGTACGGTAATGCTCAATGTGGCAGATTTGTTCCACCATGCGCAGGCGAAATAAGTCGTCTTGATCGAGAAACTCGACGCCCACCTGCCAGGCGCCGACATCCGCCTGGCACCAGGCCACGCGGCAGCTCGCTTCGAAGGGCGGCGAGGTAAGCGTAATCCGCACGATGATGACGTCACCGATCGGCACCGCTTCCGGGTACTGAAAACATAAACCGCCACTGCTCACATTGCGCAGCAGTTCGCGGTTGCGGCTCTGGTCCCCGAACCGGATTTCGATGGGAATATCGGTGGGGTGACGGATGAAACTGCGCATGTCTGGATCGCTGTGGGTAAGTACAGTGAATCAACAGTCTAAAACTACCGAACCCGCGCAGGTGCACACGGGCATCCAGGCGTTGCATACCCATGGTATCCCTGAGTGAATGCATGTTCCATACCTGATATTTTTGCTAAGCTGACGGTCGTTTCGCCTGCCCGTCAGGCACAACTTAAATATACCGGATTGACGAGAACGAGGTAACGACGATGGCACAGGCAGCAACCCAAACACTGAACGTCGATGGCGATGGCTTCCTCCTGGACCGCGACCTGTGGAGCGAGGAGCTGGTGCCACGGCTCGCCGCCGGCGACGGTATCGAGGTCAACGACCGGATCATGCACTACATCAATGAAGCGCGGCGCATGTACGAGGAAGACGGGGTGGTCCCGCCGCTGCGCAAGTTCGCCAAGGAAATGGGCGTCACCACCAACGATTTGTACGGTGTCTTCAAGAAAGGACCTATGAAGTTGATCTGCAAATGGGGCGGTCTGCCGAAGCCCACCGGCTGCGTGTAAGATCGGCCGCGGGCCGAACCGACACGGCCCCGCATCCGTGACCCGGCACTACCGGCTTGCCCGCGAGGTTCTGAGCATTGCTTACCACCTGCTTGCGTTGCGCTCGACATCGCACAGATCGATGAACCGGCGATCCTGCGTACCGTCGAGGTACAGCCGCTGGTGCGAGGCAAGCGGCTTGCGGCGATCGTACTCAATCACCGCCTGGCCGTTGACGGCCACGGTAAGGACCGAACCGGTATCCATTTCAATATTTGTCACCAGTGCGTTGCCTGCTGTTCCGAAACGATGAGCTCCCCGGATTATTCGAATTCTTCTTTCTTGGCTGGTTTTTTTCCGGCCTTGCGCACCGAATGCTCGACCGGCGGCAGCGACAGTACATACTCGGCGATTGCCGCGAGATCGTCTTTGTGCAGGTAGCGCAAGCCGTTGTCGATCACCTCGGCCATCAGTTCGCCGGCCGAGTCGCCATCCGGCTTCATGCCGGTTTCCAGATACTCGGCAAGTTCGCGCACGCGCCAGCGGCCGATGCCGGTCTTTTTGTCGGGTGTGATGTTCGGAATCACGCTGTCGTCCGGACCTTCGCGGGTACCGGCGTAGTGCATGCCGCTCTTAATGCCGCCGAGCGCGCCGCGCGGCGTGTGGCACTCGCCGCAGTGTGCGGCCGCTTCGGCGAGATAGGCGCCGCGGTTCCAGGCGGTGGATTTCAGCGCGTCGGATTTATACACCCCGGGCGTAAAGTACAACCCCTTCCACGAACCCACAAACGTGCGGGGGCGCGCGAACCATTTGAGATCGTGTTTGCGGTTGACCTGCTTCACCGGCGTCTGGGCCTTGAGATAGGCCCAGAGCGCGTGCAAATCCTCAGCGTTAAGTTTCGTGTACGACGGATAGGGAAACGACGGATAGTAGTGATCGCCCGCCGGGCTCCGGCCCTCACGCAAGGCGCGCAGAAAATCCTGCTCGCTCCAGCGCCCGATGCCGGTCTCCGCGTCGGGCGTGATATTGGGCGAATAGAAAGTACCGAATGGCGTCGCCAGCGCCTGTCCGCCGGCGAGCGGCTTGCCGCCATGCTTCGCGTCGGTGTGGCAGCCATGGCAGCCGGCGGCGCGGTAAATGTATTCGCCCTGACTGACAAGCGGGTCAGCCGACGCGAGCGGGACTGCGAAAAGCAGTCCCGTCGCGTACAGCAAACGCAGACGCGTAATACTCACGACCGACGTTACTTGTCTTCCTTGCGATAGTCCTTGTGGCAGGCCTTGCAGCTGTCGGCCACATCCTTGAAGCGCGCGCCGTAGTTCTGGGAATCCTTGACGGTTACCGCCTTGGCCAAGGCATTGACTTTATCGCGTGTATCCTTGGCGCGCTTCTGGAAATCGGCGTTGTTCTTCCATATGGCGTCCAGCGCCTTGGTCTCACCGAAGTCCGAATCCTTCGGGAACAGGCCCGGTATATCCCTGGTGCTGGCCTGAAGCGCCTTCACGTGATCACCGAGCTGGTTCTTGTAGCCCACCTTGCCCTGGATAATGGCGCCGGCCGCGGCCAGGTGTGCGCCCTGCGATTTCATTACATTCTGGCGATACTTGATGATGTCTTCCGGTTCGGCGGACTGTACCGCCGGCACCGCGCCGGCCAACAGGCAGGCCGTAACGAAGATACGGTGGCGGATGTGAGTCTGATTCATCGTTCATCTCCTTGTTGGTGGAAAATCCCCGCGACGTTCCCGCGAAGCGCCATTCTGTGCAAGCGGCGCGTGAATGGCAAGCCGGCTGCGCGCGCCTGCGGTTAACGCCCGGGAACCGGATTTATTCCGTCTGGCAGGGACAAAAGACGCTGCGTACAATACCAACCAGTGAGGATACTCATGGCCGATCTCTTTCGTGTCACCGCTACGCTCCTCATCCGCCTGCCGACGGGTGATATGCATGTCATGGCCGAGCGTTTCCCGCATCCGCGCGGACTGGTGTACTTCGACCTGTTCTGGCACCTCGGCAACCCGCACAAGGGCGTGCACGTCGTGGAAGGAATCATCAAAGGCGACGGTCCGTGGAAAATCGGCGACAGCATGGTGCGCGAGCTCGGTTTCCATGGCGCCGACGGAGCGCTGGCGCGCCGTTTCGACGAATGGCGCGCGTACATCGGCGATAACGCCGATGCCTATCCGCCGCACGCGCAGATTGTAGCCATCGCGCGCCACCATGGGGCAACTGTCTGAGAACCGGCGCCAAACAACTGAAACAGGAATGGACGATATACGACAAGGGTAATTGCAGACCGTGGACGACTATTATTTTTGCTCTTCGCCGGCACTTCGTGTTCCCGGCTCACCACATGAGGCTTATGACATCCTGTCGGCGAACTCATGATTGACGTCGCGATGCCGGACTTCGTCTCCCCGAATAGCGATGACCAGATCATGCAACGACGCACTCGCCGGCAGATGCCAATAGTCGATCGCAATCTGCGGCGCCGGAACGTTTTTGATGGACCCGTTGTCGATTTCCGCCAGGTATTCCGTATATGAAATAACGGCCTCTTCTTCCAGATAACCGACGATACGGTGACATGTCTTCGGGGTTATCAAGTACAGCAAGAAATAGATGCCGCACATCAGGCCTTGCACGATCAGCACGATCATCCGTTCCAGCCACGTCGGTTTTGCAATTTTGATGAACGTCATCAGATGCATGCGCTCATTTTCCGCTTCATCGAGCAGCGTTTTGATTTTACCGCGATCGTCTTTCATGCTGCGCAGGGACTTCAAATGTTGCAGCGCACCTCCCACCATTCCAGGTATGGCTGCTACCGTCTCCAGCACCACCGCGCGGTGTCCATAGCGCCTGGCGAAGAAAAGATCCGCGGGAGCGCGCATCGCCTTAACCACGGCCAGAGCGACGCGATCGGAAACTGTTTTCGGCACATGGTGGACAGTCATAAATCAATACAGGATTGCATGAAGCGGCGCAAGACGATTCCCCGCAGATGGCCGGGCCGATCTTGAACAGGAACAAAAAGGTTACAGTGAAGATTTATCGCCGTATGTACGAGACCGCACAGAGCGTCTTGGGGCGGGCGAGGATAAATACCGCGACGTCACGGGTAATGATGAACGTCCTCCATTCCGGGGCATTCCTGAAGTGCCTCCTTCATTTAGGCGGCGCCACCGAACCGGCGTAGAACACGTCGCACTTTCCACCGGGAAAGAGGTCCCTGCCTTTCTTCAGCAACGAGATCGCCGGACCGGTGAGGGATCTGAGGATCCTCGGCTTCTCGACCAGCGGTTTCCGGAAGCTGCCACGTATTTTTTGCCGCACCGTGGCGCATCCCCTGGCGTCGATCACCGCCACGGTCACGTCATTGAATCGCTCGTTTACGAAATCGATTCCACCCTGGAGGGCGATCCGGTTCCGGTTCGTCGCCAGCGCCACGTCCTGTGCCTGCGCCACGCCGTGTTTGACCTTCCAGCCGGAAAAGAGCGTCCGGATCTCGCTGCGACCCCCGGATCCTTGAAAGATGCTCGCAAAATTGTACCCCTTAGTGATCGCCAGGCCAACTGGCCCGGCAAAAAAGAAGGCGCCCACGTCCACGATATTGAAGTTCTGACTGGACTCAAACCGGGAAATCTTCTTGTCGATATCGTTGCCATCGAGCATGAGATTCTCGCCCCGAAGCGAGATCTCTCCGTCTGCGGTCTGCCTCATGCCGTTCACGGTCATGCCCTGCATCGACAGGGTCGCGGTGAAGTCCATCGGCCCTTCCGCGACCTTCTGCCGCGACAGGGCCTTGAAGAACTCCTCGATGTTGAACTGCGACAGGGAATAGTGGACGTGGTAAAGCGGGATCGTGCCCGAATAATCCGCCTGGATGCTTCCCGTACCCTGCCCGCCGAAGACATGCATCGTGACCGGCTTGAGATCGAAGACCCCCTGCTTTCCGTTGACCGAGAACTGCAAATCGGACACCGTAAAGTCATTTTTCCGGATCTTGCCACAGGTGAGTTCCGCCTTGATGGAAAGATTCTTCATGAGGTCCGGGCTTTTCCCGCCCGCAAGCCGCAGACGATCCACGTCCAGGCTGCAATCCCCGGCCTCGAATCCTTCCCCGGATTGTTTGTCCGCGTAGAGCAGAGTCCCGTCTGCAAGGGAAATTTTTGCCAGGTTCAGGGCAGGCAGCGTTCCTCCGGCCGACTCCGGTTTCTCGAAGTTGAAATTGCCATCGAGGTCGCGCTCGATGGAGATCCTCGGGTGTTTCAGTGCGATCTTCCCGATCCGGACTTCCTGCTGGAGCAGAGGGAGAATATCGATCAAAAGCCAGGCCTCCTTTGCGTAGACGACGTCCGCCTCCCGGTTACGAATGTGCACGTCCTCCAGTGTGACGAGCAAGCCCGGGAAGAAGCCGATCCCCAGCCGGCCGCCGACTCTGACTTCCATCCCTAAAGCTGCCGAGGCGGCCGCTTCCAACCGCGGCTTGTGGGCATTGGCGTCCACAAAAAGTAGCAGGGCCACCGCGCCAAGGACGAGGAGACTCACAAACCCGCTGACTGCAAAGAGGATGATTTTAAGCGATTTTGACATTCTTACTTTCGCACCTGAATCGCTGAACCGGTTATCCCGACTAAACTTGCCCCGCCAATCTGCGTTACTCATCAAGAACAAGCGGGGCGCGCCCGGCACGTCGCCGAAGCCAATTGATGGATCGAAGCACCGGACGTCGCGCGACGATCCACTGCTCAAGCCGGTACTTGCCCGGAAAATTCAACAGCATGATCCCGATGAGAATCGTAAAAATACCCTGACCCGGCAGCACCAGCATGATAAACCCGGCCACAACGAAGATATACCCGAGCGCGTTCTTGCCTATCAACAACATCGCCCGTACCACCAGATGGTGATTCGCCCACGGCTTGCCATGACGTCTGCTGCGTGAGAAATAGTCAGGAGGGATTCGAACCACCAAGACAGGCACAGCCATCAGCGTTGCAATGAAGGTGATTGTTGTCGAGGCGGCCAGCCACCAAAATGCTGTCTCGTTGCCTTGAATCCATTCAATCATGTGAGTTGCCGCGATGGCGTGGCCTGAGCTGAATGTGTGCGACGCGTGGCGGGCGGGCAAAACCCGTCTATAGTTTCTGCGCGACAACACGGCCCTCGGGGTTTAAAAATACCCGGTAGCGGTTCCCGTCCTGGCATGACGCGATGTGATCGTTGTCACCTTGCCGTTTGACACTGACGACCTGCCCACAGGGCAAACCATGAAGCGCAATCACGGCCGTCATATCCTTGGCAAGCGATACCTCATCCGCCGCCAGCGACAGTTCTGCTAAAAACGCCATCATCGCAACGATCAGGGCCCAACCCTTCACACGTTTGCTCATAGAGTTTCTCCTTCCGTCAGATTAGAGAGTGGCAAACTTGGCCGGATCCGCCAGGATGCCCCAGATCGCTTCGCGCGACGCCACGATCACACGAGCCAGCGATGGGTCGCCGTCCTGCAGGAGCGAGAGCACCTTGAGGAGCAGCATATCGTACGGGTACCGAAGCTCGGCGAGGGTGGTTTTGATCCGCCCCTGGTAATACGCCCGGAATTGATCCAGCAGGTCATCGACCTGATTCTTGAGCGTGATCTTGGTGAACACGCCGATGGCGTTGGTCTCCCGGAGTCGCTTTCCCAGAGTTGCCAGATCCAGCGTTAACAATGCCTCCTGCTTTCCAAGGCCTGGAGTGGCGCCTTCCTGCTTCCGGGTCTGCCCCGCGAGAGCCTTTGCCGGGGTCTTGGCCTCCGGCGAGTCAGTCTTGGCGACGCCCAGGCCTGTGGAGCGGGTCATGGACGGCTCGACCGCAACCGCCTTACCCTGGGGCGCGCCGGCCTGAGGCGGTGTGCACTCCACCCCGACGCAAGCCGCCGTCAGGAGGAAGAAGAGGGGCCCGACGATGCGCGTTGCGGGTATCAACGAGAGAGAAACCCGGGCCGGAGAGGAAATGTTTCTAATCTTAGCCATCTAATAATTCAGCGATAATCGCTTTCTGATTTACGGAATCGATAGAATCTACTTCATCCGGCGATTTAACGAGCTATGGGTGCGAAAAAATAAAATACCATGCGGCACTAAATGAGGTTATTGACAGGATAATCGCCACGATACAAGCCAGGAATACGCGCCGATGCCTTGCTTCGGCGATCGCAGCGGCTTGTTCCAGGGCCGCCACGGTGCTTTGCAGTTGCGCCGCAAGTTCTTTAATGTGTAGCGCGTTTTGAGAGGCCGCGGATTGAAGTTCGGTAATCTGTTGTTGCAGGAGCGCCTGATTGGCGACGGCGTCGGCATTTCTCTTGGTGAACACCGGGACGGCAGCGGAAAGAATTGTTCCAATATGCGGCAGAATGGCCTTGAGCGCGGGGATAAACCAAACGGCCATATACGAACCCTCAGTGCGATGTCGGATCACAGCTTTCGGTAATAATAGCGAAACTGCGATCTGACACCAACTGTTTCTATCGTTATATCAATTAGCCTGTTTGCGATAATTCCTCACTGCCCGGTTTCCACATCACTAATACCACAAAGGAGGCGACACATGTTGGATGATTTCAAGAAGTTTGCCATGCGCGGCAATGTAGTGGATATGGCCGTGGGTATCATCGCGGGCATATCATTTGGATGGTAAGGACTCATTGAACCGGATGCAAAACCCAACCCATTTGTTCAAGTCCGCATCGGACTCGATTCCAGCCGGATCGACATAGACATAGCCTTTCATTGGCTTCCCGGTGAAATCCATTTCTCGAACGTGCGGGTGCTTTAAGACATCGGCATATTCTGTTGGCCCGACACGGGCCATGAGCGAATCTCCGAGGATTCCCACGAGCATGTGCCCACGGTACATGAACGCCAAACCACCGAACATCTTCTTCTCGGTAATGCCGGGGCGGTCCACGAACAGATCCCTGAGTCTCTCGGCAAGGCCTTCGTCGTACGCCATGGGACCTCCTAACGCCGAGGGTGATTAAAATTTAATTCATCCGTCCCCTTTTACTCACTTGATCAGCTTCGCTATCGCCCGTCTACTTTGGCTGCTCAATTTCTCATAGGCATAAAGCAAGTCCGCGAGGTCATTCGATTCGGCATAGAAGTAGGCGATGGGTACCTTCAGGGCTTTTGCCAAATGCTTGAGGCGCGGGAACTTGGGGATGTGGACGCCCTGTTCGTACTGGTTCAGTTTGGCACTGGCGTTGTATTCCTCGGTACCCGCCAACACCCTCAACTCGTGCTGGGTTAAACCTACCCAGATTCTGGCTACTTTGAGACACGTGCTCAAGCACTTTGCCTGCAGCCTTACTACGTAAAACGTAGTACAAAACGCAGCATGGCCCTGCGAGAATTGTCGTTCTGCCGCTGGACCGCATGCATCCCAGCAGACGAACAACTATTTATGGAGGCGCCAATGCCAAGGGACCCTCAAAAATCTGCAAGCGCCCTGACGACCGATACCCCTACCCACCCCATCATCAGCGACGACTCCCATCGCGACACCCTGGACCGCGTGGCGCACGTCATCGAGCTACTGAAGGAGCTGGACCTCTCGGAAGGCCTGACACCGAGCGCCCGAGCCGGTCTCTACTGGATCCACCGCATGCTGGCGGATACGGTCAAGCACGTTAGTGACGGGCTGAAACAACTGAGAACATCTGCAATCAGCAGGAGAATGGCGATCAGACAACCGGGCTAGAATGAGCTAACCCGGTTTTCTTGTGGTATAAACATCTACCGATATTAATCTTGGGCTACCGACCCTTCCCCGATGTCTGCCCGCGTATTTTTATTTCTGTGCCGCTTCGCGCCGATCAAGAAATTGTTATGGCGATGGTGGTATGAATTCCTGGCGGGCCTGCACCGGACCGGGGATTGGTCCTTTATGAATTACGGATATGCCGCCATCCCCGCCGACCCCATTGCGCTCGATTCAACCGACGAATCCAATCGATACAGCGTGCAACTCTATCACGCCATCGTCAACGGGGTGAATCTTGCGAACCGGCGGGTGCTCGAAATAGGCAGCGGCCGCGGCGGAGGCGCCGCCTGCATCAAGCGCTACCACAAACCGGCGGTGATGGTCGGGGTCGATTTCTCCGCCAAGGCGGTTGCCTTGTGCAACGAAATCTACAACATTCAGGGCTTAAGCTTTGTTCAAGGTGACGCCGAGAACCTGCCGTTTGACGATAGCACTTTTGATGCCGTCATCAACGTTGAATCTTCACACTGTTACGGATCGGTGGACGCATTTCTCAGTCAGGTGCGCCGGGTACTGCGGCCCGGCGGATACTTCCTTTATGCGGATTTTCGTGACCAGGAAAAGATGGAGAAATGGCGCCAACAAATCGGCGATTCAGGATTAATTCTGATTAACGAGACGAATATTACCGCCAATGTAGTTGCTGCCTTGGACGCGGACGATGAACGTAAAACCCGTTTAATCAACAAGCTTGTGCCAAGACTCTTGCTCGGTTCGTTCAAGGATTTTTCCGGCGTAAAGGGTTCCGCGATTTATACGGAGTTCCGGGCCGGTGTTACTCCGTATTTACGATTTTTGCTACAAAAGCCACAATGATTAGCCTGACCAGATTTTTGGAATGTGGGACCTGATACCGTCGCCCCCCCCGTCGCCCCATTGGATCAGGGAGCATTGAACTTGATCGCTGTACCAGTGACGTGGATAGTTGTGCCGCCTTGACCATTCGGAACAGCGTTTGTTGTGCGGATGATTACTGCATCAGCACCACGATTATAGGAATACTTCTGGAGTCTTGCCCAAGCGTTGCCCATGTTGGGGGCATAGGCCCACGACTCACCGACAACTGTATATGCCTCCTTCGGTTCAGCCTGGAGGATACGGACATTGCGCCAACCATCATTTGCAAGGTTATGCTGACAGGCAGACAGACCGAACAGCAAAACAGCGATAGCCAAATATCTCATTTAAGACCTCCAGCCGGTATCGAAGGGCAAAAGAATAGCTGATATGTCAGCTTCCATCACTTCGCATTTTCTTGTGTTCTGCTCTCTGTGCCTGCGTGTCGCGCTTTGCGCTTGATTTCCTCGGCGCGCTTGGTGAGTGCTTGTGCTTCTATGTCCCTACCCATGGCTGTGTACAGTGACGCTAAGCGCTCTATTGCATTTGGTATATCGGTATCATTGGTGCCCCAGTTTGGACCGCGCTCATAATTTTCCAAGATCGCCAGCGAGCGCTTGTAGAGTGGTTCCGCGACGTCATACCGACCTTGAGCCATATACAGCGACGCCAGATCGGCCAGTGCGTGAGCCACGGTGGGAAATTCTGGCCCAAGGGCCTTTTCCTCGATTGCCAGTGCTCGTTTGTAGAGTGGTTCCGCTGCGGCGTACTGACCTTGGGCTTTGTATAGAGATGCCAGCTTGGCGAGCGCATAGCCCACGGTGCCATGATCCGGGCCGAATGTCCTTTCTTGTATCGCCGCCACACGTTTGTAGAGTGGTTCCGCGTTGGCGTACTGGCGTTGGGTTTGGTACAGCCCCGCCAGAAGGTAGAGCGACTGGACCACATCGGGATGATCGAGCCCGAGGGCCTTTTCCCGGATTGCCAGCGAGCGTTTGTAGAGTGGTTCCGCTGCGGCGTACTGACCTTGGGCTTTGTATAGAGACGCCAAGTTTTTGAGCGATTGCGCCACATCGAGATGATCGGGCCCGAGGGCCTTTTCCACGATCACCAGCGAGCGTTTGTAGAGTGGCTCCGCGGCTGAATACTGGCGTTGAGTTTGGTACAGCCCCGCCAGGTCGTTGAGCGCGTAGGCCACATCGGGATGGTCGAGGCCGAGGGCCTTTTCCCGGATCGCCAGAGAGCGTTTGTAGAGCGGTTCTGCGGTAGCGTATTGAAACTGCTTTTGGTACAGCGACGCCAAGTTGCTGAGCAAGGCAGCTACTTCGGGATGATTGGGTCCGAGGGCCTTTTCCCGGATCACCAGCGCGCGTTTGTAGAGCGGTTCTGCGGTAGCGTATTGAGACTGCTTTTGGTACAGAAACGCCAAGTCGTTGAGCGAGGTGGCAACGTTCGGATGTTTGGGGCCGTAGATTTTCTCAGCGACATCCAGGGCCTTCTTCGCCGCCGCCATGGCGCGGTCGTACTGACCCTGCTGATAGAGGGACTCCACTTCCTGATTGAGCGTGTCCCATTCGGTGCTTTGCGCTGCGGCCAGTTGGGCGAGTAGCAACGCCCCCCAGCAAGATACGATCAGCATCGCAGTAAATATATTCTTCTGTTTGCCCATAGAAAGCTCATCCCTTATAGCAGAAACTGTGATCTGAGTTGCCCCGCTTTCTCGGTCATTTTTGAAGGTGGACAATACCCGAGGAGGTGTCCGATGGGAAAGCTAGAGAACATGAAAAACCTGACCCCATATCATTCGCAGGACCAAAAAGGGGCAGATTGTGTCCCCTTCTTTCAGACTGAACGGCGCATGCGTGTCGAGGACGAATATGGCAGATTAAAGCGCCATAAGGTGTAACCCATGTCCCCGGACTATTTTGTTACCGAAGTCGCCGACCGCTCACTTATTATCTGGTGTGTTTTCGCTTACTGATTCACTGGCCTTAGTATTCGGAAGAAGGGAAGCAAAACAAGCCCAGACATCCCTAACGCTATCCCACACTTCGTTCCACCATTCCTTCAGTCGGGCACGGCATGGGTGTTTCTTACGGCGGTTCACAGGCACGCCAATATAAATCTCATTGGGTTCAATTTTTTCATTGTGTTGTGCCTTCGTAGGCCACTCCTTCTTTGGCCCATTGAAATAAGGGTCCCACCACTTCAGAGTGATCTGCTCTTTCTTGCCCGCCTCTAGCATTAGCATCAATTGTGAGTGCGACTCCATTGCGCCTGTGAACCAGGCTATCTGCTTATTAATCCGCCATACGAGAACACTCAGCCATAACAGGGCGGCGGAAACGCCAACCATTAACCAATCGGTGAGTTTCGGATCGTTATTTTCTAGAGATTTCAACAATTGCGTCTGTTTTCTCCCTTCACTCTGTAACGCCTGCAATGAAGCCTCTTGCACACGCAATGCAACCGTAGTGTTTTCAAGAGCCGTTTGTTGTGCTTCGTATTTTTGTTGAAGCAGATGAAACTCATATTCAAGCTTAGTGATTCTTTTCGCCTGTGAGGTCGATTGTTTCTGTATCACGGGTTCATCAGCTATGACAGCGGACGACAAGACCAACAAGACATGCCAAAGGACAGCAAGGAGTACTGTAGGAATGCTTCGTTTGCGCATTGCGTGTTGGGCCATGTTGAGCAACCTAGCAGCGCGGTTGGAAACCCTGGTCAGAGAGGAATTCTTTCTAATACAAGCAACAGTTTCTCTCTGACCCGATTATTCACCCGCTGTGTGTTATGCCGCAACTTCGACATATTCCACATGACTCGACGGCTGAGGGGGCGGCGTACCATCTTCGCGAAGGCCGTCGAGGTGAAATTCAATGGCTTCGCGGATATGCGTCTCTACATCATCCAAACTAGCGCCGGTAGCAACACAGCCCGGTAGGTCTGGAACATAGGCAGAGTAATTATCCTGGGCTTTTTCAATAACAATGGCGTATCGCATTTTGTGCCTCACTTTTTTAATCCAGACTGCTTGAAAATGCTATTCAATGTTCCCGGTGCAAGATCGTCGCTGGGCTTTCCCGCAACCGTTACGCGACCAGCCTTCGAGGGGTGCTTAAATTGTCTGTGGCTACCGCGTGTAGCAATGAGAATCCAGCCTTCATCTTTAAGCATCCGAAGTATTTCGCTTACTTTTATTAGATTAGACTATCAGCTCGCTATTCCGCACGCAAAATACAGAACCAATGCTTGGTTGCGGCAGCGCGTAGGTTGGGGTGAGCGTAGCGAACCCCAACATACAGTTATTCCGGTCAGCACCTTGTTGGGGTTCGCTACGCTCACCCCAACCTACATTTGTTATTGGTAACCCTAACCCAAAGCCTGCATCCGGCACAAATCAGGGTGCATCCCACTCCCGCCAACCCCCAAGTAATGGGAAATACAGCCCCAGCCGAACCGGCCTTGAATCAAGCTTGCGCAACACCGCCGCATAGCGCTCCAACTGCCCGCGATAACGCACCTGCTCCCGATCCAGAAAGGCATCCAGCCCCCCACCCTCGTGGGTGCTGGTCTTGTAGTCGATGATCCAGCGGATGCCGCTGGCATCCACGAAGCTGCGGTCCATGATCGATGTGACCGGCTTGCCGTGTTCGATGAGCGTGAGCGCGTATTCGCTTTTGGCTTCGCGGTGCTGCGGGTCGAACAGCCAAGCGCCTTTGGCATCACTCAGCGTGCGGCGCAGGGCCTCACTCACGCGTTGCACGGCCTGGTCGAGTTTCGCTTCCGGCACGCCCTGGCGCGCGAGTGCGAGGCGGAAACCCGGCGCGAGGGCTTCGATGCGTGGCAGCGGCCAGCGCGCCACGCCTTCGCGCCCGATCAATTGCAAGGTGCGGTGCACCACGCTGCCGACGTGGCGGATGGTTTCGCTCGCCCAGTCGAACTCGACCTCGGGGCTACCTTCCGGCACGGGGAGCGCGGCACCGGCTGCCCACGCGACTGCTGGCGGTAGTGGTGGCGCCTGCCAGCCGGCGACGAGGCGGCGCAGGTTGCCGGGTGCTGTGGTGGGCGTTGCGGCGGTCGCTGGCACATCGTTGTGTTCCAGTGCCGCTGAAAACTCTTCCTCAACCACCGGCCAGAGCAGTGCAAGCAGTGACGTGGCCGGCGGTGCTTTCATCTCGTCGTCTTTGTCACGCTTGACCGTGCCGAGCAGATGCAAGGCGCGCTTGGCGCGCGTGGCGGCGACATACAGCAGGCGGCCACTTTCGTAACGGCTCTTGTCTTTCTCCAGGCGGCCGAGATAGTTATACAGGAGATCATGCTCGCCGCCGGTTTCGCGGATTGGTGCGAGCAACAAATCAGCCGGGTAGCCGGCACCGCCTGAGTGCGGCGTTTCCATCCAGCGCAGCAGCGGCGGATCGTCGTAGCGCGGTGGGCTACCGAGGCCGGGCAGGATGACGGTGTCGAATTCCAGGCCCTTGGCCTTGTGGATGGTCATGAGCTGCAAGGCGTCGCTGGCGGTGACATCCGGCAGCGCGTACAGCTCGCTCACCTGTTCGGCGAGGCGCGCGGAGTCGGTGATGTCGCCGCCCTCTTCCAGTTCATCGAGCAGGTCGAGGTATACGCGCGCGTCTTCGAGATCGGTGGGCGCGTCCACGCACGCCGGGCCGCCGAGCGCGAGCCATGCGCCTTCTACGATTTGGCGCAGGCGGTGGCGGCCGCGCATGGCGAGTGCGCTGGTTAGTACGGTGCGCACGTTCACTAGCCGCTGGTGTGCTGCGTCGTTGAGACGGGGAAAGGTGGAGTCATCATTCAGGAGTGACCAAATACTCGCTGAGCCTTGCGCGTGGGGCGAATTTGATAGTTCGCCCTCACCCTCGCCCTCTCCCGGAGGGAGAGGGGACGCGTTTGGTGGATTTGATTTTTCCCCCTCTCCCTTGCCCTCTCCCGCGGAGGGGAGAGGGGATTTGTTTGGGGAGTCCTTAGAGTGCTCGTCACCAACTAAAGCCACAAGATCGGCGAGCGTCAGGCCGCACCATGGGGCGCGCAGGATGGCGAGCCACGCGGCGCGATCGGCCAGATGGGTGAGTGCGCGCGTGAGCGCCAGCAGGTCTTGCACCACCGGGCGTTCGGCAAGCGGCTCGATCTCGACCGCGCGGAAGGCGTGGCCGGCCTGCTTGAGGCGCGGGGCGATACGCGCGAGCGGCGCGCGTGAGCGTACCAGGATAGCGATCTTGCCTTCGGGATTGTGCGTGCGCGCGGCCGAGACCAGCTCGACCACGCGCTGCGCCTCGGCATCGGGATCGGTGCCGATGAAGGCGTGGGTGTACACCGCCAGCCCGGGTTCCAGTGCATGGTGCGCGACCGCGGGAGCATAAGGCACAGCGCCGGCGGCGATGTTTTCTTCTGTCGGCAGCACCTGCGCGAAGGTGGTATTCACCCATTCCACGATGCCCTGCTGTGAGCGGAAGTTGACGGTGAGCGCGAGCGGCGTGAGGTGCACGCCGCCGATGCCTTCGTGGCGCGCGCGCAGATACAAACCGACCTCGGCCTGGCGGAAGCGGTAGATGGACTGCATCGGGTCGCCGACCACGAACAGCGTGCGGCCGTCGCCCGCTTGCCAACCGGCGGTGAGCTTGGCGAGCAATTCATGCTGGCTGACCGAGGTATCCTGAAATTCATCCACCAACAGGTGACGAATGCGGTAATCGAGATGCAGGGCGAGATCCGTAGGCGATTCCGTGGTGCCGAGGGCGCGCGAGGCGCCTTGGGCGATTTCGGTGAAGTCGGCTTCGCCGCGGCGGGTGAATTCCAGCTTCAACTCGGCGGCGGCCAGCATCAACACGTCGCACAGGGCCTCGACCACTTCCCAGGAGGCTTCGTCGTAGCTCGGCGGCGGCAACAGCGGCAGTTCGGCGAGTGCGACTTGAAAGGCTTCGTGTCCGCGCAGGGCATCGAGCAGCGCGGTCATGCGTTGCTTCATGTCTTCGCGCTGCGCGTTCTCGGCCTTGTTGCCGTTCTTGTCCTTGGCCGGGAAACCGGTTTTTACGTTTACCGCCTTGCGCCATTCGCCGTCCTTGGTGAGCAGCAGCGCCGCCAGTCCCTGCCAGTGGGCGCGCTGCTCCTGCACGGCGCCCGGCCAAGTGGCGAGCGTGGCGCAGACATGCAGCGCGTGTTCCGGCTGGACGCTAAGCTGGCTGCTGGCGTAGCGCGCCAGCGTGGCGATTTCTTTTGAATGCTCGGCCGGGGCCAGTTTTGTAATACGTTGCAACGCAGCGTGATTAATGGCGGCGAGCGCGGCTTCGAGGCGTGCGCGCCGGCCGACATGGTCGCTGCCATCGGCCAGGTGACGCAGCCACTGGTCGCGGCGCGCCAACATCTGGGAAATGAGATCGACCGCCTTCGGGTGGTTGTTGTCCAGATGGCGCAGCAGGCGCTCGACCGCCCCTGTCCACTGGTCTTTCTCATTCAGGTGCGCGAGCGTGTTGCGTGCGGTGTCGCGCAGCGGGCGTTCGGCATCCTCAGTGGCCGACGGCGGCGCGCCGAAGCGCGACAGATAAGGCATTTGCCGGGCGAGCGAGGCACAGAACGAATCGATGGTGTGTATGCGCAGGCGGCTCGGGTTGGCGACGAGCTGCCAGGCGAACGCGATGTCGCGCTCGATGACGGTGCGTGCCAGGTCCCAGGTGCTGGCCTTGTGCGCACTCTCCGGACGCGGCGTGTTGCGCGCCGCGTCCAGAGCGCCGAGCACGCGCTCGCGCATTTCGTTAGCCGCCTTGCGCGTGAAAGTGATGGCCACCACTTCTTCCGGGTGCGTGGCTTGCGCCAGCAGCACCAGATAGCGTTGTGTAAGTAATTCGGTTTTGCCCGAGCCGGCCGGGGCCTGCACGATGAACGAGGTGTGCGGATCGAGCGCGCGCTGGCGGGCGGCAGCGTCAGCGGCGAGGCGATCAGTCATTGGCCTCGCCTCCGCTTTCTTCCTCGACTACATCGGGGTGGCGCTCGTGCACGCGGCATAGTGCCTGCAAACCGCAGTGTTCACAGGTGCGCGGGAATTCTTTGGGGTCGACGCGTGCGTCGCCGGCGCGATAGGCCTCGGCCAGAGTCGTGAGGGTTGTTTGCCAGGTATCCAGTTGCGCGTGCCATTCTGCTTCGGTATCGCCAACGGGTTTTACCTTGGGCGCGATGCCGATGCGGGACGCGAGGCCGTTGAAGCCAAGATCGCCAGTGCGCAGCTGTGCGAACAATGCCGCCGCGACCGGCTGGCGCTGGCGCATGTCGACGGCATAGAGCGGCAACTGCGGTTCGTCCGGGCGCTCGCCTTCCCAACTTCTTATATTGGTCTTGCCGGATTTGTAATCCAGAATGACACGCGTTCCGTCTTCCAGTTCGTCCACGCGGTCCATGCGGCCCTCGACCACGAGGCCGCCAAGTTCGATGCTTGTTTTCTGTTCGGCGGCCACAACCCGGAACGGCGCGCGCGCCTTCTCTTCTTCCAGCCAGGTACGCAACAAACGCGTGAGGCGCTGCGTTTCGATTTCGCGGAAGCGGCCGGTGAGCGTCTGGCTACGGTCGCGCGCCAGTTCTTCCAGCGCCACGTACACCGCCGCACCGATAGCTTTCATGAGTACTGCTTCCGCCATGCCGCACAGTGCGGCGTGACTGCCGAGCGTGTTCCACAACGCTTCGAGCGCGGCATGCAGCAACATGCCGCGTGCCTTGGCGTCGAGCCCGGGTTCCGGCTCCTCCGGCGCGCGCGCGTCCAGCCGCAGGGTGGCGAAGGCGCGGAACGGGCAGGCGGCCTGATACTGAAACAGGCGCGTGCCGCCTTTCACTGCGCTGCCCGGCGTCAGCGCCGGGGCCTGTTCGTCGCTGAGCGTTTCAATATTGCGCGCGGCGAACAGCTGGCTTGCGAGGCCGGTGTTCGCCGCGGGCAGGTCGCCGGGCAGGAGCTCGGGGAAGGATTGCAGCAGCGGACTGGCGCGGCGCTTTTCGTCGCCGGCATTCAGGGGATGACTGAACACCACATTGCCGGCACTGGCCGCGAGCCGTTCGGTCAGGCGGCGCGCGAATTCCAGTTCGCGCTCGGCTGAAGCGTGCGGCACGCCGCGCGTGCGTTGAGTGAATGAGGCTTCATTCACTAGCGGCAGGAACGGATTGGGGCGCGGGCTGGGTGGCCAGCTTTCGTCATCCAGTCCCATGACCCAGAGGCTGTCGAAGTCGAGGCCACTGGCTTCCAGCAACCCCAGCACCTGCACCGGCGCGGCCGGGGTCTGCGGCTGGAACACGCGCTCACCGGCCATGCGCCGCAAGGTCGAGAGTGCCTCGGTGTAGTTGTGCTGCGCGCTCACCACATCCTGCGCGGCGAAGGCCGCGAGCAATTCGCGCCACGCCATGACTGTCTGATGGCTGTCGCTGTCGAGCGGGCCGTCGCCCGGCCAGCCGCTGAGTTGCAACAACTTCGCGTACTGTTCCGACCAAGTGCTGGGCGGGAGGCGCGTCGAGCGTGCCGGAATGGCATCGCGCCAGGCACGTAGCTGGACATTCAGTTGTGGCGCCGCCGACTGCGGCCTGGCCAGCGCCGTGACCATACGCCGCAGCAGCGCCGAGATGGATACCGTATCTTCACCGTCCTGACGCAACAGCGCATCGAGCTGGGCGCGCGCGCTGGCTTCGTTCGTTGCCCCGGCGAGAAATGTTGAACGCAACAACGTACCGAGGCGCGCCACCGGCAACGAACCGGTGCCGAATTCGAGCACGAGCAGCGCCGCATGGATCACCGGCCAGGCTGCCAGCGGTTCGCCGAGCGACACGTTATAAGGGCGCACACTGTCTGCGCCGGGCAAGAGTGCCGACGGCAGCAGCGCTTCATCGAACAGGCGCACAACGGTGGCGCGCTGTGCGGACAGATCCGGCACCACGACACCGATGCGCGTCTGTCCGGATTCAAGCATGGCACGCGCCCAAGCGGCGGCCGCGTGAATTTCGGCCCGGCGGTCGTCGTAGCCGACACGCGTCACGCGCTTCGTCTGATCGCCGGGCGTGAGCGAGGTGATCGTTGCGCCAGCAGCACGCGCGGCGTTCAGAAATTCTTCCTGCTGCGGGGTGAGTTCATCGAAACCGGCAAGGATCAGGGCGCGTGGCGGCGCGAACCGTCCGGCGACGATGGCGTTGCGCACCGCATCCGGCAGGCGTGCGCTGTCCAGCCACTGGCCAGCGATGCAGCGCTGCGTATAGGCCTTGGCCCAGCGCGCGAACGCGCTGACATCTTCGCTTGATGATTCCTGGGAGCGCGGGATGGCCAGTTTCCAGGCGTGCAGCAGTTGCCAGGCGTCGCGCGCGCTGCGCGCCGCGGACGGCACTTGCAGGAGCGGGTTTTCGCTGTCGGCGGCGTGGATGGCCTCCTCCCACAGCGTCAACTCCTGAAAATCGCTGAGCAGCAGTTGCGGCGTGTCCGCATCGAGCAGCCCAAAGCTTTCGAGCCAGAAGCGCTCCAGCCACTGATGCCACGGCAGGATGTCGGGCGCTTCCCAGACCGCGGCACCTTGCGCCTGCCGCACGGCGCCGTAGCCGGCGGCGAGATGACGCGCGAGGCGCTGACTGGCGGTAACCAGGGTCGCGCCGGCCTTGAGCGCCGCGATAATATCCTGATTCATACGCCGGATTTCACCATGCCGGCGATTCTAGCACTACCCGTGGAGGGGTTTTCATGCCTGTTCCTGTCCTGTTTGCAGGACGACCGGATGGAAAAATTAGGCCGAAACGCGTGGGCACAAACAACGTGCTCACCCTATCGGACTGTTGCACGCAGAATACATAGGGTGCGCAAGCGCACCCTACGAAGAATAACGGCAAGATGCGGTACAGAGGGAGAGGGTCCTGCTGATTGACCGTTGCCGCTACAGTTCGCGCGCCAGCACCAGCGCGTCTTCGCGCCCGGCGCGCGCCGGGTAGTAGGCCTTGCGCGCGCCGATCTCGTTGAAACCCAGCTTGTGGTAGAGGCGGAACGCGGCGATATTCGACGCGCGCACTTCGAGCAACGCCGTGCGAACCTGTGCCGCGCGCGCGATCTCCAGCAACTGTGCCACCAGGCGCGCGCCGTGGCCGCGCTGCTGGTGCGGCGGTGCGATGCAGATGTTGAGAAAATGGCACTCGCCGGCGCCGATCGAGATGATGCCGTAGCCGATGATGCCGGTGCGTGACTCGTACACCTTGCAGACATAGCCGAACTTGAAGCAGTCGCGCAGGACGCCTTCGGCCCACGGGTACTCGTAGGCGACGCGCTCGATCGCCATGACCGCGGGCACGTCCGCCTCCTGCATGGCGCGCAGCAGCGGGAGCGTGTCGCGTAGCACCGCACTCATGCCGTGGCTGTCTCCAGCAGGATGGCGCGGGCGCGGCGCAGGTCTTCCCACACCTTGCGTTTGTCGGACGGCGTGCGCAGCAGATAGGCAGGATGGTAGGTGACGACCAGCGGGATGTTCTGGTAGTTCAGACGCTGGCCGCGCAGACGCGCGAGCGCCAGATCGGTCTTGAGCAGACTGTGCGCCGCATGCCGGCCGAGTGCGACGATAAGTTTCGGCTGGATGAGTTCGATCTGACGAATGAGATGCGACTCGCACTGCTCGACCTCGCCGGGCTGCGGGTCGCGGTTGTTGGGAGGACGGCATTTCAAGACATTGGCGATATACACGTCTTCGCGCTTGAGTCCAAGCGCCGCGATCATGGCATTGAGCAACTGCCCGGCGCGCCCCACGAACGGCTCGCCCACGCGATCTTCGTCGGCGCCCGGGGCCTCGCCCACGAACATCCACTGGGCGCGGCGATTGCCGGCGCCGAACACGGTTTGGGTGCGCGTGGCATGCAGTGGACATTTGGTGCAGCCGCGCACCGCCGCTTCGAGCACCGTCCAGTCGGGGCCCGCGCCCGCTGGCGGTGCGATGACGACCGGTGCGATGGTTCCGGGAAGCTTGACGACACGCGCATCGGCAACCGCCGCGGACAACGGCGCGCGCCGTTCCCACAGGGCGATACCCATGGCATCGAGATACTGGCGGCGCGCTGCTTCCGTGGATTGCATGTCGCTAACCTAGTGCTTCATTCAGTTTAGGTGACGTGAGTGAAACCGTAGCACTATCGTCCAGAATGGTCATGGTTCGTAGGGTGGGGCCCTGCCCCACCGAACTTAATACGCGCACCCGTCCTACGGAGCATTCGTTGTGCGTGCTTGGTGGGGCAGGCCCCACCCTACGGTTCTTCATTGTGTTTGTGGAGCCCATGACGACGTGCCCGGAGATCCTGTAGGCCAGGCCTTAGGCCGACCTACTTGTATTTTTTCTCGATCGCCTCGACGCGATCTTTGTATTCTTTCTTGTTGATCTTGTCGGCCTTGAGGTCGCGCTTGGCCTGATCGATTTCCTTTTTCATATCGCTTTCCAGGCGACTTACGGCCTTCTTGTACTCATCCTTGCTAATCTTTTTTTCATTGAGCGCCTTCTTGGCGTCGCTGATCCGGGTGTAGCTGCTGCCCGCTGCGGGCCGCCTGGTCTCGGGGTCGCTTACCTTGAACTCCGGTTCATATTTCTGCGCCGCTGGTGCAGACGCTGGCGTGCCGGTCTTCCTCGGCTCTGGGGTCACGGCGGTGGCGGGCTTCGTCTCTGGTTTCACGACCGGTTTCGGTTCACTGGTCGTGAACTGCGGCTGGTAGGGATATGGAGATTCGGCCGCCGGCATGTTCGTCACTTTTGCGGTCCCGGCCGGCTTTGCACCGGATTTTCCGCTGAACAGCGCCGGCGCGTACACCACGGCCAGCAGGCTGAGCGGTATCAGCACCAGGCCCGCCAGCACCCACTTTGCGACCCACCCCATCGATGCGGATGCGCCGAAGAGCGCGCGCCAGCCGCCCTCCATACCGGCCCCGACAAGATGGGTGCCGCCGTAGGGATAGACAAGATCGCTCATGTCTTCGGCCGCCATCACATCCTGCGGCACAAGCCGTGGGGTGGAGAAACGCGGGATATTGAAAATGCGAATTGAGCCGGAGATGCCCTTAAGCTCGCGCCGGCCAACTTCCTGAGACGGCACCTCGGCCTTGTTCATGGCCATGTACACCGCCTCGCTCATGTAGATCTCATCCACCGGCGTGATGCTCTCGATGCGGCTGGTGACGTTGATCGCTTCGCCGAACACATCGTGGCGTGTCACGCGCACCTCACCGAGGCTCGCGGCCACGCGGATATGAATCTGCCGCTCCTTCGTGTTGTTGCGGTTGAACTCAAACAACGCGTCCTGCATGGCCATGGCGCACAGCATGGCGTCGGTCGGCGAGCGAAACACCAGCAGCAGCGCATCGCCGATGCTCTTCACGTGCCGGCCCTTGTAGCGCCTGATAATCGGATAGAGGATGCGATTGTGGGTGGCGAGCAGCCGGGCGTTATCCTGCCGGCTCTGACTTTGGGTCGCCTCGGTGTAGCCGGCGATGTCCGTCAGCACAATGGCCAGGTTTTCGGTTTTGAGTGACATGCCTGCCCCATTTACCCTTTCGCCGCCAGCGCGGCGGTATCGATAAACCTATTGTAGTCAACTGCGTGGAACACGGGGAGTAGTTGACGGTCCGCCCGCTCCCCGGGTGAAAGAGTGCGCGCACACACGCGCCACGGCTCGCCCCCTTCCCCCATCCGGAAGAAGGGATGGGGATGAGGGATGCGGGAGAGGGAGAGTTGGTGAACGTCGGTTGCCCTCACCCCTTGCCCTCTCCCGCCCTCACCCTCATTCCCTCTCCCAGAGGGCCCTCACCCTTTGCCCTCTCCCAGAGGGAGAGGGGAAGTTGGTGAGAATCCATATTTCGGTCGAGGCGAGCCGAGGCGCGCTGAGCGCGCACTTCTTCACTCTGGGAGAGGGGGAGTTGGTGAACACAAGATGAAGCCCTCACCCCTTGCCCTCTCCCAAAGGGAGAGGGGGAGTTGGTGGACATCTACATTTAGATTGGGGTGCCAGCCTGCGGATGCGCGCGTTCCGCCGACATCACCAGCTTGTCGAGGGCATTGAGATAGGCCT
>CAYJBG010000013.1:0-26244 GCA_964368085.1 uncultured Acidiferrobacterales bacterium | reverse complement strand
CGATCGCCAAGGCCATGGCCACCAAGACCCGCCAGAAACTGGACGCCAACCAGGAGCTGATCGGCCAGGGCATCGGTAACATCGTCGGCAGCCTGTCGCAGAGCTACCCGACCTCGGGCTCGTTCTCACGTTCGGCGGTGAACATCGGCGCCGGCGCAGTCACCGGCTTCTCGTCGGTGGTGACCGGGATTATCGTGGTGGTCACGCTGCTGTGGCTCACGCCGCTGCTCTACCACCTGCCGCAGGCGACCCTGGCGGCGGTGATCATGATGGCGGTGGTAGGCCTGATCAACGTCCAGGCCGTGCGGCACGCCTGGCAGGCCAACAAGCAGGACGGCGTGGTCGCGGTGGTGAGCTTCGTGCTCACGCTGGCCTTCGCCCCGCACCTCGACAAGGGCATCCTGATCGGCGCCGGGCTGGCGCTCATCCTGTACCTGTACCGCACCATGCAGCCGCGCGTCGCGGTGCTCGCGCGCCACGCCGACGGCACGCTGCGCGACGCCGATCTGTTCGGCCTCCGGACCTGCGAGAGCATCTCGGTGGTGCGCTTCGACGGCTCGCTGTACTTCGCCAACACCTCGTATTTCGAGGACAAGGTCATGGAACGCGTGGCACTGCGCCCGAACCTCAAGTACGTGATCGTGGTCGGCGACGGCATCAATCAGGTGGACGCCACCGGCGAGGAGATGCTCGCGCACCTCACCGAACGTCTCGACAAGGCCGGCATCCAGGTGCTGTTCACCGGCCTCAAGACGCAGGTGTTGGACGTGCTTACGCGCACCGGCCTGTACGCACGCATCGGCGCCGGCCGCTTCTTCCGCACCGAGGACCAGGCGCTCGACTATTCCTGGAACAAACTCGGCAACGACCACGAAACCGATTGCCCGCTCAACATCGTCTGCCAGCTTAAATCCACGGACTAGCGAAAAGCCGGGCGAGCTATTCCGGCGCCTGTTCCGCTGCCTTGAGGCTCAGCTTGTGTTCCCGATGTCCGCGCACCATGGCGCCGATAATGATGAACGCGCCGATCATGAGCGCCATGATCATGAGCGCGAAGCTCGCGCCATGCAGAAACCCCATGGTGCGGGGCTCGAGGTGCAAGATATTCAGTTCCGTAAGGTAGTTCGGTATTTCAACAATACGACTTACCGCCACAATCAGCATAATCACCGCCATCACCAGCTTGATGATGTAGGGCTTCACGTAGGTTGTGCCGATGGCGCCGAGTTGGATACCGAAAAGCGAGCCGGCGAGGATGATCAATGCCAGGCGGATGTCCACCAGCCCGTGCAAGGCGTACTTGATGGCGCCGCCCATGCCCATGACGAAGGCGATAACGAGCTCGGTCGCGCTCGCCACCAGCGAATGCACGCCGAGCACGTAGATCATGGCAGGCACGCCGATGAAGCCGCCCACAGCGATGGTCGCGGCCAACATGCCGGTCGCGACACCCAGCGGCAAAATGAACAGGAAAGAAACCCGTACCTTGGCGATCTTGAAATACATCATGGTGCCGGGAATCTCGACCGACTGGATCCAGCGCGCCAGGCGGCTGGCACGTTCCTCCTCCACGTGCTTCGATCCGGTCCTGATCATTCTCCACACGTCATGCGCGACAAAACCGCCGACGATGAACAGCACAAGCACAAAGAATGTGCTTACATACAGACTCGAACCGGCATGGCCGTAGGCCTGGTGAACGCGGTGTTGAATATCGGCGCCGAACCACACACCCACGGCCGCCGCGGCCGCCATGACCAATCCCAGCTTGATGTCTACCTGGCCGTATTTATGGCGCTTGACGGCGCCTACCATGGCTTTGGGAAACTTGTGGCAGATGTTGCTCGCCACCGCCACAACGCCGCTCACTCCCAGGCTCATCATCGCCGGCGTGAGCACGAATGCACCCCCGGAGCCGATAAAACCGCTGACCAAGCCGCCGACGAAGCCGACGAGGAACAAGAACAACACGTTGGCGCCGTGTAACTCTATGAAATGCGGAGCGATATCGAGTTCGCCCATATCAGCGCTTCCCCATGGCCATCTTGCTGCGCACGCCGAGCGCGCGCCAGAAATAGTTGGTGAAGCCACCGTGCACGAACGAGAACAGCAGCACGATCACAACCGGCAGCAGGAAATACGCGCCGTCGGTGCGGGAGGAGATGACCAGAAGCTCCTGCGAATACAGGAAGAACAGCGTATACAGGGCAATGGAGGAGAGACCGAACAGGAAGAAGCGGCGGCGCAGCTCGGGGTCCGCTTTCAGCCGCCGGTTCATCTGACGGCCGATCAACCACATTCGGGTGGTGGAGCCGGCTAGTATTCTTCGTCTTTTGCGTTTGGGTTGTTTCACTTAACGCACCGTCACCACTCTGGTAAAGACAATGGATGGATAAAGCGTTTACTAATGCCATCTTATTCGAACCCAGGGAGGCAGACAAGATTTGACCGACATTCCCGTGGGCATGTTCGACGGCTCGCTGTACTTCGCCAATACCAGCTACTTCGAGGACAAGGTGCTGGAGCGCGTCGCCTTACGAGCAGGCCTGCGCTACATGATTCTGGTCGGAGACGGCATCAACCAAATCGATGCCAACGGCGAGGAAATGATTACACATCTGGCGGAGCGCCTGGAGAAGGTCGGGATTACGCTCTTGTTTACCGGACTGAAAAACAGGTGCTGGAGGTTTTTGAGCACACCGGTCTGCACGCCAAGCTCGGCGCCGGGCGCTTCTTCCGCACCGACGATCTCACGCTCGATTACGCCTGGAAGCAAATCGGCAACAACCATGAGGCCGATTGCCCGCTGAACGTGGTTTGTCAGGTCAAGCCAGCCGGCTGAGCGTGCGGCGAGCTGCTGTTTTCGCGGCGTATCGCTAGCGTGTTAGCATGAAGGTATCTCCCAAACCTTAAAACCGCACCGTGGAAAATATTCCGCTCAGCGCGCTGATTGGCGCCCTGATCTTTCTGGTCTTGCTGTCCGCGTTCTTCTCGGCCGCCGAGATCAGCCTTGTTACCCTCAACCGCTATCGCCTGCGCCATCAGGCCGAGTCCGGCCACCGTGGCGCGCGCATCGCCGCCAATCTGCTGGAACGCCCGGACCGGCTGATCGGCGTCATCCTGCTCGGCAGCAACTCGGTCAACGCCTTGTTCTCGGCGCTCACCACCGTCACCGTCATCCGCGTGTGGGGCGAGAAAGAGAGTGCAATCGGCATCGCCACCGTCATCATCACGCTCGTGGTGCTGATCCTCACCGACCTCGCGCCCAAGACCCTCGCCGCGCTGCGCCCGGAGCGCATCGCCTACCCCAGCGCCTTCATACTGCGTCCGCTGCTCAAGCTCAGCTACCCGGTGGTGTGGATCGTCAATGGGATCGCCAACGGTCTGTTGTGGCTGCTCGGCGTGCGGGTACAGGCCGGCGCGGCGGAGAAACTTTCCGCCGAGGAGTTCAAGACCCTGGTGATGGAAGCCGGCGTGCTCATGCCCGAGACTCACCTGAGCATGCTGCTCGCGATTCTCGAACTCGAGAAGCTGTCGGTGGACGATGTGATGGTGCCGCGCGGCGAGATTGAAGGCATCGACCTGGAAGACGACTGGGACGAAATTGCCGCCAAGCTCGGCACCAGCCGCTACACGCGTCTGCCGGTGTACCGCGGCAGCCTCGACGATATCGCCGGTCTGGTGCACCTGCGCAGGGTGATGCGCCTCATGCACAGCGGCGTCTTCAGCCGCGACACCTTCATGCCGCTGATCGTCGAACCGTATTTTATTCCGCAGGGCACGCCGCTCAGCACCGCGCTCCTCAACTTTCGCGCCAACCGGCGGCGCATGGCGCTGGTGGTCGACGGCTACGGCGATATTCTCGGTCTCGTGACCCTGGAGGAAATCCTGGAAGAAATCGTCGGCGACTTCACCACGCCGGGAACGGCGCTCACCGAGGAAATCCAGCCGCAGGCGGACGGCAGCTTTCTGGTGCACGGCAGCGTCACCCTGCGCGACTTGAACCGCCGCCTCGACTGGGACCTGCCGACCACCGGCCCCAAGACCCTGAACGGCCTGATCACGGAGTATCTCGAAAACCTGCCGGAGCCCGGCACCAGCCTGCGACTGAACAGCTATCAGGTGGACGTGGTGCGCACGCGCGGCACCTCGGTACAGCTGGCGCGCGTCCGCCCCATGCCAGCCGAGCCGGAAACGAAAGCGGACACCTCGCCAAGAATTGACAAAAAACCGCGAAAAACCTAGCATTTCGTCACCACGTTGTGGGGAACCTCTCAGTCTCTCGCGAGCCGGGCACATGACCCGCGGCGAGTTGCCGATCTGTATTAATTATTAATATTTCAGCCGCAGATGAACACAGATGAACGCAGATAAAAACCGGAACCTTCACTTGTTTTGCTGTTTATCAATCTGTGTTCATCTGTGGCCTAAATAATTTATTAAGAGGCTAAACGCCGTTGGCACTGAGCATTGCCTATCTGGCGGTGATCGCCGCACTCGCCTCCGCGGTGATCGCGCTCGGCGCGGATTTCCGCCGTAACGTCTTCGCCCGCACCCTGCCATTCCTGCTGCTCGGCGTGAGCGGCACGGCCGCCGTCACAGCCGGTGGATGGGCATTGCTCGATAGCCTCAAACTTACCCAACTGCTCCCGCTCGGTCTGCCGTGGTTGCACTGGCACCTGCGTCTGGATGCACTATCCGGCTTCTTCTTCGCCGTCGTCGGACTGCTGCTGATCGCAGTCAGCTTCTACGGCCCGGCCTACGTGCGCGAGTTCAAGGGCAGCAAGCAGCCGCTTCCGGTACTCGGTCTGTTTACCGGCCTGTTCGCCGCCGGCATGCTGCTGGTGCTGCTGGCCGACGATGCGTTCGCGTTCATGGTGGCCTGGGAACTCATGTCGGTATCGAGTTATTTCCTTGTCACGTACCAGCATCAAAACGCCGCCAACCGGCGCGCCGGTTTTCTGTATCTGCTCATGGCGCATGTCGGTGCCCTCGCCATCTTGCTCGGCTTCGGCGTACTGGCCAGCTTCGCCGATGGGACCGGGGCGAGGGCCGTGGTGCAGGGATGCACCGGCTGCGGTTTTGGCGCCGATTTCACCTTCGATGCCATGCGCACCGCGACGCTCTCGCCGCTGTGGGCCTCGATCGCCTTTGCACTCGCGTTCTTCGGCTTCGGCATGAAGGCCGGCCTGGTGCCGCTGCATGCCTGGTTGCCGGAGGCGCATCCGGTCGCACCCGCGCACATCTCGGCACTCATGAGCGGAGCCATGATCAAAATGGGCATCTACGGCATCGTACGCCTGACCTATGACCTCATCGGCCATATCCAGTGGGAATGGGGCGTGGTGGTGCTGCTCGCCGGCGGCGCCTCGGCGCTGCTCGGGGTGCTGTACGCGCTCATGCAGCATGACCTGAAGCGCCTGCTCGCCTATCACTCCATCGAAAACATCGGCATCATATTAATGGGCCTCGGGCTCTCGATGATCTTTCTCGGCACCGGGCACGAGATGCTGGGGACGCTGGGGCTAGTGGCGGCGCTCTATCACACCCTCAACCACGCGGTATTCAAGGCGCTCCTGTTCCTCGGGGCCGGGGCGGTACTGTACCGCACGCACGAGCGCGATCTCGATCACCTGGGCGGTCTCATCCACCGCATGCCGTGGACCGCGGCGTTTTTCCTCGTGGGGTGTACCGCGATCTCGGCGTTGCCGCCGTTCAACGGGTTTGTCTCGGAATGGTTGACGTTGCAGGCGGCGTTGCAGGCGCCGCAACTGGAGAACGGCGTATTACGCACCCTCATCCCAGTCACCGCCGCCCTGCTCGCCCTCGCCACCGCCCTGACCGCCGCCTGCTTCGTCAAGGCCTACGGCGTGGCCTTCCTCGGGCGGCCGCGCTCGCGCCACGTGGCGCATGCGCGTGAGGTGCCGGCCGGCATGTTGATCGGCATGGGCATGCTTGCGGTGCTCTGCCTGGTGCTCGGCATTCTGCCGACCACGGTCATCGGTGTGCTCGACGCCGTGCCGCAGTTACTGCTCGGTCAAGTGTCACCCAATCTCACCGCGCACGGCTGGCTGTGGCTCACGCCGGTGTCGGCGGACGTGGCCTCGTACTCGGCGCCGCTGGTACTCGCGGCCATCGCTATCACCTTCATCGTCGGTCGCGTGCTGTTGCGGCGCAACGCCAGCCTGATCCGGCGCAGCGCCCCCTGGGACTGCGGCTTCGGCTCGCTCAATGCGCGCATGCAATACACCGCTACCGCCTTCGCCCAGCCGATCCGGCGCGTGTTTGCCGGCGTATGGAAGGTGCAGGAACAGGTGGACGTGACGTACGCCAGCGCGCCCGCCTCGCTGGTCAGCGGCGTCCGTCATCAACTGCACATCGCAGACTGGTCATGGCTCAAGCTGTATGAACCCATCGGCCGTCTGGTCCTGACCGGTGCGCGCCACATCGGCCTCCTGCATTCCGGACACATTCGCACCTATCTGATGTATTCGTTTGCCACGCTGCTGCTGCTGCTCTGGATCGTCACATGAATGCGGAACCTGATTCGATCCTGGCCTGGGCACTGGCGCTGATCCAGATGCTGTTGTTCATCGCCGCCGCGCCGCTGCTCGCCGGCTGGGTGAAACGCGTCAAGTGCCACATGCAGAACCGCGCCGCTCCGTCGCTCTTTCAGCCGTACCGCGATCTGGCGAAACTCTTTCGCAAGGACGTGGTGCTGGCGGAGAACGCGTCGTGGCTGTTTCTTGCTGCACCCTACGTCGTGTTCGGTGCGTTCGTCCTGGCGGCCTCAGTGGTGCCGCTGGTCGCGGCGCACCTGCCGACTGCGGCCATCGCCGACGTGATCGTACTGGTCGGTTTTTTTGCGCTGGCGCGCTTCTTCCTGGCGCTCGCCGGCATGGACATCGGCACAGCGTTCGGCGGCATGGGTGCGTCGCGCGAAATGACCGTCGCCTCACTCGCCGAGCCGGCCATGCTCATGGCGGTGTTCACGCTGGCCATGGTCGCTTCCACCACGAACCTGTCGGTGATGATCGAGCACAATCTGCATGCCGGCCTGGTTTTACGGCCGTCACTGCTGTTCGCACTGTTGGCGCTGGCCATGGTGGCGGTGGCCGAGACCGGTCGCATCCCGGTGGACAATCCGGCGACACATCTTGAGCTCACCATGCTGCATGAAGCCATGATCCTCGAATACAGCGCCCGGCACCTGGCGCTCATCGAATGGGCGAGTCAGATCAAACTCATGATCTATGCCGTGCTGATCGCCAACATCTTCTGGCCATGGGGTATCGCCGAGGAGTTCACCGCCCTCGCGCTCGCCTGGGGCGTGGTGGCCATCACCGCCAAGCTTGCCCTGATCGCGATCCTGCTCGTGGTATGGGAAACCGTCATGGCCAAAATGCGCCTGTTTCGCGTGCCGCAGTTCCTGGGTTTTGCGTTCCTGCTCGCGCTGCTCGGCATGTTGACGCATGTGATTCTTGAAACAGGGGCTTAACTACTTTAGCCACAGATGAACACGGATGAATTCAGATAAACAGCGAAAGGCAAAGGAGTGCCATGGCGCAAGAGCTGAATGAAGTGACAGAGAGAATCATTGGCGGTGCGTTTACTGTCGCCAACAGTATGGGATGTGGTTTTCTGGAGAAGGTATACGAGAATGCTCTGTCGCATGAGCTTCGCAAGGCAGGCATGAAGGCTGAACAGCAGAAGCGCCTGGCTGTTCACTATGACAATGTACTGGTGGGCGAATATATCGCAGACCTGATCGTTGAGGAGACGGTGCTGGTGGAAATCAAGGCGGCAGCAAACCTGGACAAGGCACACATGGCGCAATGCCTGAACTACCTGAGAGCCACGGGGCTGGGCCTGTGTCTCCTGGTCAACTTCGGGAATCCGCGTGTCCAGATTCAGCGCATCATCAACAATGGGTAGAAATCCGAGTATATCTGTGTGCATCTGTGGCTAAAATAATATGAACCTCGCCGGTCTTTCGCTCTACCATCAGGCACTACTGGTCGCGGCGGCACTCGTGTTGTTCACGTCGTTCATGATGCTCGCCACGGCGCGCATCCGGCCGCTGATCTTCGCCTTCGCCTGGCAGGGCGCCCTGCTGGCCGTTGTCACCGCTCTCGTGGCGCTGGTGTCGAATCACCCGCATCTCTATATATCGGCACTGCTCACCCTTGGCCTCAAGGCACTGCTCATACCTTGGATGCTGCACCGCCTGAGCGCCAGGCTCAACATCCTGCATGAGGTCGAACCGATCCGGCATCCGTCGATGATGCTGGTGGCTGGCGCGATGCTGGTGATCTTCAGCTACTACGTCGCCACGCCGATCGTGCACCTGTCCACGCTGGTCACGCGCAACACCATCGCCGTGAGCATGGCCGTGATCCTGCTCGGCATGCTGTTGATGGTGTCGCGCAGCAAGGCGGTCGCACAGGTGGTCGGCTTCATGTCGATCGAGAACGGGTTGTTCTTCGCCGCCGTCGTGTCCACCTACGGCATGCCGATGATCGTCGAGCTCGGCATTGCCTTCGACGTGCTGGTGGCCATGGTGCTGTTCGGCGTGTTCTTCTTTCAGATCCGCGCGTCCATCGATTCGCTCGATGTCGATCGCATGAACCGCCTGTCGGAAAGGAACGAATGAACCTTCTGGAAATCATTCTGCTCGTGCCGCTGGCCGGCGGCGTCCTGCTGGCGGTCATCGGTCACCGGCCGTCCGGCGGCTGGTTGAATGTTGCGGTGAGCGCCATGACGCTGGCCTTCTCGCTGCCCATGGCGTTCAGTGTGTACGAGACCGGCCCGCTGCTCAGCGCCAACAAGCTGTTCTACATCGATGCCTTCAATGTCTATCTGGTGGTGCTGACCGCGTTCGTCGGCCTGACCACCGCAATCTTTTCGCGCCCGTACATGCAGCACGAGGTGGATCGTGGCCGCCTGGGCCAGCGGCGCATGCGCCTGTACCACTCGATGTATCAGGGCTTCATGTTTGCCATGCTGCTGGCGTTATCCAGC
This sequence comes from uncultured Acidiferrobacterales bacterium, assembly GCA_964368085.1. GTDB lineage: Bacteria > Pseudomonadota > Gammaproteobacteria > Acidiferrobacterales > UBA6901 > UBA6901. The sequence continues at coordinate 17,223 of CAYJBG010000013.1, read as the reverse complement.
AACAACATCGGATTGTTGTGGGTGGCGATGGAGGCTGCAACCCTGGCGACCGTCATGCTCGTGTCGCTCTACCGAACGCCCGAGTCCATCGAGGCGGCATGGAAATATTTTATTCTGTGCGGCGTCGGCATCGCCCAGGCGTTGTTCGGCACGGTGCTGCTGTACTTCGCGGCCGAACAAAAACTCGGCGCGGAACGCGACGACACCCTGCTGTGGAACGTGCTGTACGCCAACGCCGCCGGTCTCGACCCCACGGTGTTGACGCTGGCGTTCGTATTCCTGCTGGTCGGCTACGGCACCAAGGTCGGCCTGGTGCCGCTGCACGCCTGGCTGCCGGATGCACATTCCGAAGGCCCGACGCCGATGTCGGCGGTGCTGTCCGGTCTGCTGCTGAATGTCGCGCTGTACGCGCTGGTGCGCGTCAAGATGCTGGTGGATGGCTCACTGCATTCGAACCTCGCCGGCAACCTGATGATGGGCTTCGGCCTGCTCTCATTCCTGGTGGCCGGCCTGTTCCTGCATCGCCAGCACGACGTGAAGCGCATGTTCAGCTACTCGTCCATCGAACACATGGGGTTCATGACCTTCGCCTTCGGCATCGGTGGTCCGCTCGCTACCTTCGGCGCATTGCTGCACATGACCGTGCACTCGCTGACCAAGTCGGCGATCTTCGTCACCGTCGGGCATGCCGCGCAACTCGCCGGCACCCAGCGCATCGAACACATTCGCGGCCTGATCCGCACCCAGCCCATGATCGGCTGGGGGCTGTTGATCGGCACGGTCGCCATCGCCGGCTTCCCGCCGTTCGGCGTGTTCATGAGCGAGTTCCTGGTACTCACCGCCACCATGAAAACCTGGCCGTGGCTCACCTTGCCGCTGCTCGTCGGTCTCGGCATCGCCTTCGCCGGCCTGTTTCGGCATATTCACCCGATGGTGTACGGTGAACCGCCCGAAGACCAGAAACCAGTCCAGGCCAACATGTTTCCCGTGATGCTGCATCTGGTGATTGTGTTGTGGCTCGGTCTGGCCATTCCGGCGTTCCTGTCGAAGTGGTTTGAACAGGCCACCGTGCTCATTGCCGGGAGTTCGCCGCTATGACGCGCCTCGCCTGGCTCACGCCGTTCTTCGGGCGTCTCATGGACGAAGGCATCCGGCACGATGAAGCGCAGCCCGCCGGATTCGCCCCGGCGCGCGCCATTCGTGTGCAGGCCGAAGACTGGGGGCGCCTCGCCCATCAGGCGCAACAGTGGGGTTGCCGCTGGGTCGCCAGCTGGGGCGAGGACCAGGACGGTGACATTGCGCTCCATGCCTGCTTCGAAAAAGACGCCGGTTACCTGCTGGCGTGCACCCAGGTGGCCAGGACCAGCCCGACGCTGCCATCCCACACTCCACACTACCCAGCCGCGAATCGTCCGGAACGGCACATCCAGGATATGTTTGGCGTCGCATTCAGCGATCATCCCGATGCGCGCCGCTGGACACGTCACCGCGCCTGGAAAAGCAGCCAGTACCCGCTGCGCAAGGATTTCGCCGTGGCCGGTACGCCGCCGGCGCAGTCGCCGCCGGACGATACCTACAAGTTCCTGTTCGCACACGGCGCCGGCGTCTACGAGATTCCGGTCGGGCCGGTGCATGCCGGCATCATCGAGCCCGGGCATTTCCGTTTCCAGGCGGTGGGCGAAATGGTGCTCAACCTCGAAGAGCGCCTCGGTTACGTGCACAAGGGTATCGAGAAAATTGCCGAAGGACGTGACCCGGACGGTGTCGCACGTCTCGCCGCACGCGTCTCCGGCGACAGCACCGTGGCGCACAGCTGGGCGGCCTGCATGGCCATGGAAAAGGCGGCGGGCGTGGAGGCCCCGGAACGCGCCCTGTTCCTGCGCACCATCATGGCCGAGCGCGAGCGCATCGCCAATCATCTGGGTGACATCGGCGCCATTTGCAACGATGTGTCGTTCAGTTTTTCCTTCTACCAGTTCGGCCGGCTGCGCGAGGAATGGCAACGGTTGTCGCGCGACGCCTTCGGCCACCGCTTCATGATGGATCGCGTGGTACCCGGCGGCGTGGCGAATGATCTCGGCGCCCTGGCCAGCGAGGCCATGCACGCGCAAAACCGCATCGTGCGCCAGGAACTCGACAAGCTCGTCACCATCCAGAACGAACTGCCGTCGCTCGAAGACCGGCTGGCCACAACCGGGTACTTAAGCCCTGAACTGGCTGCCAGTCTCGGTTGCCAGGGCTATGTCGGGCGCGCCAGCGGCGTGGACTATGATCTGCGGCGCGATGCGCCGTATGCGCCCTACGAGCGGCTGCATGTGCACGTGCCGTGCTACAAATATGGTGATGTCGCGGCGCGGGTGCGGGTGCGAGTGGAGGAAATCCGTGATTCGCTGGAAATGATCGAAACCCTGCTCACCGAATTGCCGGGCGGGAAAATCCGCGCCGATTGGCGCGTGCCCGCCGCCGGAACCGAAGGCCTCGGTCTGGTGGAAGGCTGGCGCGGCGAGATCCTTGCCTACGTACGCTTCGCCGGGAGCGGCGCCATCGCGCGCTACTACCCGCGCGATCCAAGCTGGCTCAACTGGCCGGCACTGGAACATCTTGTCCACGACAACATCGTGCCGGACTTCCCGGTGTGCAACAAATCCGTAAACGGGTCCTATTCGGGAAGTGATCTGTAAAATATTTTTGAGCCACAGATGAACGCAGATGAATACAGATAAACAACATATGGCGAGGTTTTACATCTGCATTAATCTGTGTTCATCTGTGGCTAAAGAAATCTTATGCTAAGAATCCTTTCCAAGATCCAACGCACCGGCATTCTCACCGAGGCCCTGCCACGTTCCGGCGAACCGGCCCTGCAGCAGGCCGGCGAGCGCCTCAAGGCGGCGGTCGGCGCCTTGTTCGGCGGCAGCCTCGCCATTCGCGAGGTGGATGCCGGTTCCTGCAACGGCTGCGAGCTTGAGATCCACGCACTCAACAACCCCTACTACGGCATCGAACGCTACGGCGTGCATTTCGTCGCCAGCCCGCGCCACGCCGATATGCTGCTGGTCACCGGTCCGGTGTCGCGCCACATGCAGGCGGCGCTGCGTCGCACCTGGGAAGCCACGCCCGACCCCAAACTGGTGATCGCGGTGGGCGAATGCGGCGCGAACGGCGGCGAGTTCGGCGTGAGCTACGCGTCCTGCGGTGCGGTGTCGAACGTCATCCCGGTGGACGCCGTCATCCGCGGCTGCCCGCCCGCCCCGCTCGACCTGATGCGCGGCATACTCGAAGCCATCGGCAAACTCGCCGCTGTAAAATAATCCGATCGGTGCTGGGTGCGAACGTTGTTGCCGGCTTCCGCAAAGGCGCGTTGTTCGAACTTGTCGTCGTCGAGGCACTTTAAGCAGTCGTAGGTGTATTTGTTCTTGACGCCTTGGGCGTTGTTGACCAGTCCGCCGGCGTCGCGTGTCATGAATCTTGTCTCACCTTGGGCGCAGGCGGGGGAATGATCACTGCGTTTGGCATGGCTTTCAACAACTCTGAGGCGTACCCGATTTCACGGACACCCCAATAGGCACATAATGCCTAAAGGAGGCTGTCCGATGAAGAAGCGTCTGTCGTTCACCAAGGAATTCAAACTGGAGGCCGTGCGGCTCATGGAACGCGGCAACAAGTCCGCCGCTGAGGTGGCCCGGGAACTCGGCATCCGGCGCAACCAGCTCTACAAGTGGCAAGAGCAACTGGGCGCCAAGGGCAAGGACGATGTCTTCCCTGGCCACGGCCGGCGCGCCGGCAGCGAGGCCGAGGTTGCCCGCCTCAAGCGTGAACTGGCGCGTCTTGAGGAGGAAAACACCATTTTAAAAAAGGCAGCCGTGTACTTCGCGAGAGAATCGTCGTGAGGTACCAGTTCATGGTTGATCATCGGCATGAACACCGGATCACGGCGATGTCTCGGGTGTTGCAGGTCTCGCGCAGCGGCTACTACGCCTGGAAGACGCGGCCCGAGAGTCCGCGCATCCGAGAGAACCGTCATCTCCTCACCCGTATTCAAACCGTCCATGTTCGTTCGCGCGAGGCCTATGGCGTCATCAAGACCGGGCGGGCGCTGCGGGAACAAGGCCTGACGGTTGGCCACAACCGGATTGCGCGGCTGCGTCAGCGGCATGGCCTGGTGGCAAAACGCGTGCGGCGCTTCCGCCTGTCCTACGCGGCCCGCAACAGCGAACCGGCGGCACCCAACCTGCTTGAACGGAACTTCACGGTCGAGCAAGCGAATCGGGTGTGGGTCGGTGACATCACCTTCATCCCGACCCGCGAAGGTTGGCTGCATCTTGCCGTGCTGCTGGATCTTTACTCGCGCCGCATCGTGGGTTGGGCCATGGGCGACCGGCAGAACCGGCAACTCGCCATTGATGCCCTCAGCATGGCCATCGAACGACGACACCCGAAACCCGGCCTCATCCACCACACCGACCAGGGCATTCTGTACGCCACCGCAGCCTACCGGGCGATCATGAAGGCGCACCACATGCTGCCCAGCATGAGCCGCAAAGGGAACTGCCATGACAACGACGTCCCCCCCTATTTGAGTAGCACCCTGCCTTAGAGTCCAATCCCATAACCAGAAGGAGATTGGACATGAAGAAGCGTTTTTCAGAAGAGCAGATCATCGGTTTTTTGCGCGAGGCCGATGCCGGCATGCCGGTGAAAGACTTGTGCCGTCGGCACGGATTCTCGGAGGCCAGCTATTACCTCTGGCGTGGCAAGTTCGGCGGCATGAACGTGTCGGACGCCAGACGCCTCAAGACCCTGGAAGCGGAGAACACCCGCCTCAAGAAGTTACTGGCCGAGTCGATGCTGGAACAGGAGGCGACCCGCGAGGTTCTGCGAAAAAAGTGGTGACCGCGCCGGCTCGTCGCGAGGTGGTGCGGAGGATGGGCGATCAGGGTCTCTCGGAACGCCAGGCCCTGCGGGTGATGGCGATGAGTGCCAGCAGCCTGCGCTACCGGCCGGCCCCGGATCGCAATACCGCCCTGCGCGAGACAATTGTGACGCTTGCCCACCGGCACCGGCGTTATGGGGCCGGCATGATCTACCTGAAGCTCCGCCAGCGGGGCCTGATCGTCAACCACAAACGGGTCGAACGGCTCTATGCTGAGGCCAATTTGCAGATACGCCGGCGCAAACGCAAGAAGGTACCGATGAGCGATCGTCAGCCGCTATTACGTCCCGATGCCGCCAATGAGGTCTGGTCCATGGACTTCATGTTCGACCGCAGTGCCGATGGACGGGTGATCAAGTGCTTGACGATCGTCGATGACGCCACACACGAATCGGTGGCCACCGTGCCGGAGCGGGCCATGGGCGGCCTCACGCTCACGCGAGTCCTCGATCGGCTGGCCATCACCCGCGGTTTGCCACAGGTGATCCGCACCGACAACGGCAAGGAGTTCTGCGGTCGCGCCATGCTGACCTGGGCCCATGCCCACAACGTGACACTGCGCCTGATTGAACCGGGCAAGCCGAACCAGAACGCCTACATCGAGTCATTCAACGGACGGCTGCGTGACGAATGCCTGAATGAGCACTGGTTCCTGAACCTGACGCATGCCCAAACCATCATCGAAACCTGGCGACGTGAATACAACGAGGAGCGACCGAAGAAAGCATTGGGCGGGCTGACACCCGCCGCTTACGCAAGACAACTTGCCGAGCGATCGGCTACAGTGGCAGCCGGACTCTAAACAGAGTTGCTACTCAAGGTGGGGTGACGTCGACAACGCCTGCGCCGAGAGCTTCTTCTCGGGTCTCAAGAACGAACTCACCTGGGATCAGAACTTCAAGACCAGAGCTGAAGCAAGAAGTGCGATCTTCGAGTGGATCGAGGTGTTCTACAATCGGGAGCGGCTACACGAAACACTCGACTACATCAGTCCGGTGCGGTATGAAGAGCAACGAGTTGTTCCTTAACCAGGTGTCTGTGGAAACGGGTACGCCTCACTCTGACCCATTGATCCCGATCCCTGACCCCTTGATCCCGCTTGATCCCGCATTTACACCCCCTACCTTGCTTTGGCGGTCATGCAGTCAGGGACAGCGCGTTAAACCGGACTCCCAGGTTTAGGCCATTCGTCCCAGAAATCCCAATTGCCACGCTGAGACGGTCTCTTGTCCTCGTCTGTCTGATAAATTTCCGCGATATCATCAACGGCAAAAGGAAGGTCTTTATACCCTCTGGCAGCGACCAGCCACATTGAATTTGATATCAGAACTTTCTCAAAGACCGCGCCGCTTTTAGTTTTGATAGTTACTTGCGCACCGCCGTTTGCATACTCCTCCATCTCATGACTTACCTTGTCGATCAAATTCTGGGGTAAGACATATCTAAATGTCATGGCAGTGGCTCCCAAGGACCCACAGACCCGGGAGGTAGACCGCCAGGAATGAACGTTTCATTGGCACCACCAGAACCAGCATAAGGCCCCTCACCTCCCGGCGTCTTTCCTCTCTTAACACCTACTCCCTCCGGTATGTTGACAGGGCGTCGACCTTCAAGTTGTTGGAATGTGAGACCTGACACCGTCGCCGTCCCCTTTTAGTTCAAGCGTGGCCTAAATATCAAAAGCACTACAAAGATCAACGGAGCAGCTATATACAGCAAAGCCGAAACGTTATCGGATAGAGCTGACACAAGTCCGTATGTTTTCGCCTGATGGGCAAAGTCGCCCCACGAGATGTATCCGATCATCCCTGCAACATAAATAGCATAACCAATCAAACAGCATAGACACCATCGGCAATTCGCCTGCGGTCTCCAAGCGAACATACCTAACGCGATCAGGTATGCAATGCCTCCAAACAGAGTGCCGAGGCTTAGCCACGTCGCCAGCGGGGTTTCGGCTGAATCGGTCTCGCTCTTCGCAACGTTCCCTAGAATCACAAATTGTAAAAACACCACGAATGCTGGAACAAGAACCGCAATTCCAAAAACGTAAGTAACGACGTTAAATGTCATCGACACCTTGCCTTGCATACAGGTCATGGAGCAATGATGTCCAACGATGGCGGTGGTTCACGCGGCGCCTTCAGAACGCCGCGAACGGAACCCGTTCCCTCTCTAACTGCCTTCCAGTCGCCCGACACCGCCTTGATATCTCCGCTCTTTACTGCTGCCGGATTGTTCTCAAACAAATCCTGAGCTAACTCAACGGGTGACGAGATAACTGGTGACGAACCGAAATCGTAGTCGGTGGTCGACAACCCCAATCTGCACATATCAGCACAATTGGTGCTGAATACCTTCCAGTCTTTATTCTTCGCAAAGAACTCATCCAGCTTCCCTATAGTGGCCTTGTCCTGCTCAGCACTGGTCTTCAATTGCAGAATGAGGTCCGGGCGATTCTGGTTGTGTGCCTTGCTAACGACCTCCTGCATGGACCCAGTTGTGGAAACCGGCGCGGCAGAGGGTTTTACGCTCGGCGCGGGTGCGGCGGGCAGAGTCGAGTTTAATGATGGTGTTCATCCGCTTGATTTAAGACTCCCGACCCCGTTTCTCGTAAGACTCCCGACCCCGTTTCCCGTTTCCCGTTTCTCGTTTCTCCCGACCCCGTTTCTCGTTTCTTCCCCCGTTTCTTCCCGTTTCTTCCGCTTTAAGACTCGCCCCGACCCCGTTTCTCTCGCGCACTGAACCAACATATATCTCCAAGATTAGGTTCACTGCCCAACGCATCCCACTCGCGTTCGACACGAGCAAGCGCCGCACGGGGATCCTGATCGGGCCATCGTGCCCAACCTCGCTCGCGGTGATAGTCAACGACCTCCACACCCTCTTTTAAGAGTCTATCGATGGCCTGAAGGGCAAGCCTACGCCGCTCAACCTCGCTCGTAACGCCGTGATGTTCTCTTAGCTCCCAAATAATCTGCCAAAGGCCAACGTAATCCGACTTCGCCTGTTGCAACAGAGTCCTGGCTATCGCATCAATTGCCGCCTTGTCATCCATAACATCACTCTGGGAACTTGATTTCTCGAACACCAAGTCCCGGAACGTTGACATCGATCGTCGCCGGCTCGGACTTCGATTCCGGTCTTAGTCCAATAAATCCACCACCCGGAAGCTCTGCCGCCGTACCGGGATAGGTAGGCTTATCGACGATCTTGCCGCCAAGCGCCGTGACCGCTTCGCCGAATTTCTCTTGTGCACCCTGAGCGCCGCCCGGCATGATCCGAACTCCGGAGCTGTCACCGGGCTCTCCAATGTTCTTACCGCCAGGCCTGAAGAATTCTTCAGGTGTCTTGGCTTCATTAAAAATCAGATTCCCAAGGCCGGTATTCTCCTTGAAGTTTTCCCACGCTTTGCCTGGGGTCGTGACCAGCGTCTTGAACCCTTCCAAAGCGCCACCAAAAAATCCTGGGGTGCTTGTGTCTACATTGACAGGCTGGTAGCCAGGATTCTGCCGGGTCTGGAGAGTGACAGCCGTCGTGACGATAATCGCTGTGCCTACCACCAGAGCGACCGGCACTAGCACCTGCACGAATCGCCCATCGGGATCGGTGTACTTCAGAGGGTTCTGATGCGAGTACGTATAGAGAGCGATGTTGGGAGAGGTGTATACGCCTCCCATCCCCGGCAAATTCTGATCCCGATCGCGGCCACGGCTTGGTAAATACTTCGCCAAGGCCGGATCCCCACTCTGCCACACAGATGTCCTCGGATCGTAATACCGCGCCCCGAAGTAATACAGCCCCGTCTCCTCGTCCAGCTCCTTGCCGGTGAAGAGATAAGGCGTCCTCTGGGTGTTGCTGTTTTCTTCCACCCAGGTCTCCCCGAACGGGAAGTATTCCAGATGTTCGTAGAGCTTGCCGTTGGTGTCGGTGATGTAGTTGCTGCTGCCCAGGTGATCGGGGTGGAAGAAGTACAGGTCCTTTTCGACCGGGGTGTTGCCGTGCGGGTTGGCGCCGGGTTTGTCCTGCTTCATCAGCTTCGAGACCAGGCGGGTGGCGCCCACGAACACGTGCTTGGTGCCGACTTCGCGATTGCGCATCGTAAAGTACTGGTTGATGTAGGCGGTCTCGCCTTGGGGCCCGCGTTTGATGATTCGTTGCCCCTGGTCGTCGTACTGGTAGGTCTTCTCGTGGCCGTTGTCGAACAGGGACTGGATGCGGTTTTCCTCGTCCCAGACGATGGTTCTCCGGGTGCCGTTGTCGTCGTGCTCCCAGCCCAGTTGATTGCCGTTGGCGTCGTAGCTGAAGGTGCGGTTGCCGATGTGGGTGGGGGCGTGGGGCTTCGTGCCGTAGCTGTAGTTGAAGACGTAGGAGGTCTTCTTCTGGGTGATGGGCGTCCCGGAAGGTTGGGTCACGATGTCGGTCTGCTGCTTGGACAGGATGTTGTGGATCGAGTCGTAGGCGAGCGTCAGGTTATAGCTGCGGCGCTTGCTCGGGTTGAAGTCGAACGTGCCCTGGGCGCTCGTCAGGCGATAGAGGTCGTCGTAGACGAAGGTCTGGGTCACGGGGCCGCCGAAGCTGCTCGGGGGCGGGACCGGGATCTGGTTCTGGAGCCCGAGGATATTGCCGACGTTGTCGTACTGGTAGGCCAGGGCCTGGATGGCGTTCGGCTCACTGGTGGGCGTGGCCGTGACGGTGCGGCAGCCAGCGCTCGGAGTGCCCTTGCCGGAGACGAGACCACACAGGCGGCGGTTTTGCGGGTTGTAGCTGTAGGCGGTGCGCACCTGGTTGCCGGCTTCGAGGTAGGCGCGTTGTTCGAATTTGTCGTAGGTGATGACGTTGCCGAAGGCGTCAAAGGTGGCGACGCCCCCGTCGGCGCGGCGCAAGCTGGCGAGGTAGAGGGCGGGACGGCGCGGGGAAACCGCCGTGTCCGGGGCGGCGGCGTCAACCCATCGGCGGGCCGGTGTGTGCATGCGTTGTTTGCGCTTCCTTCGGTGTGGAGGGGATGGGGTTCACCCGTTTACCGGGCTACGTCCCTTGATGCAAAAGGCAAGACCTGACCCCATTGTGTTGTGTGTTGGATGCAAAAGGCAAGACCTGAGGTACCCCCAATTCCACGGACACCCAGAACGGCACATAATGCCCGAGGAGGTGTCCGATGCCAAAGAGAAATACCTTCAGTCGTGAGTTCAAGCTGGAAGCCATCCGCCAGATGGAAGCCGGCGACAAGAAAGCCGCCGATCTGGCCCGCGAGCTGGGTGTTCCCCGCAACAAACTCTATCTGTGGCGTGAGGAGTTGAAAGCGAAGGACAGCGACACCGCCTTTCCGGGCAGTGGCCGTCGTGGCGGCAAGGAGGCCGATCTCGCCACGCTTAAGCGTGAGAACGATCGCCTGCGCGAGGAGAATGCCATTTTAAAAAAAGCCGCGCAGTACTTCGCCAGGGAATCGTCATGAGATACCACTTCATCCGGGAGCATGACCGCGAGTTCCGAATCACGGCCCTGTGCCGGGTGCTCGGTGTCTCGCGCAGCGGTTACTACGGTTGGCGCACCCGCCCGGCGAGCGCCAGGACAAAGGCCAATGCCCGCCTGCTACAGCACATTCGTAAAATCCACGTGCATTCGCGCGAGAACTACGGCGCCGTGAAGACATGGGAGGCGCTCACCAAAGCAGGTGAACCCTGCGGACTCCATCGGGTGGCCAGACTCCGTCAGGCCCATGGCATCGAGGCCAAACGCATGCGCCGGTTCCATTGTGTTTATGCCGCGCGCCACCACGACGCCACGGCCCCGAACCTGCTGAACCGGGACTTCACGGCACCCGGACCGGGTGTGGGTGGGCGATGTCACCTTCATCGCCACCCGCGAAGGCTGGCTGTATCTGGCGGTGCTGCTGGATCTGTACTCACGCAAGGTGGTGGGCTGGGCCATGGGCCGCCAGCAGAACCGGCCACTCGTGATCGATGCGCTGACAATGGCGATTGAACACCGTCGACCCAAGCCCGGACTGATTCACCACACCGATCAGGGCATCCTGTACGCGACCTCGGCGTACCGTGCCATCCTCACAGCACAACACATGATCCCGAGCATGAGCCGCAAGGGGGACTGTTATGACAATGCCGTGGCCGAAAGCTTCTTCTCCAACCTCAAGAACGAGCTCACCTGGCATCACGACTTCCGGAGTCGTGATGAGGCACGTGCCGCCATCTTCGATTACATCGAGGTGTTTTATAACCGCCAGCGGTCACACCAATCTCTCGACTATGTGAGTCCGGTGCGGTATGAAGAGCAACGAGTTGTTCCTTAACCGACTGTCCGTGGAAGCGGGGGCATCTCAACCTGACCCCATTGTGTTCTGTGTTCTGTGTTCTGTGTTCCTGTTCCTGCCCCATTGTGTTGTGTGTTGAGACGCTGACCCCATTGTGTTGAGACGATCCCATTGTGTTGTGTGTTGTGTGTTGTGTTGTGTGTTGGAAGGCAAGACCTGACCCCATTGTGTTGCATTGTGTTGCATTGTGTTGTGTGTTGTGTGTTGTGACCCCATTGTGTTGTGTGTGTGCGTTAGCGTGGCAGGTTATAGTTTTCAAGGACTCTGACCCCTTGATCGCTCCTTGATCGCCCCTGATCGCTCTCTTGATCGCTCCTTGATCGCCCCACCTTCAAAAGTGTCCGAGGAAGGTGGGTTAGCTCACTCTGACCCTATTCAGCCATCGCTATTCAGCCATTGCTTCCGCCGAAAGTACCGGATGAGCTGGATACAGACGTACCAGAAGACGATGTAGACAGCTAGGTTGGCAACCATTGCCCATAAGAGAAACCAGCGCTCTCCATGTCCGGTGTGAATACCCTGTGGGTATGCGATGCCAGCTATCAGCGCACCAGTCACAGTTAGGGCATCGGTGATCCAGATTTTGGCTTCACTGTATGGCAGATACGTATCTGCTACTCCGACCACAACGAACGTAGCAATACCCAGTGCCAACGCAATGAGTAAAGGTCTTTTACGCATGATTGCTGCGGCTCTTTCCTATTCTTGCTTCGGCGGAGTAATTGCCTCTTGCAGTGCCTTCGGTCCGAACGTCCGCCCAAACGATTCGCGAGCGGCCCCCACTGCGGTCTTCATCTGCGTTGGGGTGATAGATGCCTCTTCTGCTTGGTGCTGCGTGGCAGATTCATATTGAGCGGGAGTTGTCGGAATACCAGGCCAATCACGCGGGTTACCCGTCGCATCAGTGTGAGCTGGAGAAGTCCGGTCTGTAACCGGATGTAACGCTTGTCCGAACTCCTCCATAGCACGCGGCTTGATCTGACTTGCATGTTCGGGTGTTTTACCTTGCAAACGTTTTGCTGCCCTTTCATGACTTTGAATGTTCCGATCTATCGCGCTACGTGCAGCAGCAGGATTCTCTCCCGGAGATTTCATCGCATGTTCGGGGTTGTGAGCTTTCGTTTGTCCCGCAGCGCGATCTACCCATTCACTTGTGTTCTTCAAATTTTGCCGCTGCGCCGGAGACAATCCGGGGAAAGCACGATCTATGATGTCTGCATGGGTCGGCGTTGGCCAATTCCCATCCGGATCCGTAAACTTTATCGGATTGAGATGACTGTAACTGTAGACGCCTAGATTGAACGAGTTGTAGATTCCGCCCATTCCCGGCAACGCTTTATCCCGGTCCTTTTTGTTACCCGAAGGAAGATACTTCTCCAATATCGGATCAGCCGACTGCCACACACTCGTCCTCGGATCGTAATACCGCGCCCCGAAGTAATGTAGCCCTGTCTCCGGGTCATAGTATTGCCCCGAAAATCTCAAATTATTCGTAATCGTTGACATTGCATCAACAGTCGTGATGCCGAACGCTTCAGCCCTGGCACTCCAGACGACGCCACCATTCTGGCTGAGCAACTTCTGAGAGGTTCCGATGAGATCATTCTGATAGTAGTAATACTGGTTGTCGGTTTTCAGGTATAGCGGGTTGGTTGTCCAGGTGGCACCGGGCTGATAGCCGTAGGTCTTTGTGACAGCACCGGATGAATCAGCCTCGGCGATCATTCCTTCGTCCGCATACAGGAAATAGGTTTTGGTACCGGAGCTACCAGTAGTTTCTTTGGCAATTCTCCGATTGAAGGGGTCGTAGGTGTAGGTAGCGATCAGGACATTGCTCTGGTCTCTGATCTCGACTAGACGATCACTGGTGTCGTAGACATAAATTCTTGTCTGGGTCAGGTCGTTGGCATCGGTTTTCTTGATGGTGTTGCCATTAGCGTCGTAGTCGAAGCTGATGCCATCGAAGCCCTGGAGCTGGTTGTTGGCATTGTAGCCCCAGGTCTGGGTGGTCTTGGCGTCGGTGAGGCGGTTGCCGGCGGGATCGTAAGTATAGGACTCGCTCGGAACCGGACTCGGGTTGCTGGCATCCTTCAGACGATAGAGATCGTCGTAGGCAAAACTGTAGTTGCCATGCTCGGTGGTCTTGGTCTTGATGATGCTGGCCTTGTCGTAGCCGTACTGATAGTTCATCAGCTCGCTTTGTCCGGGATCCTTGACCTGAATCTGGGTAGGCCGCATCAGGGGGTCGTAATTCTGGGTGCGGACGGTGCCGCCCGGCAGCGTGACTTGACTGGGGGAGAACCACTTGTAGTTGTTCATCGTGATGTTGCCGGATGGCAACTGGACGGTGGCGAGTTGGTTGTGGGCATCGTATGTGTAATTCGCCAGGGCGCCATCCGGGCCGGTGAAGGACTTCTTCAGACCATTTGCGTAGTAGTCGTAGCCGTAGCTTAAGGAGAAGCTACCGTGGTTGACGCTCTCGCCGGTCTTGCGCAGGCCACGAGGGTCATAGGCGGTGGTGCCGGTTGAGATAGCGCCATCGGTGTAACCGGTGGGGCGGTTGATATCGTTGAAGCTGTAAGCAATTGTCCGGATAGGATAATTGCTGGCGGCATCGCTCGCCGTGAGGTAATGGCTCTCTGCGGATCTTCGGCCGGCATCATCGTAGCTGAATTTCTTCACTTGGCCCTTCGGGTCGGTCACGGTGTCGATCTGACCAGTCGGGACGTACGTTGTAGTGATAGTTTGTCCCAGAGGACGGGTCTCGATCAACTTGTGGTTCAGCCGGTCGTAGGTGAAGCGATGAGTCTGGTTCTTGGGGTCTTTGAGCAAGACAAGATTTTTGCGGTTGTCGTAAGTCGATTCGGTCACACCGTTGGCCGGGTCAGATACGGTCTTAAGGCGGCCGAGGGCGTCGTAAGTGTTAACGATGGACTTGTTTTCCGCATCGATGGTGGTAAGCAGTAATCCTCTTGCGTCGTAGTTGGTCGTTGTCGTATAGCGAGTCGTGGGATCAAGGACATCGATCTTCTGGGTGACACGGTTGCGGTTGTCGTACTTAAATTCCTGACTGAAGGTCGGATAAACAACTTTCACAGCCAGATTATTGAGACCGGAGGCCTCATCACCGTAAATGATAGCAACAGCGTTACCATTGCCGTCGATCTTTCTGCTCACTCTACCGTCGAGATCATACTCAGTGGTCTCAATGACCTTGTTCTCGGGGTCGGTGACCTTGGTACGCTGGTTGTCGGTGTTGTATTCATATCTTGTAACGGCGCCATAGGGGTCGATGACGCTTAAAACATTTCCGCGCGCGTCATAGCCGTACTGGGTGACGTTGTTCAATGCATCCGTAACGGTCTTGCGCAACCCTGCCTTGTCATAGGTCGTGGTCGTAGCGTGGTTTAAGGGATCGGAATCGGTGAGGAGCTTGCCGCGATTATCGTAGGTTTTGGTCCAGACCTTGCCCCGTGCATCGATCATGCGCTTCGAATTTCCCATGACGTCGTAGTCCTGGGTCGGGTACTGGGTGACGTTGTTCTCGGCATCGATAACCTGGATCAGGTTGCCTTTGTTGTCGTAGTCGTACTGGGTGAGGGCATCCAGCGTATTGGTGGCGGTGTCGCCGCGCTTGGTCTCGGTCTTGCGCTGGCCATACTGGTCATAGGTGTAGTCGGTGACGCGCTGCTCCGGCAGGCCGAGGGCCTCGGTGAGTCTGGTAAGGTTGCCCTTTTGGTCGTACTCATACTTGGTAACGACCCCGAGCTCATCGGTCTTGGTGAGCGGGTTCGCGTACTGGGGATCGTAAGTGGTCGAGGTGCTGGTGCCATCCGGGTAAACGATTCGGGTGATGTTGTCCACGGCATCGCGGGTTTCGCTGGTGACCAGGCCGCGCGCGTCGGTCTTCACATGGCTGCGGCCGGCCGGGTCGATGGCCCAGGTTTCGAGGGTCTTGCCGTTCAGGTCCTTGCGGACGAGGTCGCCGTCGAAGTTATTCCAGGTCTCGGTGATCTTGCCGGCGGTGGTGGTTTCCTTGATGTAGTAAATGCTTTTCGATAAATCGTACTCGTAATGATAATCGGCGCCGGTGCCGGGGTCGGTCGCGGTGCCGTCGGTATAGCGGGTCTTGGCAAGCTCGCCATTGCCGAACCAGCTGCGGGTAATCACGCGGCCCTCGGGGTCGGTGAACTTGGTGGGCAACGTCTGGCGGGGAGTGAGGTTCCCGGTGAGGGGGGTGTAGCCGATGAGCCATTTGTTGTTGTTGGCGTCCAGCACCTCGGTGAGCTGCCCCTGGTTGTACGTGTAGGCAACGCGCCGGCCGCTGGCGTCACGCACGGCGATCAGGCTCTCGGCGGTGTCGGTGGGCAGGACTTTCGCGTATTCGAACCAGATCACCTGGGCGCCGAAATGATCGTGCACCCCGGTCATGCGGGTGTACGTCTGCGTGCCCCCGCCCGGGCCTACGGGCAGGGTCACGGTCACATCTTCGTGGGTAAAGCTCACTTTGATGTTCTTGCGGTCGCCGTAAGACTGGGTGACGCCGTTCGCGTCGTACTCGATCCAGTTGCCGAACTTGTCCTGCCAGCGAAAGCCGGTGGCCGTCTGGCGGAGGGTGTTGTGGTTCTTGTCCTGATACACCCCGGCGCTGTGTCGGGGGTATTCGGCGCGACCGCGGGTGATGGTCTTGATGGAACCATTGAAGGACAGGAGCGCGCGCGCTGGGGCGCGCCGCGTTCGACGGGCGGGGGTTCGGGTGCCCACGTCCAGCTGTGCGGGGGTCGTGTTCATCGTGTTCCGATCCCGGCCAGGATTTCGATCTGGACGTGGGCGCAGATCGGGTCGGCGGCGGATGGCCGCGGGAGGCACAGGGTTAGGGTGGCGAGCGGGAGCGTGAACGCGGGGCGCAGGGCGGCGAGCAACGCGCGTGGGGCGCGGCGTTGGGCTGTCATGGTGCGGCCTCCTGACTTGGTGTTCATGCTTTCAGTCTTTTCCTGATGTTCTGTGTGGCGGTTCAGTGAATCAAATTACAAAATCTGTTCTTGATGAAATAAATAATAAATAAATCTGTCCCCTTTTTTCGTGGTCCCCTTTTTTCGTGCTTTTTTCGCTTTTTCCTCTCCCTTTCTTTTTCCTCTCCCTTTTTCCTCTGTTTTCCGTCCCGTCACCTTTTCCTCCGTCCCCTTTTCGATGTGATCCAAATTGGCAGTTGTACAACAAATCTTGCTATTAAATACCACCAACCTGTACCCAACACTCCAAAAACAATGTGTGGTTCCCGAATCACCATGACTAGGTAGCCGACAGGATAGTCGATAAAAAAGAATAAACCCCACAACATGGGGGCTTGCCCATCCGCCACCGAGGCAATGTAGATCGCAGTGGCTAAGAAGAGAGAAAAATGTACGCCTGCAATTCCTAAACTAATCTTATTCTCTACGCTCATCATTTTTTTCCGCAATTGCAGTTAGGGGCATCCTTTTCTGGATCTGGATCGGACCCCATGCCAATACTGATCTGTCTGCCGTAAAATCCACCGATACTGTCAGCTATGTCCTTAAGTCCCTTGTTGCACCATGTAAAGCACGCTGCCCGTTTATCTTTATCGCACGGATAGCCTGTTCTACACTGGAAATAGCAAATATCATGACTTTGGCATGCTTTATCTAATGGGGACTGTGCAGGCCTGTAGTATCCATCTGGATGTGGCGTATATGACTCTTTCCTTCCGCCCGTCCAGTTTGGGCCGCACCACCAACCATAGATCGCTATCAAACCAGTTGGATCCGTGTACCGCAATGGATTTCCACCCACATACGTAAATGTGTTCAGTCCCCCTTCAAGCCCAATCGGATCGCTGCTGACGTACCTGCCCGTCCTCGGGTCATAGTACCTCGCGCCGTTGTAATAGAGGCCCGTCTCCTCATCCAGCTCTTTCGAGGTGAAGAGATACGGCGTG
>CAYJBG010000012.1:0-26987 GCA_964368085.1 uncultured Acidiferrobacterales bacterium | reverse complement strand
GCGCCAGGGCAATCGCAAGGCGATCGTGGAGAAGGTGCGCGCCGCCATTCAGGCGCAGCTGGCGAAAGACGGTCTCACGGCGGAGGTAAGCGGGCGCGAGAAGAGTCTGTACGGCATCTACCGAAAGATGCACGACAAGTCGCTGCCCTTCGAGCAGGTGTATGACGTGTACGCGTTTCGCATCGTCACCGACCGGGTCGATGCCTGCTACCGTATCCTCGGTGTGGTACATAATCTTTACAAACCGATCCCCGGACGCTTCAAGGACTACATTGCCATCCCCAAGACGAATGGCTACCAGTCGCTGCACACCGTGGTGTTCGGGCCGTTCGGCCTGTCCATCGAGGTGCAAATCCGCACCGCCGACATGCACCGTGTGGCCGAGGCCGGTGTGGCCGCGCACTGGGTGTACAAGAGCAACGAGCCGGGCGGAGGCGACCACGCCGAGCAGCGCGCGCTCACCTGGCTGCATGACCTGCTCGCCATCCAGGGCGAGGCTGGCAACGCCAACGAATTTCTCGATCACCTCAAAGTCGATTTGTTTCCGGACGAGGTATATGTGTTCACGCCGAACGGCGACATCCGCAAACTGCCGCGCGGCGCGACCGTCATCGACTTCGCCTACGACGTACACACCGACATCGGCAATCAATGTATAGGCGCCAAGGTGAATCATGTGCTCGTGCCCTTGCGCACCGTGCTGCGCAACGGCGATCACGTCGAGATCCTGACCTCAAGCTGGGGCCGGCCGAGCCCCTCGTGGCTGGACTACGTGGTCACGAGCAAGGCGCGTGCCCACATCCGCCATTTCCTCAAGAACCTGAAACGCGACGAGTCGGAGAAGCTCGGCGAACGCCTGCTGGAGAAGGCGCTCAGCGACATCGCGGTGGATGCGGCGACGGTGAGCGTGGAACTCAAGACCGAAATTCTAAAAGGACTGAAACTCAAGAACTGGGAAGATTTGCTGGCCGACATCGGCCTCGGCAACCGTCTCGCAACGGTTGTGGCGTTGCAGTTGCAACCGGCCGGCGCCGGCGGCGCGGTGGCGAAGGAGACCGGGCCGGTACTGGCGATCCGCGGCACGGAAGGCGTGGTGGTGACGTACGCGCGCTGCTGCCGGCCGATCCCGGGCGACCCGATTCTCGGTTTTCTGTCGGCCGGGCGCGGCATCACCGTGCACGTGAGCGATTGCCCGAACGTCGCCAAGTTCCGCAAGCATCCGGAGCAATGGATCGACGTGCACTGGGAAGAACGCATCGAGGGCGTATTCCCGGTGAACCTGCGTGTTGAGGTCAAGAATCAGCGCGGCGTGCTGGCGCGGGTGGCGGCGGTGATCGCCGAGCTGGACGCCAACATCGACACCGTCAACATCGAAGAACGCGACGGATTGAATGCCGCCATCGACTTCACCATCGAAGTGCGCGACCGTGTGCATCTGGCCGCCATCCTGCGCCGCCTGCGCGCGCTCGAGCCGGTGATCCGCATCAATCGCATGAAAGGATGAAGTCAGATACAAGATACAAGGTACAAGGGGAAAACCTTCCGGCCGTCTCTACCTGGGCGTTTTTACTTGTATCTTGTATCTCGTACCTGATTTTTTCCGAGGCCAAAATATGAAAAGAGAAATCGTAATAACAAACGCAGCCCCCAAAGCCATCGGCCCCTACTCGCAGGCGGTGAAAGTCGGCAACACCGTGTATCTCTCCGGTCAGATCGCCCTCGATCCCGCGAGTGGCGCGCTGGCGCCCGGCGACGTGCGCGTCCAGATCGTGCGCGTGCTGGACAGCCTCGTCGCCGTGGCCAAGGCCGCGGGCGGCAGCCTGCACGACATCGTGAAGCTCAACGTGTTCCTCACCGATCTCAACGACTTTCCGGCAGTCAATGAAATCATGGCGCAGTATTTCAAGGCGCCGTATCCGGCGCGCGCCACGGTCGGCGTCGCCGCCCTGCCGCGCGGTGCTCAGGTAGAGATGGACGCGATCATGGTGCTTGCCTCGCCATCGAGGAATACGGCGAAGAAAAGAACCAAGCGTCGCCGTGACTAACCAGACTAATTTCGATTACTCCACCCTTTACTGACGAGCTTCAATCCAAGACCCATGGAGTTTCACCGAGATATCTCCAGGAAACGACGTTTTGCCGACTCCGGTTCGTGGGTCAAATACTATCCGAGCGCCGGGATGGATTGAGTGATGTTGAGAATGGAGCATCGACGGGGAGTAGGGTGGTTCTTATCGCGGGTGAATAATGTCGGTGACAGAAACCTTTAAGTTTGATTTCCGGGATCCGGCGATCGCGCAAGATCCCCATCTGCTTTATCGTCGTCTTCTAGACGAGCCGACAATCCCCAGGGTGGGCGGTGTCTGGCTGGTGTCGCGCCACGAGGACTGTAATGCACTTTTGAAACATCCAGGGATTGGGCGCCGTCTGGATGGCGTGCCTCCCTTGGAACTCGAATTTTCACGGCAACCACTGGGATTCGTTCTGCGCAATCTCTTCGCGATGCAAGACCCCCCGGAACATACCCGCATTCGCGGCGCCTTGAGCCCGTACTTTAGTCGGGCCGAAATGGCCAAGATGCAGGCCCTGATTGTCGATGACGCGAGTGCCCTCATCGAGCGCATGCGAAACAAAACACAGGTCGATCTCATGGAGGCCTTTGCGGTGCCCTTGCCTTTCAGGGTGATTTCAGCCTTTCTGGGCATACCGTCTGAGTACCATGCACGCCTGGTGCAATGGGTGCACGAATTGCGCGGTGGCTTGGAAGAGGTGTTGCCACCGATACGAGCCGCGGTCATCAAGCGCGCGAACAGCGCCGCAGAAAAACTATATTCCCTGTTCAACGAGCTGGTCTCCGAGCGTGAACGCCGTCCTGGGGACGATTTGTTGTCCAAATTTTCCGTAAAGATGCTGGAGGGCGTGGTGAGCCGGGAAGAGCTGATCAGTGGCGCCATCTTGATGCTGCCGGCCGGCACCCAAACTACCCTGCAAACCATCGGTAACAGCATCTACCTGCTGTTGCGGCACGATCAACACCGACAATTCGTCGCATTGTCCGAAGCGGCACAGTACCAGGCGGTGGAAGAACTGCTGCGTTACGAAAGCCCGGTGAAGTGCCTCATGCGCACGGTCAAGCGGGGCATGGATTACCAGTCGCAGCACCTGCGCCGCGGCGAGCCGGTGTGTTTTTTTTACGGTGCGGCCAACCGCGATCCGCGTACGTTTTTGGACCCCGACCGGCTCGACCTAGCGCGTACACCGAACAAGCAGGTCGCTTTCAGTGCCGGACCGCACCATTGTCTCGGGCTCCATTTAGGCCGCCTGGAAGTGCGCATAGCATTGAAGCTGTTGTTCGAGGCATTCCCGACGATGCGGCTTACGATGCCGCTGGTTGAGTGGGAAGACAGCTTTTTCAGCCGGCAATTGCTCACATTGCCTGTCTCGTTGCGTTAAGCGACACCAGTCAGAATTCGTGCCAATGGCATCTCGCCTTGCGGCGAACGTGAGTCAACAGGACCTTTACTATGTATATACCCGCTATGTATATACCCGCTGAGGATCAACGTCTGGTCGTGTTCGGTATCGTTTGTGCAGCCAAAGGTAATCCGCCGGGCGGTCGCGAATGATGCTCTCGAGTTGCCCCAGGAAACTCCGCGCCAGCGCCTCCCGGTCCTGACGAAGTCCACCGGGACGCGGGTAGGTGAGCGGCTGGATCACGATCCGGTGTTGGAACGGGGCCGTGCGCGCAATCCAACTGAACAACACCGGACACTCGAGCTTCACGGCCAATGTCGCCATGCCCTCGGGCACCGCCGCCAACTTGCCGAAAAAGGGTATGAATATCGGGGAACGGCTTGTGTTTTGGTCGGCGCAGATCCCCATCACATAATTCTCTTTGAGCAGCTGGATGATTCTTCGGCTCGCTTGTGGCGAGCGTGAGACTGGCTGCACACCGGCGCGTACGCGCAAGCGTGTCATGAACCCTTCAAAATAAGGATTGTGTTGCCGGCCGGTGTAGGAGTAGTAGCGTCCGTTGCTCGCGAGCGCCAGCGCGGCGTTGTGTAATTCCCAGTTGCCAAAATGGCCACCCAGCAACAACGCGCCCCGCCCCTGGCCCAATGCCTGTTCGACATGTTCCCAGCCGGAAATACTCACCTGCTGCCTGACCCATTCCCGGTCATGTCGCGCCATCCACAGGATCTCGATGATTGTAAGAAATGACGCGCGCAGGTTGTCGCGGTAGAGCCGCTCCAGGGCTGTCGGGTGCAGGCTATCGCCAAATGCGATCTCAAGATTCTTCAGGACAACGCGCCGTCCCAAACCGAAGGCAACGGCCAGGCGTGCAAGCGCCCCGCACGCCGGCGCGACCCAGCGCATCGGCAACAGGGTGACCAGCCGATGAAACCCGAGAAACAAAAGATAACTAAACCAATGCTTCATCCGTTCCGGTTGTCTCGTGCGCGGCAGACGCAAGGGTTTTCAGTGCGCCCGCGAGATAATGGGCACGCACTTGGGTGCGCATCTTCTTTCCGCTTGTCGTGTACGGGATCGTATTGGGCGGAGCCAAGATTACGTGATGAATAGTGAGTCCGTGCACCGCGGCTACTTGTCTGCGGATCGCCTGGACAATGTCGGCGGCCGGGACTGCGTGGCGATGCTCCCGTTTTACTTCATGAACCGCAATGACTATTTCCCGACCCACCCCATCAACCGAGAACACCACGCCACGTTGAGGGTCGAGCTCGGGTCTCGAGGCCGCAATGGTTTGTTCAATCTCGTGTGGCGCGTAGTTTTTTCCGAATTGAATGACAAGCTCCTTGATCCGTCCTGTCGGGAACACTTCGCCGGTCTCATCGACGAAGCCTAGATCGCCGGTGCGCAGATATTCGGTGTCGCTCGCGTCTGCACGGCGCGCTTTGAAGGATGCCACGGTGGCCGCGTCATCTTGCCAATATCCTTGCGCTATATGGGCGCCGGAAATCCAGATCTCACCAGTCACATGCGGAGGGCAGGGCATGCGCATGTCCGGGTCGACAATAAGGAGTTCGGTGCCGGCTGGCGCACGACCACAACCGACACGCATGCGAGCCTCCGCGCTTGCCGGGCGCAATGGTTCCGCCGCTTGCCTCAACACCGGCATCCGCCGCCCCGGCGCGCCGCTTGCGAACAATGTGGCTTCCGCGAGTCCATAACAGGGATACATCGAGTGTCGTTCGAACCCATAGGGCGCGAAGCAGTCGCTGAAACGCGCCAGGGTATCGGCCTGCACGGGTTCGGCACCGTTGAAGGCGATCTGCCATGAACTCAGATTCACGCCACGCATCCGCGTTGCGTTGAATCTCGCCACGCACAGTTCGTAGGCGAAATTGGGTCCACCGCTTGTATGGATACGATAGTCGGAAATGACTTCTAGCCAGAGCAAGGGATCGCGCACGAATATTTTCGGCGGAAATAATACGCACCGGCTGCCGAGATACAACGGCTGTAGAATGTTTCCCACCAACCCCTGGTCATGGTAGAACGGCGCCCACCCGGCGACTCCAGAGTGCCGGTCGTGACCGAACATTTTCCGGATCATCTCCATATTGGAGATCACATTGCCGTGGGTGATGACGACACCGCGCGGTGCCGCGGTCGAGCCTGAGGTGAATTGAACGAGGGCGACATCTTCCGGGCCGAGTGCGGGCGGTGGTGCAATATCGCCATCGGCGGCGTGAGCAACCTCGCTGATGCGCGCCAACGGTATGGAACAGGCAACAAGGTGATGTGCCGCCGAGCTGTCGTCGCAGAGCACGCAGGGCGCAGCGAGTCGCTGCAGCAAGGTGTGGCGGTCCCGCGGAGACCGGCGAAACGTTTCGGGTGCGAACGGGACTGGAACCGCGCGTAGCAGCCAGCACCCAAGCAGGGCGGCGATAAATTCCAGCCCAGGCGCGAAAACCAGAGGCACCAGTGCTCCCGGGGCTACCCGTCCGCGCAGACCGTCGGCCACGGCCTGCGCCTTGGCGTAAAGTTGCGCGAAGGACAGCATGTTCCGGTCGGCATGACGACTAACAAGGAATCGGAAGGCTTCCTGATCCGGCGTCTCGACTGCGTGTCGATGGACGACGTCGAGTAGCGAATCGAATGTTCTCATCTAGCCGCGCGCGACTTCTATGCGCAGAGATTGGAAGCCGCGCAGGATGAAACTTGAGTTAATCCGGGGCGGGTCGGTATCCACTAGCGCAAAGGAGTGCCAGCGCGGAATCAGCGCACCGAACAAATGGCTCGTCATGAGTTTTGACAATTGCGTACCGAGGCAGTTGTGCATGCCGTGGCCGAGAGCGAGATTGGCGGTTTGCGCCCGTTGTGAATCGAAGCGGTCGGGATCGGGAAATTGCCCGGGATCGCGATTCGCTGCGCCCAGGCACAGGAGCAACGCCTCGCCGCGGGAAACCGTTGCATCGCCGATCCGGCAGGCCTCGCGACAAACCCGCTTGGTTTGCTGGAGCGGGCTGTCGAAGCGAAGCATTTCCTGAATGGCCGCGGGAAGCTGTGCAATATCGTCGCGCAGGCGCGCGTATTCATCCGGAAACGAGAGTAGTGCGTGCAAACCGTTCCCCAGCAGGCACTTGGTCGTTTCCTTTCCCGCCACGAACACCATGATGCAGGAATAAACCACCTCATCGTCGTCCAGGGCGTCGTCGTCGACATCGTGGCGCAGCAGATCGCTGACCAAGTCATCGCCGGGATTGGCCCTACGCGCGCGCACCACATCTTGCATATAGACGAAGCAATCTTCGAGCAGACGGTAAATCTTGACCAGACGCTGCGGTGTCAGAAAGCCGGGTTCGAGCAAGTAGCGCATGCTCGTGGTCCAGCTATCGATCTTTGCCGCATCGGACAAGGGCAGTCCAAGCAGACCCAACAGAACCTGCATGCAGAACGGGCCGGCCAGGCCTGCGACGAAGTCGCCGCCCGTCTCTTCGAACCGGCGCACCTGCGCAAGCGCGGCGCCGGATAGCAGGCCATCCCATTTTTCGAGCTTGTCACGCGTGAAACAGCGACCGACCAGGCGTCGCAGCCGCGCATGCTCCGGCCGATCGGTGAATACGATGGCCTTTCGGCCGAGCTCGTACAAACGGTGCAAATCGGTCGATCCGGTCTTGGCCTGAAAGGCATGCACCAAATCCGGGATGGCCGCGGAACTGAGATGTTGGCTGGACAAGGCCTGCTTGACGTCCGCATAACGGGTGAGCACCAGCGCGCCGTGGCTACGATGATAGGGATCCTCGCGCTGCAAGGTATGGTAAAACGGATAGGGATTGCGCACGAATTCCCGCGCGAATGGATTGAACCGGATGGGTGGTGCGATGTTCGGGAAAGCGCTCATCGTTACGGGCCCCGACGTTGCAGCAGCAGGCGTAGAAGCACAATGCGCCCGGTTCGGAATCCAATCGCCGATAACCTGAGGTAGTGTTCGTAGATACCGGTGGTTTCCATGCCCACCAGGTCGTGTGCGGCATGCCGGTTGCGTTGCAGATTCCGCAGCCAGGCCTCGCAGGTCTTGGCATAATCCTCGGCATCGTTTCGAATATGGAGGACATCGAAATTCGGCCGCGCCGCCGTGGTGACCTCGTCCACGCACGGTAACTCCGATCCCGGGAAGATCACGTTCTGCATGAATGTGCTTGCGTCCTCGGGTCTGAGCGAGCCATACGCAATCGTTTGCAAGGACATGCGCGCCTCAGGGCGGAGCCAGTCGCGGCACTTTTGGAAAAAGGCGCGGTAGATCGTGGCCTTTTCCAAGGCGCTTTGTTCCGGACGGGTGAAATGTTCAAACGCGCCGATAGACACCAGCCCGTCGTAGCGGTCCCGTGGTTCGTGTTCGGTCCAACTTTGTAAATGTACCTCAATGCCCTGCTGAGGACGGTCGTTACTAAAACGCCACTGGTTGTCGCTCAAGGTCAGGCCGACGGAACGTTTAACCGGGAAGCGCTGGCGTGCAAACCGCAGCAAGCTGCCCCAGCCACAACCGATATCCAGCAACGTTGCCTGCGGCGGTAACTGCAGGTTGCTCAGGTGAAAATGGAGCTTGCGCTCCTGCGCGTCATGCAGCGAACGGGCTCCAGCCCACAAGGCACAGGAATAAACCAGCTCTTGACCCAGCCACAGCGCATAGAAGGCATCGCTTCGATCGTAGTGTGACCGGACCTCGGCCTGGGTGGCGCCGGAAAGCGGCATTGCGATTTACGCCACGACTGGTCCTGCGGTCGATGTCTGCTGTAATTCAGAGATAGCCTTGGCGGCTTCGCGGATATTGGAGGTGTGAAATAGCAATGCCGGTGGAATCTCGATTCTCAGCCAAGCCTCTATATCACCCTCGATGAACGAGATCAGGACAGAACTAAGTCCCATATCCGAGAGGTCGGTGTCGACCTGGATCGAGTCCATGCCATCGAGTTCCAGGTCTTTGGCAATCCGTTCGAGCAAATAGGTTTCAATGTCACTGACGGACACGATGGCGTTCATCCCGGTCTCCTCGTTTTCTCTTTGATGCGCTCTTTGGAGGGCACCCGCACGTCCCACACCCAGCCCAGGTTTTCCATCAACTTCAGTACCCAGTACGCGGGATCCGGCCGATACCAGGCCAGACCGAAATTTGCCGAACCGGGAAATGCGTGGTGGTTGTTATGAAACGATTCACCGAGCGTGATAATAGAGATAAGATAGCCATTCCGGCTTTCGTCCCCGGTGTTGAAGCGGCGCTTGCCGAAGGTATGCAAGACGGAATTGATCGACCAGATGACATGATCGCAAACGAACAAGCGCACCAGACCGCCCCACAGAAAGCAATTTAATGCACCGAGCCAGGTTTGGTAGTAAGCCGCGCCAACCAGCGCTGGGAAAATCAGTCCGGCCATCGCGACCGGTAGGTAATAACGGTCGAGCCGCATCATCAGTTTGTCGCGATAGAGGTCCGGGATGAAGTGCGTGACCCCGGGGTAGTCATGTTTTCGCATCCACATGACTTGTGCGTGCAGCAGGCCCTTCAACCGGCTGCTAAACCCCTGACCGTGCAGGTTGGGTGAATGCGGATCACCCGGCTCATCGCTCGATCCGTGATGCAGCCGATGGAAGGCGGCCCAGGAAATCGGCGGACCCTGGGTAGCGAGGAAGGCCATAAACATTAAAGTTGTCCTCAGCCAATCCTTTGCTTTGAATGCCTTGTGGGCCAAGTGCCGGTGATAGCCCAGCGTGACGCCGAAGCCGGAGATGTACCACAGGCCGAAGAACAAAATGAGCTCAAGGGCACCGATCGGTATCCAGAAAAGCATGGTGACGGCGGTGATCGTACCGAGAAATGGCACGACCTCGAACAAGAAGAAATGTCGTTGCTGTAACGAATGATGGTACGGCGTGGCCGCCGTGAATCGCCTGCGCGTGGGATCGGTCAAAACGGCTTCGGTTTCGTCCATTGGTACCTCCTCGTTTTCCTATGGCTTGCTCTTTGCTCCCTGAGGGCCTATTTTGCCATCGTCCGACAACCTATCAAAGACTGCGAAAACTGACAACCCCCAAATAAGCGAATTCTGGAATGGACAAGCTCGCGGCGCAGCGCATCCGCTTATACAACATATTGATTGGTTCCATGAAGACCCAGGCGATCTCGGTTGCGGCCGAACTCGGTCTTGCCGACCAGTTAAGGGGTGGTCCCGTAGCGCTAAGCGAATTGGCCGTGCGTGTCCACGCCAAGCCAGATCGGTTGTTTCGGCTGTTGCGCGCGCTATGCGGCTTGGGTCTGTTCGTTGAAAAGGGCGGATATTATGAGCTCACCGACATGGGACAGGTACTGCGCGCCGATGTCCACGGCAGTCTCAAGCCATTCGCACTATTGCTCGGCGGCCCATCCTGGTGGCAAGCCTGGGGTAATCTGCGGCACGCGGTGGTAACGGGCGAATGTGCATTTAACCATACCCATGGCCTCGATTATTTTTCATACCTCGAGGAACGACCGGATGATCGCGCGCGATTTCATGATTTCATGAGTCATGTCTCGCAAATGAACGCAAGCGCCATCGCCAATGTTTATCCTTTTTCTAGTTTTAAGAAGATCGTCGACATTGGCGGCAGTCGTGGCGATTTACTGTTTGCCATCCTGCGGTCAGCGCCAAAGACGTCGGCGGTCCTCTTCGACCTGTCGGCGGTACTGGCGGGTGAGCATGACATCGATCAGGAGCTTGTCGGCCGGGTCGAACGCGTGGCTGGCGATTTTTTTGCCGCCATCCCGCCCGGGGGCGATGTTTACATTCTGCAACAGATACTGCACGACTGGGACGACGACAAGGCACTCGCCATCCTTAACAATTGTCGTCACGTCATGTACAAGAAAACCAAACTACTGGTCATCGAAGCGGTGATCGAGCCCGGCAATACGCCGAGTTTCAACAAATTCTCCGACCTGCATATGATGGTTCTTGGCCAGGGTGCATGCGAACGCACACAGGACGAATTCAAGGAGCTCTTTAGCAAGGCCGGACTGTGCCTCACTCGTACCATTCCTACCGGTACCGCGTTCACGCTCCTCGAAACAGAGTTACCATAACCATGTACACAGGCGCGCCGGTGTCCTTTTCAACATCGACAGCGCTCGAAAAGGAAGTGCACGTTTGGGTTGCGGTTCCGAGAATGGACTTTGCGGCCGTGAGTGGTGAACGGAGTCTGGAGTCCCTTTCGGAAACAGAACGTGAGCAATGCGTCAGGTTTCGCAGACAGGCCGACGGAGAAACGTACACCCGTGCGCATATGTGTTTGCGCAACGTTTTGTCGCGTTATGACGCTGTTGCCCCGAAAGACTGGGTGTATGAATACGGAAGTTTCGGAAAGCCAGCTCTCGCCCGCCGGTGTAACCGGTTGGACCTCCGGTTCAGCCTCTCTTATACACGGCACTGTATCGCTGTTGCCATCACGCGTCAGTGGGATGTCGGCATCGACGTTGAAGCGATTCGCTCCGTCGCCAATTTCGAACGGCAACTAACGCGTTATTGTTCCCCCCAAGAGCGTGCAGCCATATTGCGCCTGGAACGTCAGCATCGGGCCAAACGCTTCACCCAATATTGGACACTCAAGGAAGCATACACCAAGGCCCGTGGTCGGGGATTAAACATCCCGTTTGACACTCTCAGTTTTTCAATAGAGGGGAAGGTGGCAACTGCGACGAAGTTGGGTCGTGACTTGGGTGACGGCAATGACGCATGGCGGTTTGCGTTGCTCCAACCTGCGCCGGATCATGTCTTGGCGGTGGCGTCGTACCTACCAGTAACACTGATTGTGCCAATGTATCAAGGCGTGACAGTCGAACCGTAGAACCTGTGACGCGGCAGGCATCTCCATCGAACGATTGGCAATTACACATGATTGCATTAAATAATCGGGAGGCAGCGTCGTTGCCGATCACTACCCTCAAGGGCGTCGGGCCGAAGCTCAAGGACAAGCTCGAACAACGTCTTGGCTGGCACACGGTTCAAGATGTCCTGTTCCATCTGCCGTTTCGTTATCAGGATCGTACCCGCCTCACGCCCATCGGCAGCCTGCGTCCCGGGCAGGAGGCACTGGTCAGCGGCAAGATCGAACTCGCCGACGTCGTGATCCGCGGCCGGCGCAGCCTGCTGTGCCGGGTGAGCGACGGCAGCGGTTACCTCAGCCTGCGTTTCTTCCACTTCTCCGGCGCGCAGCAGCGCAACCTCGAACGCGGCCGGTCGTTGCGGATTTTCGGCGAGGTGCGTGTCGCTGCCTCCGGCCTGGAGATGGTTCATCCCGAGTACGACGTGCTGGCGGAGAACAGCGCGCCGCACGCCGAAGCCGCACTCACGCCGTTCTATCCAGCGACCGAGGGCGTACACCAACTGAGCGTGCGCAAGCTGGTGGCGCAGGCGCTCGACCGGCATCTCGCGCGCCTTCCCGAATGGTTGCCGGAAGAATTGCTGCTTGAGTTGAAGCTGCCGACGCTGCGCGAAGCGCTGTTGTACGTGCATCGTCCGCCGCCGCACGCGGACGTCGCCGAACTTGAGCTGCATCGGCACCCGGCGCAACGCCGGCTGGTGTTCGAAGAATTGCTGGCACACCACCTGAGCCTCAAGCATCTGCGTGCGCATCAGCAACGCCAGAAAGCACCGCCACTCGACGGCACCGGCAAACTCGCGCAGCCGCTTTTGGAATCCCTGCCGTTTGCGTTCACCGGCGCGCAGACGCGTGTGCTTGCCGAGATCCGCGCCGACCTGAAGCGCGGCCATCCGATGCAACGTCTGGTACAGGGGGACGTGGGTTCGGGCAAGACCATCGTGGCCGCGACCGCGGCGCTTGCGTCCGTGGAAGCCGGCTGGCAGGTGGCGGTGATGGCACCGACCGAGTTGCTGGCCGAACAGCACTGGCGCAACTTCAGTCACTGGCTCGCGCCGCTTGGATTGGAGGTGGCGTGGCTGTCGGGCAAGCTCTCGGCAGCCAAGCGACGCACCCAGCTTGCGCTCATTGCCAGCGGCCGCGCGCCGGTCGCGGTCGGCACGCACGCACTCTTTCAGCAAGACGTCGCGTTCGACAGGCTCGGTCTGGTGGTGGTGGACGAGCAGCACCGCTTCGGCGTGCACCAGCGCCTGCTGTTGCGCGAAAAGGGCCGGCACAACGGACTCGTGCCGCATCAGCTGGTCATGACCGCCACCCCGATCCCGCGCACCCTGGCGCAGGCGTTCTACGCCGATCTCGATGTGTCGGTGATCGATGAGCTGCCACCCGGACGCAAACCGGTTGAGACCGTGGTGCTGCCAGACACGCGCCGTGCCGAGGTAGTGGCGCGCGTGCATGCCGCCTGTCACGATGGTCGCCAGTCATATTGGGTCTGCCCGCTCATCGAAGAGTCAGACCTGTTGCAGGCCGAGGCCGCGACCGAAACCGCTGCGCTGCTCACGGCCGCCTTGCCGGAGCTGCGCGTGGCGCTGATACACGGGCGCATGAAGCCGGCGGAGAAGGAGGCGGTGATGCATGCCTTCAAGGAAGGGAAGACCCAACTGCTGGTCGCGACCACGGTGATCGAGGTCGGCGTGGACGTGCCGAACGCATCGCTGATGATCGTCGAGAGCGCGGAACGCCTCGGCCTGTCGCAGTTGCATCAATTGCGTGGCCGGGTTGGGCGCGGTGCCGCGCAGAGCTCGTGCGTGCTCCTTTATCATGCGCCGCTGTCCGAGAATGCACGCGCGCGGCTCAGCATTCTGCGCGAGACCAACGACGGCTTTGAGATCTCGCGCCGCGACCTCGAAATGCGCGGCCCGGGCGAGGTTCTCGGCACGCGCCAGACCGGCGAGCAGGCGTTCCACATCGCCGACCTGGTGCGCGATCAGGCCATGCTGCCGCATATCGAGCATGCCGCGCGCCTGTTGCAGGAGAAATATCCGCAGCACATCACACCACTTATCCGCCGCTGGCTGGGTCTGCGCGAGCATTATGGCGAGGTGTAAGGGGTCAGTGGGCGTGTGTTCTGTTGCGCGCCTTTTTTCGGGGTAGTCAGCATGACCATCGAACAATTCGAGGAATGGTCGCTGGTCATCGGTGTCGGCGGCCTGGTGCTGTTCATGGTGTTCATCGTCTGGAGCCTCGGACGCGAATCCAAGGCTGGCAAGTTCGGCATGTTTGTACTGTTTCTCGCGCTCGCCCTCGGGCTGTTCGGCTTTGTCATCAAACTGGTGTTGGTTGAAATGCTGCAACCCTAGGCCACCCGCCTTGGCCCGCGGGCAACGGTCAGCGGAAGAACTGCTCCTGCGTTTCCGCACTTCCGCCATCCATGGCGGTCGGCCGAAAACTGCTCCCTGCGTTTCCGGCACTTCCGCCATCCATGGCGGTCGCGCATAATGCCTCCATGAGCGCCACCACCTTGAAGCACGCCGGCCACCCCCGAAGCGGTCCGTATGCACTGCTGCGTTGTGCCGGAACCGGTGCCGCGTCGGCTGCGCGATCCGGCATCTCGCACAACGACCGGAAATGATCGGGGCGACGCTCGCTGTTCGCTCTCGGCGGCAAGTCGCTGCCGGTGAGTGAAATTTTTCTGCCTGGTATGACACCGTGTCCGTGATGTCGCGTTTGGGTGACTACGCGCAGCTCATGCGCCTGCACCGGCCGATCGGAATATTGTTGTTGCTCTGGCCGGTGTTGTGGGCATTGTGGATCGCGGGCGCTGGCCAGCCGTCGTTGCTGGCGCTGCTGGTGTTCACCGCCGGCGTGGTGCTGATGCGCTCGGCCGGTTGTGTCATCAACGACTACGCCGACCGCGACTTCGACCCGCAGGTCGAACGCACGCGCGACCGGCCGATCGCCGCCGGACGCGTCAGTCCGCGCGCGGCGCTGGTGTTGTTTGCGGTGCTGGCGCTCTGCGCCTTCGCGCTGGTTCTGCTCATGAACCGGCTCACGATTCTGCTCTCGTTCGTGGGTGCGGCGCTGGCGGCGAGCTATCCGTTCATGAAGCGCTGGACATACCTGCCGCAGTTCTATCTGGGCGCGGCCTTCGGCTGGGGCGTGCCCATGGCGTTCGCGGCGCAGACCGGCGGCGTGCCGGCGGACGCCTGGATCCTGTTCGGCGCGACGCTGTGCTGGGCGGTGGCCTACGACACGGCCTATGCGATGGTGGACCGGGAAGACGATATCCGGATCGGCGTGAAATCCACCGCCATTTTGTTCGGGCGCGCCGACCGGCCGATGATTGCGCTGTTCCATGCGCTCACCATCGCGCTGCTGGCCTGGGCCGGCGCGCGCGCCGGGCTCGGTTTGACGTATTATGCGGGCCTGCTGATGGCCGTCGTGCTGGCAGGTTGGCAGCAGTGGTTGCTGCGGACGCGCGACCGCGACGGCTGCTTGCGCGCGTTTCTCAATAACAGCCGGTTCGGCGCCGTGATCTTAGCCGGGTTAGTGCTGAACTATTTATTTTAAATAGCATCCGCCGCAAAGGTGTTTTTTGTTCATAAGGAGACAAGATGAAACTCTACGGCTCGCTCACTTCACCGTACGTGCGCAAGGTGCGCATTGTGCTCAAGGAAAAAGGCATCGCACACGACATGGTAGTTGAAGGCCCAGCGGATGCCGCCGGCAACGTGGCGCGTCTGAATCCGCTGCGCGCGATTCCGGTGCTGGAGCGCGACGACGGCGAGGTGTTCTTCGATTCGCCGATGATCTGCGAATATCTGGACAGCCTGAATGACAAGCCGCGCCTCTACCCGGCGAGTGGTGAAGCGCGCTGGCAGGCGTTGCGCTGGCATGCGCTCGGCCAGGGTCTGATGGAGGCGACCGTGGCGCGCTTCGTCGATCGGCGCAGGCCCGTTGAAAAGCAAGATGCGACAACGATTGCCAAGCACGAGGCGCGGATTGCAGCGGCGCTCGCTTTTGCCGCCGTGCGCGTACCGGCGAGCGGCTTCCTTTCCGGCAGCACCTTCAGTATTGCCGACATCGCGTTTGGAGCGGCGTTGGGCTACATCGATCTGCGCCATGCGCACGACTGGCGTGGCCAGCATCCGAAACTCGGCAAATGGTTCGCGCCGATCAGCCAGCGCCCGTCATTTATGGAAACGCTGGCGCCGGAACTGAAAAAGTAATTGGCGACAGGTGGTTAACAGGGTAACCAACTTGTGCTCTACGGCCTGAGCCATCTTGCCTTCTTCCTGGCGCTCACCCGGCGAGTGCTCTTTCGTACCCATGAGTAACGGCGATTTACCCTGCAACCAGGCACTCACACTCGCCGGCCCGGCGGGCGCGCTCGAAGCGCTAACGCTTTGCCCGGCGCGGGGCGACGCCGTTGCCACGGCCGTGATTCTCCACCCGCACCCGCTGCACGGCGGCACGATGCAGAACAAGGTGGTGCACACGCTGGCACGCGCCTTCGGCGAACTCGGCGTCGCGAGCGTGCGTTTTAACTTTCGCGGTGTGGGTGCGAGCGCGGGCCGCTTTACGCACGGCGAGGGCGAGACCGAGGATGCGCTGGCGGTAATCGCGTGGGTGCGGGAACAGCGGCCGGGCACGCCCGTCTGGCTGGCCGGCTTTTCGTTCGGCGCGTACGTCGCACTGCGCGCCGCGGCTCCGGCGCAGGTGAGCGGCCTCATCACCGTGGCGCCGGCCGTGCATCTCTATGATTTCTCCGTGCTGGGCACCCCGTCGTGTCCGTGGCTGCTGATTCAGGGCGAGGCGGATGAGGTTGTGCCGGTCGAGGCGGTGCGCGCCTGGTTTTCCCGCATCGCGCCGCGTCCGCGAACACAAGCACTTTTCCTGCCGGGCGCCGGACACTTCTTCCACGGGCGCCTCAACGACCTCAAGTCGGCGCTGCGCGACTTCGTCCCGCCGCATCTCTCCCGCTAAAGAACCTCTGATTAACTATCATTTGCCGCAAAGACGCAAAGGCGGCGAAAAATAATATTTTTGGAATTATTCAGAGTTTTCCTAAATCATCTCTGTCTGCTGCATGTTGTCGGGGAAAGCCAGCCCGCACTGGTTGTTCTTGGCGAAGTACATGGCGGCATCGGCGCGCTGCATGAGCGTATCGATGTCCTCGCCGTGCTGCGGGTAGAGGGCGATGCCGATGGAGATGCCGATCGAAACCGAGTTTCCGCGAATCGGGAACGGTTCCTGCATGGACAGCAACAACTTGCGCGCCACGGCACTGGCGTCATCGATGCTGCTCAGGCGCGGCAGGATGGCGGCGAACTCGTCGCCGCCCAGGCGCGCCACCATCTCACTATCCAGGGCCACGATGGTTTCGTTGTCGAGGCGCGCCACGGTGTCGGACTCGCGCAACGCGCCGCGCAAACGCGCGCCCACCTCCTGCAACAGCAGGTCGCCGATCTGGTGGCCGAAACTGTCGTTCACGCTCTTGAAGCGGTCGAGGTCCATCAGGAACAGCGTGAACGGCTGGTGCGCGTGTGTATATTGGCGCACCGACTCCTCAAGCGAATCGCGGAAGCGTGTGCGGTTCGGCAGATTGGTGAGCGGATCGGTGAACGCCATGTATTCGAGGCTGCCGTACAGCCGGTCGAGTTCGCGCGCCATCTGGTTGAAGTCTTCGGCCAGTTCGCGGATTTCGGCGAGACCGCCGGTTTCCACCTGCTCGCCGAGATGGTCCCTGTTGCCGCCGATCCGGCGCAGGTGCTGGGCCAGGATGTTGAGCGGCTGCAGCGTGGTCTTTTCCAGAATGTAGAATGTCAGGACCACGCCCAGCAGCGTTGCCGAGACGGCTAGACTGAAGACCAGCCAGCGTGTCCTGCCGAGACTCACCTGCAGCGGCGCCACATCGCGCATGACCGCGACTTTGATCACCGGCGCGCCGGCCGCGGTGGTCAACGCATATTCCGCCACCAGGGCGTTGTGCATGGCGTCCGGCGGCGGCCAAGCTTTCGAGACAAAAAACCGGCGGTCGCGTCCATCGCGTATCCGCATGGGAAACCCGAGTTTCGATTCGATGCCCACCAGACCGGGTATGGGGTCGGCCACGACCTCGAGATAACCCGCGGGCGCAAGCCCGCCGACCGCCATGGATGGCGGAAGTGCGGAAAACGCAGGAGCAGTTTTTCCGCCAACCGGCACCAGCACGCTGTAGCGCACTTGACCGTTGTCGGTGCAAAGCGTGGCGGGCGTCTGCATTCGTTCCGCGCCAGCGCGTTTGCGCGCGCGCTCTATGAGCAGCGGACATCCGGCGACCGCCAGGGATGGCGGCCGCTCCGGGCTCCTGCCCTCTCGCGGCATTACTCCATCCATGGAGGGCAGAAGTGCGGAGCGCGAAGCCGTCCCTGCGGGGACAAACGCAGGAGCGGCTTTTCCGTCGGCGCCGTTGCGGGTCGCGTTTGCGCCGGCCTTGGCCGTACCCAGAACACGGTAGCCGGTGTCGTAGGCAACGAGCCTGTCGATCCTGATGATTTTGGCGGCGATGGAGTACTGGCGAAACTGGTTTTGCAGTTCACGCACGAGCGTGTCGCGGTTGCCGCTGGCGAGCGCAAGCCGGAAGCCCGGCTCGGCCTGCAGGGCGAGTCCCAGAGTGCGCGCCCGGTCATCAAGGTCACGCAGTTGCGCGCTGACGCTCACCTGCACCAGCTCCTTGAGCGCTTCGCGCTGGTAATCGAGCGTCTGCTGGCGGTAGAGCTCGCCGGTGGCGAGCGCGAGTGCAAGTCCGAGCACGCCCATCAGCACGATCGTCGCGCCGAGCGTGAAGCGCATGGTGATGCGGAATTTGGGCACTGCGGTTCCTGGTTTTGACTTGCTTATTTTTGCAGGCAGGAGGCCCTCCTGCCCGGGTTCAGTTTACGGAAGATCGTGACTCCGTGTCTGGATCGGCGATAACTGCATGATATGCATGGAAATCAATGCGTGGGAACGGCGTTGGATCCTGCACCCTTGATAGTTACTGTAGTCGTTCTGCGCATGGGTGCATCTATCCTTTCCGCAGTGCGGGTTTCGGGTAAGAATGACGGTCGGAGTGATTGTTGCCGTCGCACCCTTGCAACAACCTCATATCACTGAACAGCGATGTTACATTATGAAGATTATCCCCCTACTGCTCCGCACGGCAGAAAAACCGCTCCTGCGTTTGTCCCCGTGGGGACGGCTTCGCGCTCCGCACTTCTGCCCTCCATGGATGGAGCAATGCCGCGAGAGGGCAGGAGCCCGAAGCGGCCGCCATCCATGGCGGTCGGCCGAAAAACTGCTCCTGCGTTTTCGGCACTTCCGCCATCCATGGCGGTCGCCTGGTGACGCCTGATGGCTGACCCATTCGATTTCGAGAAGCCCGCGCGTTTTGCGGTGCTGGGTAATCCCGTGGCGCACTCCAAATCGCCGCGTATTCACGCGATGTTCGCCCACCAGTTCAAACACAACATTGAGTACATCGCTGTCCAGGTGGACGCCGGCGGCTTCGCGCAGGCGGTTGAGCAGTTCCGCGCCAACGGCGGCGCGGGGTTGAACATCACGGTTCCCTTCAAGCAAGAGGCGTACACGCTGGCGGATCATTTGAGCGATCGCGCCAAGCTCGCCGGCGCGGTGAACACCTTTAAGTTCGAACCGGACGGCCGTATCTTCGGCGACAACACCGACGGCGCCGGCCTCACGCACGACCTCATCCGCAACCTCGGCCTGCATCTGCGCGACAAGCGCATTCTCATCCTCGGCGCCGGCGGTGCGGTGCGCGGCGTGCTCGCGCCCCTGCTCAAGCCGCGCCCGGCGTTGATCGTCATCGCCAACCGCACCGTATCCAAAGCCAGGGATCTGGCCGAGGAGTTCGCGCAATACGGTAAACTCGTAGCCTGCGGTTTCGAGGCGCTCAAGGGCAAACACTTCGATCTCGTCATCAACGGCACCGCCGCCAGCCTCAAGGGCGAAGTCCCGCCGCTGCCGGAGAACCTGTTCGCGCGCCGCGGCCTCGCCTACGACATGATGTACGGCGAGAAGAGCAAGCCATTTCTCGACTGGGCGGCATTGCATGGCGCAGATCAGCTCGCGGATGGTCTCGGCATGCTGGTCGAACAGGCCGCCGAGTCGTATCTCCTTTGGCGCGCGGTGCGGCCGGAGACGAAGCAGGTAATCGAGAAGTTGCGCGCCGAGGGGTAGGTGCGGCCGTAGCGCCGCGATTATTTCGCGTAGGGTGGGCTAGGCGTACAGCGCCGTAGCCCACCGAGTGTTGGAAAAAAAGACAGAATTTGGCCAAATCAGGTCAGATAGTCATCCTTTAGCTCCACGTAAAGTTTCGCCGAAGAGGCGAACCACGCCAGTTCCTTTTCGGTGAGCGGCCGTACCTTCTTGGCCGGCCGGCCCAGCCACAGGTAACCGCCTTCCAGTTCCTTGCCTTCGGTCACCAGCGAACCGGCGCCCAATAATACCTTGTCGTGCAGCACCGCCCCGTCGAGAACAATCGAACCGATACCGATCAGGCACTGGTTACCGATGGTGCAGGCGTGCAGTACGCACTGGTGGCCGACGGTGACATCGTCGCCAATGATTGCGGCCCAGCCTTCGGGCAGTTCCGGATGGCGGTGCGTGACGTGAATGACGCTGTTGTCCTGGATGTTGGTGCGGGCGCCGATGCGGATGAAATTGATGTCGCCGCGTACCGAGCACATCGGCCAGATCGAGGTGTCCGCGCCGATCTCGACGTCGCCGATCACCGCGGCCGAGTCGTCCACGTACACGCGCGCGCCGAGTTTGGGGGGAATCCCTTTATAGGGGCGGATGGCCATGAGCATCTTCTCGTGTATGGAACGCGCTCTACATTACATCAATCAGGCCGCCACGCCAGCGGCGGCTCGTCCAGCAACGCGAGTTGCTCGCGCAAGTTGAGAACCTGCTCCTCCCAATAGCGCGGCGTGTTGAACCACGGGAAGTTGATCGGAAACGCCGGGTCGTCCCAACGGCGCGCGAGCCAGGCGCTGTAGTGCAGCAGGCGCAGGGTGCGCAGCGGTTCGAGCAGCGCCAGTTCGGAAGCATCGAAGTCCATGAACTGGGTGTAGCCGGTGAGGACGTCGCCGAGTTGTTGCTCCATGTCGGCGCGCGTGCCCGATAACAGCATCCACAAATCCTGCACGGCGGGGCCGGTACGGCAGTCGTCAAGATCCACGATGTGCACACCGCGACTCTGATCGTTACCGTCGTCACGTTGCGGTTCGGTCCAGAGCAGGTTGCCCAGGTGGCAGTCGCCGTGCAGGCGCAGGTGCTGCGGCGCAATCGCCTCGAAGCGCGCGCCGATGAGTTCGAGCAGTCGATCGGTCAACGTGCGATACGGTATTTCGAGATAATCGGGCAGAAAGCGGTTCGTGAGAATGTATTCCGCCGCTTCGCGTCCGTAGCCGTCCACGGTGATCGTCGGGCGATGTTGAAAGCGCCGGCTGCGGCCAACGCGATGCAGCCGCCCGAGATAGCGGCCGAGAATTTCGCGTTCTGCGCGCAGGTTGAGTTCGGAAACGCGCCCCGACTGCCAGGGAAAAAGCGCCAGCCGAAAGCCGGCGTACGTGGCAAGGGTGTCGCCGTCCGCGCGCGCGAGCGGCGTCACCACCGGAATCTCCCCGTCCCTCAACTCCAGCGCGAACCCATGTTCTTCGCGGATCGTCGCATCCGGCCAGCGTTCCGGGCGATAGAACTTGGCGACGACCGGTTCCCGTTCCTCGGTCTCGACGCGGTACACACGGTTCTCGTAGCTGTTGAGCGCGTGCAGCGCGCCGGTGCAGCGCACGCCGAAGGTCTCGACTGCATCGAGAATCACTTCGGGTGTGAGTGCGGCGTATGGATGAGTGGCGGACACGCGGCGGAATTCCTCAAGATAAACGGGAGGGCCGCTCCTGCCCATGGACATCGCAGGAGGTGGGGCGGCCCGGTAAAGCATGCTAGATTATGGGCCGAACCCGACACGCTGTAAAAACCTTTCGACCATGAACGATCTCATTTAAGGAAGGCCAGCCTGCACAAAAATAGCCATACTGATAATCCGCTGCTCGACCTTTCCGGTCTGCCGCGTTTCTCCGCGATCCGTCCGGAGCATGTGGAGCCGGCGGTAGACGCGACGCTGGCCGGCAACCGCGCCGCCCTCGAACGCCTGCTGGTCGAGGCGCGCGCGCCGACCTGGGACAGTTTCGTGCAGCCGATCGAGGACATGAACGAGCGTCTGAGCCGCCTGTGGTCGCCGGTGTCGCACTTGAACGCGGTGATGAACAACGACGCGCTGCGCGCGGCCTACAACGCCTGTCTGCCGAAGCTCAGCGACTATGGCACCGAACTCAAGCAGGACGAGCGCCTGTACCGTGGCTACAAGGCGGTGACCGCGCGTCCGGATTTCGCCGGCCTCACGGTTGCGCAAAAGAAAATCATTGAAAACATTTTGCGCGACTTCCGGCTGTCGGGCGCCGAACTCAGCGACCGCGACAAGAAGCGTTTCAAGGACATCGAGCAGGAACTGTCCACCTTGCAGAGCAAGTTCGAAGAGAACGTGCTCGACGCGACCAATGCCTGGGAACTGCCGATCGACAACGAGCGCGACCTCGCCGGTTTGCCGGAGAGCGCACTGGCGGCGGCGCGCCAGGCGGCGGAACGCGACGGCAAAACCGGCTGGACGTTCACCCTGCACATGCCGTCCTACCTGCCGCTCATGATGTATGCCGACAACCGCGAACTGCGCCGGAAAATGTACGAAGCGAGCGCCACGCGCGCCAGCGAACTCGGCCCGAACGCCGGCCGCTTCGACAACAGCGCCAACATGCAGCGCATTCTCGCGCTGCGCGCCGAGAAGGCGAAACTGCTCGGTTTCCCGAACTTTGCCGCGCTGTCCATCGCCACCAAGATGGCGGACAGCACCGACGACGTGTTCAGCTTTCTGCGCGACCTCGCGGCGCGCGCGCGGCCCGCGGCGCAAAAAGAGTTTGCCGAACTCAAGGCCTTCGCCGCCGCGCGCTTCGGCGCGAACGGGCTGGAGGCCTGGGACATTCCTTATTATTCCGAGAAGCTGCGCCAGGAACGCTACGCCTTCTCCGAGGAAGATCTGCGTCCGTACTTCCCCGAGCCGCAAACGGTCGGCGGTATGTTCGATGTGGTGCGGCGCCTGTACGGTTTGGAGATCAGCGAGGTGCTGGGCGTTGAGCTCTGGCACCCGGACGCGCGCTTCTACGAAATCCGTGACAGCGCCGGTACCGTGCGTGGCCGCTTTTACATGGATCTGTACGCGCGTCCGCACAAGCGCGGCGGCGCCTGGATGGATGACTGCGTGTCGCGCAAGCGCGATGCGCGCGGGGTGCAGGTGCCGGTCGCTTATCTCACCTGCAACTTCAGTTCGCCGGTCGGCGGGAAAACTGCTCCTGCGTTTGTCCCCGTGGGGACGGCTTCGCGCTCCGCACTTCCGCCATCCAAGGTGGTCGGCGGCAAGCCGGCGCTGTTCACTCACGATGAGGTGACCACGCTGTTCCACGAGTTTGGCCATGGCCTGCACCACATGCTCACGCTCGTGGACTACACCAGCGTCGCCGGCATCAACGGCGTGAAGTGGGACGCGGTGGAGCTCCCCAGCCAGTTTATGGAGAACTGGTGCTGGGAGCGGCAGGCGCTGGACGTGTTGGCGCGGAACCACGAGACTGGCGCGCCGCTGCCCGAGGCGCTGTACAGGAAAATGATCGCGGCGCGCAACTTCCAGTCGGCCATGCAGATGGTGCGGCAGATCGAGTTTTCGCTGTTCGACATGCGCCTGCACGGCGACTACGACCCGAACGGCGAGCAATCCATCCAGCAGTTGCTGGACGAGGTGCGCCGCGAAGTGGCGGTGCTGTTCCCGCCGGCGTTCAACCGCTTTCCGAACAGCTTCGGGCATATCTTCGCCGGCGGCTACGCGGCCGGGTATTACAGCTACAAATGGGCCGAGGTGCTGTCGGCCGACGCATTCTCCAAGTTCGAGGAAAACGGCGTGTTCGATCGCGCCACTGGCGAGCAATTTCTGCACAATATTCTGGAACAGGGCGGCGCCTATGAGCCGATGGAACTGTTCGTGCGTTTTCGCGGCAGGAAACCAAAAATCGACGCGTTGCTGCGCCATACCGGTCTGGCGGCTTAAGGGAGACAATCATGCGGAATCGTTGGTACATCATGCTGGGTCTGGTGTTCGCCTTCCCGGCCGGCGCGCTCGCGCAGGACCCTGATTCGGCCGTGCGCCCGCCGGCGTCCGAGGCCGCCGCGCCGCCGGTCCCGCCAGTGTTCGAGAAACGAATACCGGTGGAAAAACCGAAACCCGCGGAAAGGCCGCGCGCGTTAACAGAAAATACCGACTCAGCCGAAACCGCCTCGCCAAAACCAGCCGCCAACCACGTCGAAACATCGGCGCCGGCCACGGTACCGGCGTCCGCCGTGCCCGCCACGGAGAACCGGGGCACCGGTTATTCGCTCGGTTGTCTGGCGCTGGCTTTTGCTATGCTCATTATTGGGATCGCCACCGGATTTGTCTGGCGGCATCTGATGAGCCGCCGCAAGCTCGGCGGCATGACCGTGAGGATCGGAACATGGCGCGGAATACCCTGATCGCACTGTTGCTGGCGGGTTTGATCGCCACACCGGCGTTGGCGGCCAGGCTCTACAAGTGGGTGGATGAGCGCGGCAACGTTTCCTACCAGGACCGGCCGCCGCCGGAGGGCCGGGGCCGGGTCGAGGAAAAAAACCTCCGCGACGGCACGGGCGGCGACAGCGGCAATCCGGCCGCCGCCGAGGCGGCCGCCAGGGCCCCGGTCATGTTGTACATGGTGCCGAGGTGCAACCCGTGCGATGCCGCACGACTCTATCTCAAAAAGCGCGGGGTGCCGTTCACCGAGATTAACGTCTCCGAGAAGAACCCGCAGGCGCAGGAGGAAATGCGCAAGAAAGTCGGCCAGCTGTCGGTTCCGACGATCACGGTCGGCGGCAAGGTGATGCAGGGTTATGTCGAATCCCTGCTGGCAGGCGAACTCGACCAGGCCGGTTATCCGAAAGCGGATGAAAAACCAGACGCCGAGACGCCGGAAGGCGCGCCCGCGCAATAAACCCTGAAACCCGTATCCGCCACGACGCCCGGCCGGGTGCGGCGCCTAGATGTTCGCGCATGAAGATCGCCACCTGGAACGTCAATTCCCTCAACGTGCGCCTGCCGCAAGTGCTGGCGTGGCTGGCCGCCGGGCAGCCGGATGTACTGGCGTTGCAGGAAACCAAACTCGTGGACGAGAAGTTCCCGCGCGCCGAGATCGAGGCGGCCGGATATCGCGCGGTGTACGCGGGGCAGAAGACCTATAACGGTGTCGCACTCCTCAGTCGCCAACCGGCGCAGGACGTTGTGAGCGGTATTCCCGGCCTCGATGATGTGCAACGGCGCGTGCTCGCCGCCACGTTCGACGGCGTGCGGGTGATCGACGTGTACGTACCGAACGGCGAGAGCGTGGAGTCGGACAAATACCGCTACAAGCTGAACTGGCTGGAGAAGTTGACAGCGTGGATCGAACACGAACTCGCCGCGCACCCGCAACTCGTGGTGCTTGGTGACTTCAACGTCGCGCCCGAGTCACGCGATGTGCACGACCCGGCGCGGTGGGAAGGGCAGGTGCTGTGCAGCGAACCGGAACGCGCGGCATTCCGGCGTGCGCTTGAACCCGGTCTGCACGACGCGTTCCGGCTGTTCGAGCAGCCGGACAAGAGCTTCAGTTGGTGGGACTACCGGATGCAGGCGTTCCGGCGCAATCACGGACTGCGCATCGACCACATTCTGGTGAGCGCGGCGTTAAAACAGACCTGTGTCTCCTGCCGCATCGACAAAGGGCCGCGCGCGAACGAGCGGCCCTCCGATCATGCCCCGGTGGTGGCCGAGTTCCGCTCTGATTATGATGAGATCGTCGCGCCTGCTACGAACGCCCGTGCATCCTAAAGGTGCGCCCTGGAGAAATCCGCAGAGAGCGCAGAGGCGCGGAGGACGCGGAGGTTGTAAAGATAAAACACTCTGCGCTCTCCGCGCCTCTGCGTACTCCGCGTTACTTCCAGAACGTCCGGGCGTCTTGTTCAGGGGCTCAGGAGCACCGCCCATGGAAATGGCTTACTGTTCGAAGCCCCATTCGTTGCGCACCAAACGCCCGAGACCCTGGTACTCTTCCACACTGGCGGCTTCGAGCGTCGGCGCTTTGAAGACATCGCGCATATTCTTCGAGGCGGCCAAGCCTTCCGGTGACAGCAACGCTTTGACCAACTTTTCACGCAGCTCCGGGCCCACCTTCGGACCGGAACTGAAGGTCTGGTTCGGCAACGGCTTGCTGGTGAATACGACCTTGCCCGCCTGTGGTTCCTTGTCCAGATCCTCGAACAATTTCTTTTGCAGAATCGCGCCCACGCATTTTCCGGCCATCAGCTTCTTGTATGATTCCGGGAAGGAGTTGCTTTCCAGAATCAGCGGTTGCCGGGCCGGGTTGTCGAATTCATCCAGCACCGTCAGGGTTGCCAGGTTCGGCGGGGGAAACCCACAGATGCTGCGGCCGCCCATGTCCTTGAGTGCATTGATCTTGCTGTTATCCTTTTTCACCGCCAGCACGAACACCAGTTTGCCGGGGAACTTCACCAGTGGCACATGGCCGAGCTTGGCCATGCGCCAGCCCACGAAGGCCGGCCCGTCGAAAACGATGTCGTAGGCGCCTTTGCGCATTTCGCTCTGGTAGACAAGAAAGTTGTCGCCATGTCGAAACGTGACCTTCTGGCCCACGACTTTGGTGAGAAAATCGGTCAGAGGCTTGTAGGTCTCTTCCTCTTTTTCCCTTGTATCGCGCGGGGCGGAACCCAGGATCAGGTCCGCCCGGGCCGGAATCAGGCTAAGGAGCGCAAAAAGGAAAAAAGACAGCTTTAAGCAGTACATGATTGTATGTTGTCAGCTTGTTGTTCATGTTAACTC
The DNA here is from genome assembly GCA_964368085.1 of uncultured Acidiferrobacterales bacterium. GTDB lineage: Bacteria > Pseudomonadota > Gammaproteobacteria > Acidiferrobacterales > UBA6901 > UBA6901. The sequence continues at coordinate 583 of CAYJBG010000012.1, read as the reverse complement.
TAAATGATGCAGGTTGGCGCCGCTAGTCCTGCACTTCCTCAAGTTTTGCAATAAACCCCCGATTTACGGATTGAACAGTCATAGTGCGTTCCTTGTCCGCCCTTCCCGGACGCCTAAAAATGGTTGAGAAATCCAGCTTGGCGTGCCGCCGGGCCCCGGCGTAGAATGCCAGCCTCGATTTGACCCGTGGGAGAGACCGGCGCCGGTGAACACCGGCCCGGCGCCGAAGGCGCAACCCGCCCGGAATCGCTCAGGCAAAAGGACCGCGCGGTCAGTGATCGACTCTGGAGAGCGATGGCCCGTTTAAACGGAGCTGTCCACCGAAGGGGCTCAAGCTCTCAGGTTATTGACCCGGCACGATTGTTCTTATACACCACATGCGCAACACACATCGCCGGACTGACCATCTGGCACGGTCGTGCCGGGTCAATAACGAAAATCATCATAAGGATTTTTTGTTATTGCGGCGGCATCGCGGCTTGGATTTTGCGCTGGTACCACCACGCGCAGACGCGGCAGGTACAGGTAATTCATGCCGCCGCAATAACGGACAGAGGGGCGATGGATGCATGCATCCATCGCC
>CAYJBG010000011.1:0-27233 GCA_964368085.1 uncultured Acidiferrobacterales bacterium | reverse complement strand
CGAGCGGCACGGCGGTCATGGCCGTGACCAGCATCACCAGCGTGGTGCCCACCCAGGCCGAGAGAATGCCGGCCTTCGCTGCGAAGCGCGACGGGAAGGACGTGAAGAAGTCCCAAGACAGGCGCGGCATCCCGTCTATCGCCAGATCGAGAATGAGCGCCGCCAGCGTCAATAACCCGATGGTGAGCGCCAGCAGGCCGACGACGCCGAACGCTCGGTCGAACAGTTTACGGCGCGCGATCAGGGCCTTGAACTTGTCCATGTCAGTATCAGTACGCCTGGCGGAAACGTTTGCGCAGCGTGAAGCCGGCGATGTTGAACACCAGCGTCATGAGCAGCAGGGTAAGACCGGCGGCGAAGATCGTCTGGTAGCCGATGGTGCCGTGCGGCAGGTCGCCGAGCGATACCTGCACGATATAGGCCGTGATGGTGGCGGCCGGTTCCATCGGATTCCAGGTGAGGTTTGGCTGCATGCCGGCGGCGATGGCCACCACCATGGTCTCGCCGATGGCGCGCGAGATGCCGAGGATGTAGGCGGCGGCGATACCGGACAGCGCCGCCGGGATCACCACGCGCAAGCTCGTTTGCAGGCGCGTGGCGCCCATGGCGTAGGAGCTCTCGCGCAGGTGCATGGGCACGGCGCGGATCGCGTCCTCGGACACCGAACTCACGTACGGGATAATCATGACGCCGATCACAATACCGGCCGAGAGCATGTTGAAGCCGGGCAGCTCGGGCAGGAGCTTCTGCAGCAGCGGCGTGACAAACAGCAGCGCGAAGTAACCGTACACCACGGTTGGCACGGCGCTCAGCAGTTCCATGAGCGGTTTTATTATCTCGCGCGTTCGGTAACCGGCGTACTCGCTGAGATAAATGGCCGTGATGGTGCCGAGCGGGATGGCGACCACGAGTGCGATGGCGGTGGTAACGAGGGTGCCGGCCATGAGCGGCAGGATGCCGTAGTGGGCGTCGTCGAACAGCGGTGTCCACTGTGTGTCGGTGAGAAAATCCAGCAGGGAGATCTGTTTGAAAAAGCCGGCGGATTCGACCAACAGCACACCGACAATGCCGATGGTGATCACCACGGACGAGAGCGCCGCCAGGAACAGCAGACTTTCGACCAGACGTTCGCGCAGGTGGCGCAGGCGCGAACGGGTGGCGTGGGCGGAAAGGCTGGCGGCCAAGATAGTCTCCGGGACGTTGTGATGATGAAATGCAGCCGGAACCCTAACAGCGGAATATGACTATTATGTTACAGAATTGGCCGGGGCGGTAACACGGGTAGTTGGTGTAGCACTCAGTTCTCTAGCTGTAGGTCGGTCTTCAGGCCGACATGTCGCCCTAAAGGGCGACCTACAGTGGGCGGTAGGTGCTGAAAAAGCGAAGGGCGCCCAGGGCGCCCTTAGGTACCGCGACAGGGAAGGTTTTAGGCTACAACCTGGCCTCGCGCTTCAACAGGTCCTCGATCTTGAGGCCAACCTCGGAGCTGCCACCGAACACCGTGCCGATCTTGCCCTTCTGAAAGTGTTCCAGCGCGATGCCGTAGGCCTTGGCCGGCAGCGGTACGTACTTCACTTCCTTTACCAGCGGGGCGGCGTTCTTCAGATAGTATTCGACGAACTCTTTCACTTCCGGCTTGGCTGCCGATTTCTTGCTCACATAGATAAAGATCGGGCGCCCCAGCGGACTGTAGGTGCCATCCTCGACACTCTTCGCCGAAGGCATGATCGGGCCCTTGCCGCCGTCAATGGCCACCGCTTTCAACTTTTTCGGGTTCTCCGCGTAGTAGGCAAAGCCGAAGTAGCCGAGTGCGTTTTTGTCGTTGGCCACGCCCTGCACCAGCACGTTGTCGTCCTCGCTTGCAGTAAAGTCGCCGCGCGAACTCTTGGCCTTTCCGACCACGGCCTCGGTGAAATAGTCGAAGGTGCCCGAGTCCGAGCCGGCGCCGTACAGCTTGATCGGCGCATCCGGCCACTTCGGGTTCACCTGGCTCCACTTCATGATCTTGCCCTGTGCCGCCGGCTCCCAGATCTTCTTCAGCTCGGCCACGGTCATGGACTTGACCCAGTCATTCTTCGGATTGACCATCACGGTGAGGGCGTCATAGGCCACGGGCAGTTCGTAGTACTCCACGCCGGCCTTTTTGCAGTCGTCCATTTCCTTCATCAGGATCGGGCGCGAGGCGTCGGCGATATCGGTCTCGCCGCGACAGAATTTCTTGAAGCCACCACCGGTGCCGGAGATGCCGACTGTCACCTTGACGGTGTTTTTCTTGTATTTCTGGAATTCCTCGGCCACTGCCTCGGTAATGGGGAATACGGTGCTGGAACCGTCCACCTTGATAAAGGCCTCGGCCCGGGCGGTAGCGGGCGTGGCGCCGAATGCGCCGGCCACCAGTGCGACGACGCCGGCTGCGGATAACGTCTGTTTGAGTTGCATGAAAACCTCCGGATGTGGGTATAGGAAATGACGTGCGTACTATTACAACCGAATGTGACAGGTTAATGAAATCAGCGTGACAATTCAGTGATCAGTGAAGGCGCGCATGGGCTCCTGCATCGGCGCCGGTTGTGACGGTTGATGCGTTTCGCCAGCCTCTCCACCCGCAGCAGACTCGGGTGAGAACTTCGCGGTCACGATGCGCAGCACGACCAGCGTAACGATCACCCCCAGACCGAGCAGTACCTTCTCCGGTGCATGTTCGCGGAACCACAGGCCCATGAGTTCGCTGATCAGGACCACCAGGGCAGTGTCGAGGATGAAGGTCACGCGTACCCGTCCGAGCTTGAGATAGGCCTGCAGGGTGCGGATCACTTCGAGCAGCGCCAGCAGGATGAGGGCGTTGATGATCATGTGCTCGGCGGCCGGGGCCCAGCCGCTGCCGAAGGCGTTGCCGAGCGCCAGCACCATGTTGACGCCACCGACCAGCATCCAGGCGCACAGCACCACGATCAGCAGGCCGGTGAGAATGCGGATTAATGCCGGATAGAACGCGTCCACGATGATGCCCCAGGCGCCGGATGAGCCGGCCGTGTTGTGATGGTCTTGCATGATTTTCCCTTTTGTTGCGGTGAATGATGGCGTCAATTCGGTTTGTAGTGACACGCGCGCAGCTTAAAGCCCGCGCGTGACGCGGATGTGAAGCACGGATGACGGGAAGATGACAGGGACTGCAAGACGCGTGTCAGCGGCGCGACCGGAAGCCGGTGGTTCTCAGGATGTTGTCACTGGGGCAACCGTCCACGAGCGGCATGTGCGCATCGCTAGTGCGTGCGCCGCTCCGCGGGCGTGCCTGCCGCGTTGTTGCGTACCGCGCGCGCCGGCGGAAACACGCAGGAGAAGATGCTGCCCTTGCCGAGCTCGCTTTCGATCTTCAGGTGCGCGTCGTGGCGCAGCAGGATGTGTTTGACGATGGACAGCCCCAGGCCGGTGCCGCCGGTGTCGCGTGAGCGTGCTGTGTCGATGCGGTAGAAACGTTCGGTCAGGTGCGCGATGTGTTGCGGTGCAATGCCATCGCCGGTGTCACGCACGGCAAACACCGGACTTTCGCCATCGAGTTTCCAGGCGAGAAGAATGTCGCCGCCGGCCGGTGTATAGCGCACGGCATTGTTGACGAGGTTGGAGAAGGCGCTGCGCAATTCTTCCTCGTTGCCGGTGAGCCGCAGACCGGCGTCCGCAATCAGGCTGATGTGGTGGTGACGCGCGCCACTTACCAGTTCGCCCATCTCCTTGAGGGAGGCGAGCATGGCGTGTACGTCCACCACTTCTTCGTGACGCGTGGCCGGTGTGGTCTCGAGCCTGGACAGGGTGAGCAGGTCGTCCACCAGGCGCGACATGCGCTGCGCCTGGTCGTGCATGGTCTGGAAATGTTTCTTCAGGTCGGCGCCGGCCGGTTTGTCCATGTCCTTGAGGGTTTCGAGGAACCCGGTCAGCACGGTGAGCGGCGTGCGCAGTTCGTGCGAGATATTGGCGACGAAGTTGCTGCGCATGGTCTCGAGGTGCGTGAGGTGCGTGGTGTCGTGCGCGATCACCAGTTTCTGGAGGCTGCCAAAAGGAATGATGCGTACCGAGAGCGACCGCTGCGGCTGTGAAGACGAGGTCATTTCCAGTGCCTCGCTGTACTCGCCCTTGTCCAGGTAGGCATTGAACGCCGGATCGCGCACCAGGTTGATGAGGCGCTGGCCGGCGTCGCGCGGAGTGGTGATGCCGAACAGGCGCTCGCCCGCGACGTTTGCCCACTCAATCTCGTTGTTGCGCGACACGATCAGCATCGCGTCCGGCGTGGCGGACGAAGCACTCTGGAAGCGCGTCAGCATTTCGGTGAGCCGGTCCTCGCGCCGCTCGGTGTCCTTGGCGAGCGCGCGGATGCGGTCGAGCACCTCGCCCCACAGGCCGCCGGCGTCCGGCACATCTTCGCGCTTGTTCACCAGCCAGCGGTTGAGTTGCACGAGGTTGCGCAGATTGGAAACGATGTAGAGGCCGAAGCCGAGTGCGGCAGCCAGGAACGGGGAACCGGTAATCTCGGCGAGCAGCAGGCTCGCGAGCGCGATGCCGATGAGTATCCAGACCTCGCGCCAGAGATTCCCGGACACGCGTCAGTCCTGGGCCGAGAGCCGGTAGCCGGCGCCGCGCACCGTCTGGATGAGACGATCGTGGCCGCTCGGCGTGAGTGCCTTGCGCAGGCGGCGGATGTGCACGTCCACGGTGCGCTCCTCCACGTACACATTGTTGCCCCAGACGCTGTCCAGGATGCGCTCGCGTGAGTGCACGCGCTCCGGGTGAGTCATGAAGAAGTGCAACAGGCGGAATTCCATGGGTCCGAGTTCGAGCTTTATTTCGCCGGCTTGCACGCGGTGCGTCACCGGGTCGAGCGCCAGGCCGCGCACCTCGACCGGTTCATCGGTGGCCTGCGGCGCGCTGCGGCGCAGTAGCGCCTTGATGCGCGCCAGCAACTCGCGGGTCGAAAACGGCTTGGTAATATAGTCGTCCGCGCCGGTGTCGAGGCCGCGCACCTTGTCCTCTTCCTGGGCGCGAGCGGTGAGCATGATCACCGGCACCCCCTGGGTGAGCTTGTCGCGCCGCAGCTTGCGCGCGTAATCGATGCCGCTCATGCCCGGCAGCATCCAGTCGAGCAGAATGAGGTCGGGCAGACCGGCAAGGATCTGGCGCTGCGCCTCGCCGGTATCGGCCGCCTGCACGCACTCGAACCCGGCCTGATTGAGGGCCAGGCAGACCATCTCGCGTATCGCCTGTTCGTCTTCGACAATCAGTATTCTTCCCGGCATAGGCGCTAATTCCCCGATAAATGACAGTGTACCGTCAGTGACCGTTTCGTGACGCTGTCATTCCATGCCATTAATATTACAATCCCGTGACCGGCCGCGCGAACCGCGCTGAAACGGTGTACTTTTCCGCTGGAACCTTAAGGATCGTTCACTCACTTTATGCCGAAAGCTTCCGTCCGTCCGACCGAGATCAAGCTCCACCAGAAGTCCCGCCTGCTCGAAGTTACCTTCGACGACAGCTCGCATTTCAAGCTGTCCTGCGAATACCTGCGCGCGCATTCGCCGTCCGCCGAGGTGCGCGGCCACGGCCACGGTCAGGAAATACTGCAAGTCGGCAAGGAGAAGGTGAACATCACCGAAATAGAGCCGGTCGGCAGCTACGCGGTATGCCTGCACTTCGATGACGGCCACGCCACCGGCATCTATTCGTGGGAATACCTGCACGACCTGGGCGTGAACCAGGAGGCGAACTGGATGCGTTATCTTGAGCGTCTCGTGGCGGCCGGTTACCAGCGCAAGCCGGTGGAGGGCTGACATGACGCCCCCGCGCGACGACAAGACCACGCACTTCGGCAATCGCTCGGTGCCGGAATCGGCCAAGGCCGGCATGGTCGGGCGCGTGTTCGAGTCGGTCGCCGGCCGCTACGACTTCATGAACGATGTCATGTCGTTCGGCATTCATCGCCTGTGGAAGCGCTTCGCCGTCGAACAGGCCGGGGTGCGCGCCGGCCAGAAAGTGCTGGATGTGGCCGGCGGCACCGGCGATCTGGCCGCGCAGTTCGCGCCGCGCGTCGGGCCGGCGGGTCTCGTGACCATCGCGGATATCAATCCCGCCATGCTCGAAGTAGGGCGCGCGCGGCTTGCCGATCGCGGCATTGCCGGCAATGCCGAGTTCGTGCAGGCCGATGCCGAGCGCCTGCCATTCCCGGATAATCATTTCGACTGCATCACCATCGCTTTTGGTTTACGCAATGTCACGCGCATCGACGCGGCGCTGGTCTCCATGTTGCGCGTGCTGAAACCCGGCGGGCGCCTGCTGGTGCTCGAATTCTCAAAGCCGGTGCTGCCGGGCCTTAACGCGGTGTACGACGCCTATTCCTTTAATATCTTGCCCAAGCTCGGCAAGTTCATCGCCAACGACGAAGACAGTTATCGTTATCTGGTGGAGTCGATCCGCAAACACCCCGATCAGGAAACGCTCAAAGGCATGCTGGAGACGGCCGGCTTCGAGCGCGCGCATTACTTTAATCTCAGCGGCGGCATCGTCGCGCTGCACAAAGGGTACAAGTTCTAAAAAACATCTGCCGCAAAGGCGCAAAGAACGCAAAGAAGAGTAATTCAGTACCGGTTTTCCTTTGCGTTCTTTGCGCCTTTGCGGCGAGAATTCATACATGTCGTTCACACCGCTGCCATTCATCGAGGAAGCCGGCAACCGCCTGCTGCGCCTCGACCCCGAAACCCTGCGCCGCCTCGGCGACCTGCAAGGGCGGGTGATCGGCATCGAGTTTCGCGATCTGGCGCGCAAACTTTATCTGCATCCCTCCGAGTCCGGATTTCGGCTCGCCACGGAATGCGATACTCCGCCGGCCGTAACTCTGCGCGGCACACTCGCGACCTTTGGGCGCCTGGGCCTGGGCACGCAGACCGAAACGCTCAAGGCCGGCGAGCTCGACATCGAGGGCGACGCCGCCCTCGGGCAGCGCTTGCAGCGCATCCTTGGCAATCTCGAGCTCGACTGGGAGGAGCCGCTCGCGCGCCTGTTCGGCGATCCGCTCGGGCACGGGATCGGACGCGCGGCGCGCGCCGCCTTCGCCTGGCAACGCACGGTGCTCAGGACCTTTGGATCGAATACCGCCGAATACCTGCAAGAGGAAGCGCGGCTGCTGCCGGTGCGCCACGAGGTCGAGGCGTTTCTGAACGCCGTGGACGTGGTGCGCGCCGATGCCGATCGCCTGACGGCGCGCATCCAGCGCCTCAAGGATAAATATTCCGCATGACGCCACTTACCCAACTCGGTCGGCTGCTGCGCATCACGCGCGTGTTCGTGCGCCACGATCTCGACGAGTTCGTGCGCGCCCTGCATCTGTTCCGTCCGTATCGTTTGCTGCTGCGCGCCGTGACCCTGCGCTGGGTGGTCGCGCCCGCGCGCCCGCGCGCGCAACGCCTGCGCGAGGCGCTTGAGGAACTCGGGCCGGTGTTCATCAAGTTCGGGCAGGTGCTGTCCACGCGCCCCGATCTGCTGCCGGACGATATTGCGCTGGAACTGGCCAGGCTCCAGGACCAGGTGCCGCCGTTTCCGGGCGCCGCGGCGGAACAAATCGTGGCCGCCGCGCTCGGCGCGCCGCTGACGAATCTGTTTCGCCAGTTCGATACCGAACCGGTCGCCTCGGCCTCGGTGGCGCAGGTGCATTATGCGCTGCTGCCCGACGGCACCGAGGTCGCGGTCAAGGTGCTGCGTCCCGGTATCGAACACGTCATCGAGCGCGACCTGGCGCTGCTCTACACGCTCGCGCGCCTCGCCGAGCGCTACGCGCCGGAGATGCGCCGTCTGCGTCCGCGCGAGGTGGTGGACGAGTACAACAAAACCATCCACGGCGAGCTCGACCTGATGCGCGAGGCGGCCAACGCCAGCCGCCTGCGCGCCAACTTCGAAAATTCCGCGTTGCTGTACGTGCCGAAGATCTACTGGGACTTCACGCGCACCACGGTGATGACGATGGAGCGCATCGCCGGCATCCCGATCGGCAACATCGCGGCACTGAAGGCCGCCGGCGTGGACATGAAGAAGCTGGCGCACCACGGCGTCGAAATCTTTTTCACCCAGGCGTTCCGCGACGGCTTCTTTCACGCCGACATGCACCCCGGCAACATTTTCGTCACGCCCGAGGGCCAGTACCGGGCGGTGGACTTCGGCATCATGGGCACGCTCAGCGAGCGCGACCAGCATTACCTGGCGGAGAACTTCCTGGCGTTCTTCAACCGCGACTACCGCGCGATCGCCGAGGCGCACGTGCGCGCCGGCTGGGTGGGGCGCGACACCCGCGTCGACGAGTTCGAGGCCGCGATCCGCGCGGTGTGCGAACCGATTTTCGCCAAACCGATCAAGGATATTTCCTTCGGGCGTTTGTTGCTGCGCCTGTTCCAGACCGCGCGCCGCTTCGACATGGAGGTGCAGCCGCAGCTGGTGCTGTTGCAGAAGACGCTTTTCAATATCGAAGGCCTCGGCCGCCGGCTTTACCCCGATCTCGATCTGTGGGAGACCGCCAAGCCGTTTCTCGAACAGTGGACGCGCACGCAGTTCGGGCCGCGCGCGTTCCTCAACACCCTCAAGCGCGAGTTCCCGCGCTGGTGGCGCATGCTGCCGGAGAGCCCGGCCGCGTTCTTTGATTTTCTGCGCAAGGCCGGCCATGACGAGCTGTCGCTGCACGCGCGCTCGCAGGAACTCGACCGGCTGCGGCGCGAACTGCGCCGCCATCATCAGCGTCTGCTGCTGGCCGTGACCGGCAGCGGCCTGTTGATCTCGGCGGCGCTGTTGCTGGCGGTGGGGGAACCACGGCTGGCCGCGTGGACCGCGGCGCTGGCCTGGGTGGCGGCCGGTGCGGGGCTGCTGTTGCTGGTGTCGGTCTGGCGCCGCCGCCGGTCATAAAGGCCAGACTCTTGGGTAAAAAGGGCATTTATTCTTCCTATACTCGGACACGCGGCCATGACCTGGGCGCAGCGCTTAAAGCGGGTGTTCCACCTCGACATCGAAACCTGTAACCACTGCGGCGGGGCGGTGAAGATCATCGCCGATCGGATCGAGGCGAGGGCCGCAGGCCATGGATGGCCTGTTTGCGGATTTGCCTGCATCGAAGACCCAATGGTGATCGAAAAGATACTCACGCACCCGAACAAAAAAGAAGACGCCGCGAAACCCGCCCCGCTGCCCGCGAGCCGGGCACCCCCTCAAGCCGTTCTGTTTGACGCACCGTAAGAAAACACAACACCCGTGGCGGCACTCGGTTGAGTGCGCCACGACTTGCATGGATGCAGGAGGTAGAGCAACGCAGGGAGCAGTTGCCGAGGGCCTCTGTCGGTCGGAAGGCTGGAATTGGCCGGACTACGGCCATGCCTTGCCGGTTCCTTCCGGCCGGGCCGCCGCATCGGACAATGATTCGTGGTGGCGGGCCGGTTCCGTGTGGGTGGCCGTGGGAGTGGCTTTTCAGGAAAGGGGTATTTATTCTTCCTATACTCTGGCTTTTCAGGAAAGGGGTATTTATTCTTCCTATACTCGAATACAAACCGTACCAGGCGGCGTGCATACCCACTTAGCGTGCATAAACACTTACAGAGTAAACTTTTATGAATATTGCTCGCTATTTGCCGGCCATGGCCGCCTGCATTCTTGCTATCGTCACGATTGCCAGCTGCGGAGGTGGCGGGAGCGCGGGAGGTGGATCAGGTGGCGGAACCGGAACAAGTCCTCCGGTCATCGTCAGCTTCTCGCCAACCACGGGCAGCGTCGGCGATCAGGTAAGCATCCTGGGGGTAAACTTCGATGCGAGCACCACCGGCAATACAGTACGTTTCAACGGCGTCACGTCGACTGTTCTGAGCGCAACCACAACGAGCCTGGTGGTAACGGTGCCCGCTGGCGCGAGCACCGGCAAAATTCAGGTCAGCACCGTGGGTGGCACAACCGTCTCGAGCGCCGACTTCACGGTTCTGTCCGGCACCACGCCCGGTTCACAGTGGCAGACTCGCACGTATGGCCCGGTTTCGAGCGCCTTGGGACTGTATGGCCTCGCACACAACGGCACCCGCTTTGTGGGCGTCGGCAGTGGCAGCTCTCAAGTTTCCACGGACGGTCGATTCTGGACAGCGGCACAGGGTGCTTCCAACACCAACGATGTTGCCTGGAACGGCCAGCTGTTTGTCGCGGTCGGCGGTTCATACTGGGTCTATACGTCGGCAGATGGTCTGACCTGGATCGCGCGCACCCTATGCAGCAGTTCTTGCCAGAATTTGTCCGCAGTGGCGGGGACGGCGTCAATGTGGGTGGCGGTCGGCACGAGCGGTGTAATTTACTCGTCCCCGGACGGCGTCGTCTGGACCGCACGCAGCTCGGGAACAACCAAGAACCTGGTGGATGTGGCCTGGGCAGCCAACCGTTTTGTCGCCGTCGGAACGGACGGCGCGGTGGTCACCTCGCCGGATGGCATCGCCTGGACACTCCAGGCCGCCCCGACCGCGGATTCGTTCACGGCCGTTGGCGGATCATCCTCGCTGATCGTGGCGGCAACCTATCCCTACTCCGGCTCGCAGCTGATGATCATGACCTCACCCGATGGCGTGACCTGGACTCCGCGTGCGCCCAACCTCAGCGTGTTCAACGACATCATTTATGCTGGCGGTCGCTACCTTGCGGTCGGCGATTACGGGGCCGCGACTTCGCCCGACGGCATCACCTGGACCGGCAGCGCAACACTGCCCGGCCTCTTCAACGCCGTGGCGTACATGAACAGCCAGTACTGGGCGGTCGGACACGATGGCAGCTGGGCACCGATCGTGTTCACCTCCAGCAATGGTCTCGACTGGACAATCGTGCAGAATGCCCATGCACTCACGGCGCTGGCGCGCTCTCCTAGTGATGGCCGGATCGTAGCAGTTGGTACTTCGCATATCGCCCGCACCTCGACCGACAACGGCGCTACCTGGTCGTTCGCACCGCTCGGAACAATCGTCAGTAACTACCCATTTCTCGATCTGGTCTGGTCGAATTCGGCAAACGGCTTCATTGGCCACGTGCAGGTCGCGGCGAATGAATACGCTTACAAGTCGACCAACGGCGCGATCTGGACATCGCTCGGGAATATGAACTGCCAGGGCGGAATCGCGGCCTCGCCGACACTAATGGTCAATGTCGGCACATCACTGGTCGGCGCCTGCATGGCCACCTCCACTGACGGTGCCACCTGGACAAGTGTCACGCCGCCTTCGAGTCTCTATCCGAAAGGTGTGTTCTGGACCGGCAGCCAGTTCGTCGCGGTGGGCAACAGTGGCTTGATCGCCACTTCGCCTGATGGCACGAACTGGACAGTACGCACCAGCGGGGTCACGTCCTCACTCTACAACGGTGCGGCGAACGGTTCGACTATTGTCGTGGTCGGTTCGAGCGGCACGGTACTCAGTTCGAGCGACAATGGCGTCACCTGGACCCCGCGCAGCTCGGGCACAACGTCGACCTTGCGACGCGCCCGACTTGCCGGCAGTGACTTCTACGTTACCGGCACGGCCGGGACGCTGCTGCGTTCATCCGATGGGACAAGCTGGACCAAGCTGCAGCTTCCCTACACCACCGACTTGGGCGACATCCTCTGGTTGTCGAACGTGTCGCGGCTCGTGCTAACCGGATCGAACGGCCTAACCGCGACTTCGCCCTGATTCCGGTAGCTGACAAAAGGCAAGCTGGCGGCAAAATAATAGGGGATGGAGGGGAATGGCACTTACTTAAGCCCCAGCACGCCGCCCCGACATGAGAAGGGCCGGCCCCAGTGATAAGGTGGAGTCGCCAAACAACCATAGACCGTGAGACGCATGCATAACATCAACGAGTTCATCAAGGACAAGCCTTCCCCGGCGTCAAATTCGATGTTGCGGTAACTGCTGCAAGCGGGCAGAAAGACAAAGCTGGATTCTTTGTTGCCCTAGTAAACATTGGCGGCGGTGCGAATACCGAAAAATCAAAGGAAGGCGAAGTAGTTCATCGCATTCAATTTGAAATTGGTGTCGAGAACACGTGGCGTTGATCTCTAAACTATGTTTTCAACCGGACGCGGTGAGACAGCGGAGCGTTTCCTGGAATTGCCGGGCCCGCGCCGGTTAAAACGACGTTGAAAGTCCGTTTCCGGATACTGCGAACGTCCGCTTCTGGGGAATGTGAGTGACCGGAAGTGGCCGATAACGGACCTCATACTGAGCACAACGGTAAATAGTGCGCACCCCGACATGCCTTGGGTCCCTTTTCCCTGCGGGAGAAGGACAGGATGAGGGCATCAATAGTGCCGGTGAAACGCCTGGAAGAGGCGCTGGATGCCGTTCTGACTGGCTAGAACCTATCTCAAAATCGAAATTATTGCCGCTCGACGTACTAGGTGTCGTTCCCGCGCAGGCGGGAACGTCGAGCGTCGATGACTTGGGCCCAGCGCCTCAAGCGGGTGTTCAACATCGACATCGAAACGTGTACTGAATGCGGCGGTGTGATGAAAGTCATCGCCTGCATCGAAGATCCAGTAGTGATCGAGAAGAAACTCGAACACGTGAAGGACAAGGCCGCAACCAAGGAATCCAGGCCGTTGCCCGAGAGCCGGGCGCCACCTGTCTGCATGCCAGTGGGCTGGTTCGACTGACACCCGAAACCAACGGTGCAACTCAAGTGGCTGCGCTCTGTAGAGCGCGGCGGGATTCGTCATGCCTGATGGTCGGGAAGGGGGGCGCTTGTGAAGAAATAACGGGTGGATTCCTGGCGACAGGAGTTGAATTCAAGCCATATTCAGGACGATCGAACGGCTGCCGGGGCGGGTCACTGACGGTAAACTACCGATGGACTTGGGTAAAAAGGGCATTTATTCTTCCTATACTCTGCTCAACACCCGGCCCCTGAAGGCGTTGCGGGCGATTTTGCGGCACCCACGCTGAATACTTGCGTATCGCCGCGGAAACCCCCAGTCCACCCGGCTCGGCCCGCTGTGCTAGGATATTCAGGCCTGTTTCATTTTTCGAAATGACCTTTAAGAGGTATGCCATCGCGATGAACCGCGCGCGTTGCCGTTCCCTCGCTCTTGCTGCCTTGCTGTGCGGCGCCGGTCCGGCCGCAGCGGAAGGACCCGGCGGTCTGTGGCTCAATCCGGTGCCCGGCCTGGATACCCGGCCCGATCTGGCACCGGCCGGGCGCGCGGAAATGGATCTGCTGCGCTTTTTCGGCGGCGCCGCCATCGAGTGGGGCAACAACCGTTTCACCGTACCGCTTCAAGCCGAGACCTGGCGTCTCGACGCCCGCCGTTCCCAACTGGTCAATGCCCTGGCCATCGAGTGGCAGCACAGCCTGAACGCCGCCAATCTGCTCACCCTGAACGCCCGTTACGGCGACAGCTACAGCGATCAGGAACTGCCGGGCCTTTCGACAGGCTCAGCACAGGCCGCCTCGGGCACGACGGCCACTCTTTCCTGGAGCACCCTGTTCGGTGGCGAGTCGCGCGTCAGCGGGCGACTCTACGTGGGCGATGAGGAGGCGAAACTGGCGGCCAACGGCGATCGTCGCTATTTCGGAATGCAGCTGGAGGGGCGTTACGGCTTGCGGCGCGACCATGCGCCGTTCGCCAGCCTGCTCTGGCAGCGCAGTAACCACGAGGCACCGGACAACGCCGGGCTGGCCGGCGCGTCGCTGCGGCGTGAAAATTTCTCGCGGTTCGCGGCCGGCTGGAACTGGCAGGTCAGCCGCGGTTGGGACGTGCGTGCCGAGGCCAATTACCGGCTGGCCGACGACAGTGCGGAGGCCGGCGAATTCGACCGCACCCAACTCTACTTCAGTACGCGCTACGGCTTCCGCTGATCGCGACCTGTGCCGGCCGGTTGAACCGGGTCCGGATATATCATAAGTTGCGCATGGGCCATCGAGCGGGTGGGCGCATGCAGGCAATAACAAAAATCACGTGGTTTGTGTTCGGCCTGCTGCTGGCGACGTCCGTGCAGGCGGCCGACGATCTGGAAACCCTGCAAACCCACCTCGACAAACACCGCAGCGCCGAAGCCTGGGCGTTGGCGGAGAGGCTCCACGGCCGGCACGCCGGCAATCCCGATTTCGATTTCCTCTACGCCCGCGCCGCGCTCGCGGCAAAACACCCAAGTGAGGCGCTGTTCGCGCTGGAGCGCGTGCGCCTGCAGCGGCCGACGCAGCAACAAGCCTGGTTGCTGCTGGTACAAGCCCACCTTGAGGCGGGCGACCCGGCCCATGCCCGGCGCGAGGTCGATGCGCTGCTGGCCAGCGGACCCTCCGAGGCCGTACGCGTGGAAGCGCAAACACTTCGCGCACGGTCGGTTGCGCCCGTAACGCTTCGTCCGGTGCGCGGCTTCATCGGACTCGACGCCGGTTACGACTCCAACGTCAACAGCGCCACCGATGCGGCCTCCGTCACGGGTATCGGCGGGAGCCCGACCACGGGTGTCATCCTGGCGCCGGGCGATCGTGCCCAGCACGACTCTTTTGCGCGCCTGTCCGCCGGGGTCGGCGGCAAGCTCGCGCTCGGTACTCAAGCGTCGCTGTTCGCCGATGCCTCGGGCATAGCCTACGCGTTGTATGACCAGACACAGTTTAATACCTCGCTTTACCAGGGACGCGTCGGTGCCAGTTGGCAAGCCGGCCCACACCGGTTGACACTTCCGGTCAGCCGCCAGGTGTTCAGCGTCGATCATCGCCGCTACAGCATCTACGATGCGGCCGCGTTGGAGTGGACCTACACGCTCAGCGCAGCCCAACGCTTGACCCTGGCCGCGAACCGGGGTCTGGCCAGCTACGATAATCAACCGACGCGCGATGCACGCGCAACGAGCGCATTGCTGGGATGGAACATGATCGCGGGCCGTGCACGGCTGGGTGTGGCTGCGCGCTATGGCCAGGAGGACCCGCGTGTTGATTTTAATGAAGCATTTTCACAGTCCAATGCGTTCATGGGCCGTCGCACCACTGCGCTTGGCTTCGACGCCAGCTACAGGCTTATGCCCCGCCATGAGCCGCGCTTCGGCCTGTGGTTCCAGGACAGCCGCCATGATGGCGCCGACCCGGTCTTTGTTAATAAGGTTCGTCACGATCGATACGCGTATGTCGTGGCCGGTTGGGATTGGCGGGCCCGGCCCGGCTGGATGTTGCGCGCCGAAGTAAACCATGCCGCCAACCGCTCCAATATCGATCTTTATGATTTTGACAGGACCCAAGTCCTGCTGGGGGTGCGCCATGATTTCCACTGAATCGTGCAGCAGGGTTTTCCGGGCCGCACCGTTGCTGGTTGCGTTGTCCATGCTTGTTTTCGCCCTGCCGGTATGGGCGGAACCGGTCGGCAAGGTGCTGGCGTTAAGTGGAAGCGCGCAGGCGCAGGCGGCGGCGGGCGGATTGCGGCCGCTCGCGCCAGGCGCCGCGGTGGAGCGGGGCGACACCCTGGTCACGGGTGCGGACGGTAACCTGCAGGTGCGGTTTGTGGATGACGCGCTGCTGATGGTGCGCCCCAACAGCCGGATACGGGTGGACGATTACCGGGCGGAGGGCAATACGCTGCACAGCGTGCTGAGCCTCATCGCCGGCGGCATTCGCACCCTGACCGGGCGTATCGGCAAGGCGCGTCGCGACGCCTACCTGCTCAACACGCCGACCGCCACCATCGGTGTGCGCGGCACGGACTACGAACTGCGTCTGTGTCAGGGCGACTGTCCCGCCGGCAGCGCCGATGGCCTGTATCTTGGCGTGACCGATGGTGGAATTGTGGCGCGCAACGAGGCCGGTGCGTTCGATCTTAAGGCGCATGAATACGGCTTGATCCGAAACCAGCAGGCTGCGCTCGAAAAGCTCGATTGCCCGCCCGAGGCGTTGACCGGCATGCCGTGCGCCGCCGGTGGCGGAACGGTTTCGGGCGCGGAACTGAAGGATGGATACCGCGTGGGTGAGGAACGGGAGCCGGGCGGTTTAAGTTCTCCGCTTTCGAGAGGCAAGCCGTGCGGGGTGCCGCCGTTCTGTACGAGCGGCTGCCCCCCACCCTGCCTTTGAGGCCCCTGCTGGCCTTTCGGCAGATGACTCTCCGGCACGGTGCGGTCGTGAGTTATGGCGCATCCCGCACGGTGTGTGTCCTCGGACGCACCAGGCCAGCCTCGATCTTGTCGCGTGTCGCCCGGTCGGTAAGTACCTCGATAATCGCAAGTGCAAAATCCATCGCGGTGCCCGGGCCGCGCGAGGTCAGCACCTGGCCGTCGCGCACTACTGCCTGGGTTTTGAGTTGTACGCGCGGAAAACGCACGGCATCGACGGCACCCGGATAACTCGTGGCGCGTTTGCCGTCCAGCAGTCCAGCCACCGCCAGCACCCTGGGCGCGGCACAGATCGCGGCCGTGTACTTGCCGGCGCCGGCCATCTTTTTGAGCAGCGCGATCACGCGCGCATCGTTTTCAAGATTCGTGGCGCCCGGCTCCCCGCCCGGCAGCACCACCATGTCGTAGTCCTGTTTGAGGGCCTCGTCGAGTGTTGCATCCGGCAGGAGCACCGTGCCGCGCGCGCATTTCACCACACCAACGCCAAGTCCGGCGGTCACAACCTCAATCTGCGCACGCCGCAGCAGGTCGATAACGGTGACGGCTTCGAGCTCTTCGCAACCGGGCGCCAACGGGACCAGGACGCGCGCCATGGTTTGGCCCGCTGTCAGCAGGAGCGGCCGGGTTGAAAAAGCCCATCCATGGGCCTTTTCAACACTCTGTCATTTGCGCTGGGCACGGAAGATGGAAACGCCCTTGAGCAAGTTAAGCGCCTCCTGCAACTGGTAGTCCTCACCCGCGGTGTCCAGCTTCACGGAAGGCGCCGCCTTTTTTGCATCCGCTTTGTCTTTGACCTTGTTCTCAAGATGGCCGGTGAGATCCGCTTCCTTCAGCGCGTCCTCGGCGCCCTTTTCGCGCTTGGTGACCTTGGCCTCTTCGGTGATCACGTCCGGCAGAATGCCGGTGGCCTGGATGGAGCGGCCGCTCGGCGTGTAGTAGCGCGCGGTGGTGATCTTGAGCGCCGCGCCGCCGCTCATCGGCAGAATGGTCTGCACCGAGCCCTTACCGAAGGTCTTAGTGCCCATGATGACGGCGCGCTTGTGATCCTGCAGGGCGCCGGCCACGATCTCCGAGGCCGAGGCCGAGCCGCCGTTCACCAGCACCACCATGGGCGCGCCGTTGACGAGGTCGGCGGGCGTGGCGCTGAATTTAAGTTCAGCATCGGCCACGCGCCCTTCGGTGTACACGATGAGCCCGCTGGTGAGGAAGGCATCGCTCACCGCCACCGCCGCGTTCAGCACGCCGCCCGGGTTGTTGCGCAGGTCGAGCACCAGGCCCTTAAGATTGCCTTTGTGTTGAGCTTTAAGCTTGGCGAGCGCGTCCTTGACGCCGTCGCCGGTATTCGCCTGGAACTGGGTGATGCGCAGATAACCGAAGCCGTCCTCCAGCATGCGGTGCTTGACGCTCTGGATTTTAATGACCGCGCGCGCGAGCGTGAAGACGAGCGGCTTGGGGCTGCCCTCGCGCACCACGGTGAGAGTAATATCGCTGCCCGGTTTGCCGCGCATCTGTTTGACGGCGTCATTGAGACTCATGCCCTTCACCGCCTTGTTGTCGAGGCGGATGATGAGATCACCGGTCTTGAGGCCGGCGCGCGCCGCCGGTGTGTCCTCGATCGGCGACACCACTTTCACGAAGCCGTCCTCCATGGTGACCTCGATGCCAAGCCCGCCGAACTCGCCCTCGGTACCGACCCGCATGTCCTTGAAGCCTTCCGGATCGAGAAAACTTGAGTGTGGGTCAAGCCCGGCGAGCATGCCCTGGATGGCGTCGCGCAACAGTTTCTTGTCGTCCACCGGCTCGACGTAGTCGGCCTTGATGCGACTGAATACCTCGGTAAACGTGCGCAGTTCGTCGATCGGCAGCGGCTGGTCGGCCTGCTT
The DNA here is from genome assembly GCA_964368085.1 of uncultured Acidiferrobacterales bacterium. Lineage (GTDB taxonomy): Bacteria > Pseudomonadota > Gammaproteobacteria > Acidiferrobacterales > UBA6901 > UBA6901. Next base: position 9,235 of record CAYJBG010000011.1, on the reverse strand, counting down.
TCCGGCGCGCTCCGCCTGCACCGCGCGTTCCAGCGTAATTCCGACGCCCACGAAGACGCCGAGGAGCAGGATTAACGCATAGCGCATGAACGATCCGTTCTTGACGAGTTGTCCGAACTTCATTGTTTATCTCCAGTCCTGAAGGGGTGACGACGGCCAACCTGGGCCGAACGTAATATCTGTACTCCTTATAATTTACACCAATCGAGGGGATTGCGCGGCTCACCGTGTGCGCGGATCTCGAAGTATAGGCCGGGTTGCGGCGGACCGCCGGTATTGCCGCTGGCCGCGACCGTCTCACCGGCTTCAACCGGGTCGCCGATGCCTTTGTACAGGCTCTGGTTATGGCCGTAAAGCGACATCAGGCCGGCGCCGTGATCCAGTACCAGCAGCAGGCCGAAGCCGCGCAGCCAGTCGGCATAGGCGACACGCCCGCGGGTAACGGCCCGCACTTCCTGCCCCTCGGGCGCGGCCAGGAAGATACCGCGCCAGCGCAGACCGCCGGCCTGCTTCGGGTCGCCGAAACGCGCGGCGATCCGGCCCTGCACCGGCAACCGCCAGCGGCCACCTTGGGCCGGCGCCGTGCTTGCGGCGGGCGGGCGGAAAAACTGCTCCTGCGTTTCCGGCACTTCCGCCATCCCTGGCGGTCGGCCGGAAATCTGCTCCTGCGTTTCCGGCACTTCCGCCATCCCTGGCGGTCGCGCGGCTGGCGTGTGCGCGAGCGCGCTGCGCAGTTCGCGCACCAGACGCGCGATGCGTTCCTCGTCGCGCTTCAGGCGTTCGATTTCCTGCGACCGGTCGCGCAGCTGCTCGTTCAGTTGCGCGAGCAGGCTGCGGCGTTCGGCGCGCGTCGTTTCGAGCGTGTATTTCTGATCGAGCTGGCGGGCGCGCAGCGCGGCCAGCTTCGGTACCCGTTCGGCAATCTGTTTTTCCAGAATATCGATCCGGCGCAGCGCCGATTCGAGGCCCTCGATGCGCGCCGCGCGCGCCTCCGTGAGATAACGGTAATAGGTGAGTGTCCGGCTCACGCGCGCCGGATCGTCCTGGCTGAGCAGCAGTTTGAGAGCGTCCTGCTTGCCGAGCACATGGGCGGCGCGCACCGCCCGTTCGAGTTCCTGGCGGCGCCCGCCGAGCTCGGCGCGGCTGCGGGTGCGCGCCTGTTGCAGAGCGATGAGGTGAGCGGTTTCGGATTTCTGGTGCGCCTCGGTGTCGCGCAGCGACTTCAATTGGCCGCCGATGCGGCGCTCCGCCTCACGCAGTTGCGCGCGCGCCTCGTTGCGTTCGCCGCGCGTCTCGTTCAGCTCTGCCTGCACGGCTTCGATGCGCGTGCGCAGTGTGCGCAACTGTTCTTCGTTCGGGTTCGCGGCCTGCGCGCTGCCGTACACAAGTACCAGCGCCACCAGCCACAGCACCGGCTGGCGCAGACGCAGCGGAGTTTCAGGTGTCGAGTTCAACCAGCGCGTGCCCACTCATTTCCGGCGGGATCGGCAGGCCCATGAGGTATAGCAGGGTCGGCGCGATGTCTTCGAGCGCGCCGCTCGCCGCGATCTTCGCCTTGCGGCCGATGTACACGAACGGCACCGGGTTGGTGGTGTGCGCGGTGTGTGCCTGGCCGGTGTTGTTGTCGAACATCTGTTCGGCATTGCCGTGGTCGGCGGTGATGAGCAGCTCGCCGCCGACGCGGCGCAACGCGTCGACCACGCGCTTCAGGCAACCGTCCAGTACCTCGATCGCCTGCACAGTCGCGTCGAAATCGCCGGTGTGTCCGACCATGTCGGGATTGGCGTAATTGCAGATGATGACATCGTAGGCGCCGCCGCCAATGGCCTCGACCACCTTGTCAGTCACGGCGAGTGCGCTCATCTGCGGTTTCTTGTCGTAGGTCGGCACGTCGGTCGGCGACGGAACCAGGATGCGATCCTCGAACGGGTACGGTGTTTCCTCGCCGCCGTTGAAGAAGAACGTGACATGCGCGTACTTCTCGGTTTCGGCGATGCGCAGTTGACGCAGGCCGAACGAGGCGAGATAGGCGCCGAGCACGTTGCGCAGCCGCTCCGAGGGGAAGGCTACCGGAATATGGAACTCGGACTGGTATTCGGTGAGGCTCACGAAACGCCCCAGCCGCGGCCTCCGCGCGCGTTCGAAGCCGCTGAAATTCTCTTCGATGAACGGGCGTGTGATCTGGCGCGCACGGTCGGAGCGGAAATTCATGAAGACCAGCACGTCGCCATCCATGATGTACACCGGCTTCGCGCCCGCGGGGACCACGGTTGTGGCCGCCACGAATTCGTCGTTCTCGCCGCGCGCGTAGGCCAGTTCCAGGGCTGCGCTCGCGCTGCGGGCGGTGTACGCCGCCTTGCCCTGAGTGATGAGATCGTAGGCCAGCTGGATGCGCGGCCAGCGGTGATCGCGGTCCATGGCGTAATAACGTCCGATGATCGAGGCGATGCGCCCCTGGCCCAGGTTCGCAAACTTGTCCTCCATCGCCTTGATCGATGTCGCGGCGCTTTGCGGCGGGGTGTCACGGCCATCGAGGAAGGCATGCAAGTAGAGCTGCCTGGCGCCGCGTTTGATCGCGAGCTCGGCCATGGCGTGAATCTGATCTTCGTGCGAGTGCACGCCGCCGGGCGAAAGCAGCCCGAGGATGTGCACCGCCTTGCCGGTGGACACAGCCAGATCGACGGCGTCGGTCAGGGTCTTGTTGCTGAAGAAGGTGCCGGTGCTGATCGCTCGGTTGATGCGCGTGTATTCCTGATACACAACGCGTCCGGCGCCAAGATTGAGATGGCCGACCTCGGAGTTGCCCATTTGGCTTGAGGGCAGACCGACGGCGGCCTCGGAGGCCTGAATCAAGGTATGCGGAAAATTCTGCCAGAAGGAGTCCCAGGTGGGCTTTCTGGCCTTGGCGATGGCGTTGTGTTCGGGATTTTCCCGGTAACCCCAGCCGTCCATTACGATCAACATCAGCGGTTTCGGGGCTGCGGACATGGCTTTACGCTTACCTGCTTGCTCTATAATATGGTCTTTATTAGTCTTTTAGACTTTTCAAATCCACTAATATTGTATAATGTTTCCCAATCAATAGCAGCAGACTCAGGGATGAACGCGTGTGACTGCGCATTGTCGTGGATTCGCCATGACTTCCAAAGAGGCTCCCAAACATGAGTGCAACCGCCGAGAACGTGGTTCTGATTACCAACGAAGCCGACATCATTCACGCCTCCTATTCCCTGAAAGCCATGGCGCACCCGCTGCGTCTCGAGATTCTGTGCATCCTGGGCGGCATCGGTGAAGCCAGCGTGCAGGATATCGTCGAGCAGGTCGGCACCTCGCAGAGCAACATTTCCCAGCATCTGTCGATCCTGCGCGAAAAAGGCATTCTGGCTTCGCGCAAGGATGCGAACAAGGTGTATTACCGGGTCGCCGACCCAAAAATCCTGAAGCTGATCGGCGCCCTGCGCGACGCCTTCTGCTCCCGCTAGTACCCGGCTGCCTGGCGGATTCACGCACCCATCGTTGCCGCGCATGCAATTTGTCGTTAATAACTGGTACCTGATTCTCGGCATCGTGATGGTGTTCGCGATGCTGGCGTATGGACCGCTGACCCAGCTTTTGCACGGCGTACGGCGGGTAACGACCGCCGAGGCCATCCGCCTCCTGAATCAGGAGAAAGGCCTGCTCGTGGATGTGCGCGAGCCGGACGAATACCGCGCCGGCCATGTCCCGAACGCCATGAATGTGCCGCTCTCCGGGTTGACGGGCGGCCTCAGGCAGCTCGAGAAATACAAATCGCTCCCGCTTATTATCTGTTGCCGCACCAGCCAGCGCTCGGCGCGCGCCGCGGTCGCGTTGCGCAAGCAGGGCTTTGCGAGTGTGCAGGTGCTGGCCGGCGGCATTGTCGCGTGGCAGGGCGAGAACCTGCCGGTGGCGAAATGAGCGTGGCGCGCATTCGCATGTACAGTACGCGCGTCTGTCCACACTGTATCCGCGCCGAGAAGTTGCTGGCGAAGAAGGGTGTCGCCGCCGACCGGATCGAGAAAATCCGGGTGGATGATTTTCCCGAGCAGCGCGCGGAAATGATGCGCATCACCGGCCGGCGCAGCGTGCCGCAGATCTTCATCGGCGACCGGCATGTGGGTGGCTTCGACGATCTCGCCGAGCTGGATGCGGACGGCGAGCTCGACGGCATGCTGCGTGACTGATATTTATTCTGTTGAAATTTGAGTGGGCAACAGAGGCTTGCCCGTGGTTATCCTTGGTAAGAACGCAGAGGACGCAGAGGCGCAGAGGACGCAAAGAACTTCCCGGTGTAAACTCCAAAAACGTCTTAGCTCTGCGTTCTCTGCGCCTCTGCGACCTTTGCGTTGATTCCAGAAATTTAACAGAGCCACATTTAATTTCTCACCAGGTTCCACCCCATGACCGAGCAAAACCCCCAAGCCGGATTCACTTTCAACCTCGAGAAGATATACATCAAGGACAGTTCCTTCGAGGTTCCAAACGCCCCGCAGGTGTTTCTCGACGCCGCGGCGCCGGAAGTCGGCGTGCAACTCGGCATCAGCCACAGCAAGCTCAACCCCGGACCGGATTTGTACGAGGTGGTGCTGGCGGTGACGATCACGGCCAAGAGCGCCGACAAGACCGTGTTCCTGGTCGAGGTGCACCAGGCCGGACTGTTCCGCATCGCCGGCATGCCGGCGCCGGAGTTGCCCAAGGTGCTGGAGATCGCCTGTCCGAACGTGCTGCTGCCGTTCGCGCGCCAGGTGGTGAGCGGCCTGATTGAAAGCGGCGGTTTCCCGCAACTGCTGATCAGCCCGATCAACTTCGAAGCGCTGTATCTGCAAAAACAGCAGGCCACGGCGCCGCAGGTTGTGGCCCACTGATTTTCATCCGACTCCGGTCGATGCGGCCGACATGAACAAACCGGTCATTGGCGTGCTCGGCGCCGGGTCCTGGGGCACGGCGCTCGCGGTGCTCCTGGCGCGCAACGGTTTTCCTGCACTTCTCTGGGGGCACGACGCCGCGCGCCAGGCGCGTCTTGCGCACGAACGCGAGAATGCCCGTTACCTGCCCGGTGTCCGGTTTCCGGAAAATCTTTTTATCCGCGAAGACCTGCTTGGCGTCGCCGAAGAGGCGGCGCATCTGCTGGTCGTGGTGCCGAGCCACGCATTCCACTCCACGCTCGACGCAGTGAAGTCCCGGCTGCCGGCGCCGGCGATTGTCGCCTGGGCCACCAAGGGGCTGGAGCCCGCCACCGGCCGGATGCTGAATCAGGTGGCGACCGAAGTGCTGGGAGAACATCGGACCATCGGTGTGATCTCCGGCCCGACCTTCGCCAAAGAGGTCGCGCACGGCCTGCCCACGGCTGTCACCGTAGCGGCGCGCGATGCCGCCAGCGCCGAGGCGATCGCCGCCTGGCTGCGCAGCGACCGGGTGCGCGTCTACACGAGCACCGACATGGTCGGCGTGGAACTCGGCGGCGCCATCAAGAACGTGCTCGCCATCGCCACCGGCATCAGCGATGGGCTGGGCTTGGGCGCCAACGCGCGCGCCGCGCTCATCACCCGCGGACTCGCCGAGATGCGCCGGCTGGTCGAGGCGCTGGGCGGCAAATCCGAGACCGTCATGGGGCTGGCCGGCATCGGCGACCTGGTGCTGACCTGCACCGACGACCAGTCGCGCAACCGCCAGGTTGGTCTCGCGCTCGGCAAGGGCCGCAAGCTCCAGGTGACTTTGGCCGAGATCGGCCAGGTTGCGGAGGGCGTGGCGACCGCGCGTGAAGTGCGCGGTCTCGCCCAGCGCCTCAAGGTCGACATGCCGATCACCGAACAGGTTTACCGGGTGCTGTTCGAGGACGTATCCCCGCAGGCGGCGGTCGAGGTGTTGCTCAAACGCGAGGCGCGTCCGGAATAGCTGTTCTGTGCCGTCCTTTCGCAATATCCCCGAGCCAGCGCCCGGTCTCCGTAGGGTGGGGCCCAGCCCCACCATCACGTGTCACGACAAATTGTTCGGTGGGGCAGGGCCCCACCCTAGCCAAACTCCTGGCGCGGCTCTTGCAGTAGCAGTCGTGCTTTCCTCATCTACACTCTGAGGAAGAACATCAACCAGGACGCGGCAGGGACGCCGTCCGTCGAGGGTATCCGCATGTCCGTGCCGACTGTCAAACCGAAGAAAATCCGCATCGGCGATCTGCTCATCGAGCACAAAATCATCTCCCAGGAACAACTCAACACCGCGCTCGCCGACCAGAAAAAGAGCGGCCGCAAGCTCGGTCGGGTGTTGATCGAGAACGGCTATCTCACCGACGACCAATTGATCGTGTTTCTCGCGCGCCAGCTCAATATCCCGCACATCGATCTCAAACGTTATCACCTGAAACCCGAGGTCGTGCGCCTCATCCCCGAGGTGCACGCGCGCCGCTTCCGGGTGCTGGCGCTCGAGGACAGCCGCGAGGGGCTGCTGATCGGCATGGCCGATCCCACCGATATTTTTGCTTACGATGAATTGTCGCGGGTGCTGCGCCGGCCGCTGCGGCTGTCGGTGGTGAAAGAGGCGGACCTGTTGAAGGCGGTCGATATGCTCTATCGCCGCACCGCCGAGATCAGCAGCTTCGCCGCCGAACTCGATCAGGAGATGTCGGCCTACGACATCGGCGAGTTGGCGGAGACCGAGGGCCTGACCGACGCGCCGGTGGTCAAGTTGCTCCAGACCATGTTCGAAGACGCCGTGCAGATCAACGCCTCGGATATCCACATCGAGCCGGATGAAAATGAGCTGCGCATCCGTTTCCGTCTCGACGGCGTGCTGCGCGTGCAGACCACCGCCGAGCGGCGCATCGCCAGCGCCCTGGTGTCGCGCCTCAAACTCATGGCCGGTCTCGATATCTCCGAGCGGCGCCTGCCGCAGGACGGGCGCCTGGCGGTGCGGGTGCGCGGCCAAACCATCGACGTGCGTCTGTCCACCATGCCGGTGCAGCACGGCGAATCGGTGGTGATGCGCCTGTTGAATCAGGCGACCGGCATCCTGGACATGGATCAACTGGGCATGCCCAAGGAAATGCTCGAGCGCTTCCGGCGGCTGGTGCACAGCCCGAACGGCATGGTGCTGGTGACCGGCCCGACCGGCAGCGGCAAGACCACCACGCTGTACGGCGCGCTCAAGGAACTCAACAAGCCGGCGTTCAAGATTCTTACCGTCGAGGACCCGGTCGAGTATCGCCTGCGGGGCATTAATCAGATTCAGGTCAACCCCAAGATCGAGCTGACCTTCAGCCGGGTGCTGCGCTCGGCCTTGCGCCAGGATCCGGACATCATTCTGGTCGGCGAGATCCGCGATCCGGAAACCATGGAGATCGCGCTGCGCGCCGCCATGACCGGCCACATGGTGTTGTCCACCTTGCATACCAATGACGCGCCCTCGACGCTGGCGCGCCTCATGGACATGGGCGCCGCGCCGTACCTGATCGCGGCCAGCCTGCGCGGTATCCTGGCGCAGCGCCTGATGCGGCGTGTGTGCGAAAGCTGCTCGGAGCCGTTTCAATTGGACGCCGCGCTGCGCGGCGTGTTGAAGGCCGAGTTGGGCACGGAAGCCGACAGCCTGCAATTCCGGCGCGGGCGCGGCTGCACCTATTGCAACGGCACCGGCTACCAGGGGCGCATCGGCGTGTATGAGTACCTGGAGCTGGACGAGGCGCTGGTCGAGGCCCTGCACTCCGGCGAACCGCTCAAGTTCATCAAGGCCGCCAGGAACCAGGCTGGATATCAGGGCTTGCGGCGCAGCGCCATCGCGCTCGCCGCCCTCGGCCACACCACCATGGATCAGGTGATGCGCGTGACCTACGGCCTGGAGGAATAGGGTGCCTGTATTTGCATACAAGGGTCGCAACCGCCGCGGCGAGGCGGTCAGCGGCCGCCTCGAAGGGCTGTCGATCGACGCCGTCGCCAGCCAGCTCTTTAACAGCGGTATTACTCCGATCGACATCAATGCCGCACACGCCGCCGCCGCCTCCGGCGATGTGCTGGCCGGCCTGCGCCGGGTGCTCGGCGACCGGAAGGTGCAACTCGTCGACCTGGTGCTGTTCTGCCGGCAGATGCACAGCCTGTTGCGGGCCGGCGTGCCGATCCTGCAGGCGCTGCGCAACCTGCGCGATTCCACCCAAAATCCGAAACTCTCGCATACCATCGGCAGCATGCTCGAGAGCCTGGACGCCGGCCTGGATTTGACCAGCGCCGCCAAACGCCACTCGCCTGAAGTTTTTTCGCCGCTCGTGATCAGCATGATCCAGGTCGGCGAGTCCACCGGCGGTCTGGCCGAGGCGTTCCAGCAACTCGCCGTCTATCTCGAGCGCGAGCGCAATACCCGCGCCCGCGTCGTGCAGGCCATGCGCTATCCGGTCATTGTGCTGATCGCCATCGCCATCGCGATGGTCATTATCATCATGGTGGTGATCCCGCCGTTCGCCAAGATGTACGCCGGGTTCAAGGTGGAGCTGCCGTGGGCGACCCGGATATTGATCGGCCTCTCGAATTTCATGGTGGCCTATTGGTATGTGGTATTCGGCGCGACGGCCCTGGCGATCCTGGGGTTCCGCGCTTACGTACGCACCCCCGCGGGCCGTTATCGATGGGACAAGGCCAAGCTCAAGACGCCCGTGGTCGGCAAGGTTTTGTTCCAGGCGATGCTGGCGCGCTTCACGCGCTCGCTGGCGGTGACCATGAAGGCCGGCGTGCCGCTGGTGCAAGGCATGACGGTGGTGAGCCGCGCGGTTGACAACGATTACATCTGCGAGCGCATCGTGCAGATGCGCGACGGCGTGGAACGCGGCGAATCCATCACCCGCACCGCCTCCATGACCGGCATGTTTCCATCACTCGTCATCCAGATGATCGCGGTCGGCGAGGAGGCGGGTTCAGTGGACGAGCTCATGACCGAGGTCGCGGATTACTACGACCGCGAGGTCGATTACGACATCAGCAAACTGAGCGACGCCCTGCAGCCCATCTTGATCCTGGTGGTCGGCGTTCTGGTGTTGATATTGGCCTTGGGTGTGTTCCTGCCATGGTGGGATTTGATCGGGGTGTTCCGGGGCGGCGGTCCGCGATGAAGCCGGAGCGTTCGCGCGGCTTCTCGCTGCTGGAACTGGTGGTGGTGATCGTGATCATCGCGCTGTTGATGGCGGTTGCGGTTAACAAGTACCTGGCGCTGGCCGCGGAGGCCGAGCGCGCGGCGATGGAAA
>CAYJBG010000010.1:0-29226 GCA_964368085.1 uncultured Acidiferrobacterales bacterium | reverse complement strand
CCCGGCCCACGATCACGCTCATGGCGTAATCGAGGTACGACTGGCGCATCTCCTGTTCGAGATTGACGGGGATGGTTTCTTTGGCGAATTGTTCCATGGGCGGGTGGCAGGCGTAGCGCGGAAGTTATCCAGAATGGCTATTTTTGTGCAGGCGTGCCTTCGATTCTTAACGGTCGCATCAGCGAACCAACTCCCCCTCTCCCTCCGGGAGAGGGATGGGGTGAGGGCCGCCTGAGCTTCCCCAGTTGTATCGGATGATCGTTAGCTTATTGTTCTGTAAACGTTATTTCAGCAGCACGCGGGCCAGTCGGAATGCCGGCTTACGATCCTGAAAGAGGCGGCATTTTAGCACGGACCGGCCCCGGCCTGCACTTTCAGAAACTGACCGCGCCAGGCACTCAGGCGCGCGTCAAAAGCGCCATTTTTTCGCGCGTCGGGGCCAGCACCACACCCCGTTCGGTAACGATGGCGTCGATCAACCCGGCGGGGGTGACATCGAAGGCCGGATTCCAGGCGCGCGCACCTTCCGGAGCAGTCTGCCGGCCGGCGAAATTCAGCACCTCGGACTCGGCGCGGTTCTCGATGGGTATGTGCGCACCGTCCGGCGTCGCCATGTCCACGGTGCTGGTCGGCGCCACCACCATGAACCGCACGCCATGATGGCGCGCCGCGATCGCGGCGCCGTAGGTACCGATCTTGTTGGCGGTGTCGCCGTTGGCGGCGATGCGGTCGGCGCCCACGATCACCCAGCGCACCCGGCCCGCGCGCATGAGTTGCGCGCCGGCGCTGTCGGCGATGACCGTGACCGGGATGCCTTCCTGCACCAGTTCCCAGGCCGTAAGGCGCGCGCCTTGCAACCAGGGGCGGGTCTCAGCGGCATACACCGCGTTCAGGCGCTGCGCCGCATAGGCCGCGCGCACCACGCCGAGGGCGGTACCATAGCCGCCGGTGGCAAGCGCGCCGGTGTTGCAGTGGGTGAGCACGCCACTGCCGGGCTCGATAAGTGCTGCGCCCAGTTCACCCATGCGGTGGTTGGCGGCGATGTCTTCGGCGTGGAGGCGCTGCGCCTCGGCCAGCAACGCAGGCTCCGGGTCGCCGCTGAGCTTCCCAACCAAGGCACGCATGCGCTCCACCGCCCAGCGCAGGTTCACCGCCGTCGGCCGCGCCGCGGCGAGCTGGTGCAGATCCGGTTCGAGCGCTGCCTGCCAATTCGCCGGGTTCTCGGCAAAACGGGCGCGCGCCGCCAGCACCACCGCGTAGGCCGCGGTAATACCGATGGCCGGCGCACCGCGCACCGCCATGTCACGGATCGCGCGTACCGCCTCCGCCAAGGTCTGGAGTACGATGTGTGTGTACTGCCCCGGCAGCAGGCGCTGGTCGATAAGACGAATACGGCCGTCCAGCCACTCGACGGCGCGGATACGATCATGGGCGATGGGCGTTTCGAGCGGCTGCATGACAGGCATGGAGGACGCGGAAGGCGTGGAGAAGAATCAAAAATAACACAGTCATCGGGATAGCGGTCAACCCTGCGTCGCCTTCCCGCGCCGCTCACGCCACTGATCCACACCTACGCGTGTCTTTCCAGCGTTAAAGGCGCAACAAGTAGCCTGCATGCAACGCGGTGAAAGCGGGGAAACTGTTCCCATGGCGCCGATTCCCGGATTGCGCTGCGCTTCATCCGGGCTACACATTTTTTGACGGCCGGATCAGTAAAAAATTTTTAATTGTACGCCCGCCCCGCCACCTCTCGTATCCACACACCGATCTTCCAGCGCAGGGTGTTGAGGGCATTTCCGGTTGCACCTTCGAGGACATCGGTAGCCTTCAAGGCTTCGTCGATGGCCATGTCGATTTTTGAGGCGCGCAGGGCGTCATCCAGTCTGTCAAGAATTTGGCTAAGCCGGGTGCGATCCGCGGGTGAGGTCATATAGAGATCGCGGGCTTCTTTCTTGAGTTGGTCGAGTGTCGGCACGTCGATGACGTTAAGCGTCATCGACGACTCGGCGTAGGTCTTGGTGACACCAACGCGCGTGACTTCGACCTTGGCGTTCAGCGTCACTGGGCCCGGTGTCTCCGGCAAGCGCAGCCACAGCGGGAGCGTCACAGTCTGCTGGAGCCCGAGATTCAGGGTCCACGTGACTGTGCCGGGTTGAACGCCATTCGCCTCGGTCACGCTGCCCGTGCCCGGATCGAGCACCGTGACACCGGCTGGCAAGGTCAGCGTCACTTGCGCCGGGGTCGCCATGCCGCGATTCGTAACCGCGAGGTCGATCGGCGCCCCGGTACCCGGCAGGAGGTTCAAGGTCTTGGGGTTCACGCCGCCGAGCAGCGCCTTCAACAGCTTCGCGGTCAAAGCCGTCTCGCCATCGCGGGTGACGGTGGCCAGAAGATCGAAACCCGTATAAGCCGCAAGGCCCGAGCCGTAGCGGTTGAACGTCACGGCATCGAGATATTTCTCGGGGTGACCCTCGCATTCGTCGTTTTCCGATTCGCTACTCTTCGATGACATCGCATCGGTGTCGCGGCAATCCTGGTCGCCGGAGATCGGCCCGGCCGGGACGCCGGTGAGCACATAGGTCGCCAGGCTCTGCGCGGTGGTGCGCTTCACGCGCAGCGCTGGGTCGCCGGAGAGCAGGTTGAACGATCCCGCAGGCGCGAGCGTCCCGGGCAGAACGGCGACACCGGCGGCGGCACTCACGTGCCCGATATGCCGCAGCCCGAGCGCCGGGCCGAGCTTGTTCAGGCGATTGTCGTGGACACCTGCGACCAAAAGGCCTTCGCCCCGGAACACCGCCTCGCGCAGTTCCTTCTGGACGGTTTCGGCGAGCTTCTCGCGCTCGGCGAGGAGCGCGTAGAGCGAATACCCGCCCGAATGGAATGCACGGGTAAAGTCCTCGGCGGTCTCGGTGATGGTGTAAGACCAGCCTTCGGCCTTGAGTAGCTTCTCAAGGAATACGCGCTGTGCGGAGAGCTTCGGCGAAGCCCCCGGACCATAGGGATCGTTGTCGGTGATCTTGCACGGTCCGGGGCTGCTGCTGGTGGCATTCTTCTTGTCGTCACCCGCGTGCTCCTCGTCGTTGCCACAGGCCTTAGGGTTGTCGAGCAACACTAGTAGGCGGCCCTTTGCACCCAGTTTCAATTCAGCGTCGATCTTGATGGGCGGTTCCACCACCCGGAATCCGGCAAAGGCGAGCGTAGCCGTGGCGCCGTAGACCTCGGCCCTGATAACGCAAGTGTATCCGCCCAACGCGAGATTACGCGTGTCGATGTTCTGCTCATGGGCGCGCGTTCCTCCGGCAGTCAGATTGACAGTCTCCGCGTATTGGCTGACGACCACGGCCCGGTCCATGTCGACGAGCTGATGCGTGAGCGTCACCCCCGCCAAATCGCTCGCCGAAATATTCTTGGCAGTGTCCGTGCAGCGGATCGGATCGCCCGGATACACCTGCGGCACGGACACGGTGACCGTGCCAGTGAGGCCCTGCAAGGCCTGTCGTTGCGCCTGGAACGAGGTCGAGGCGGCGGTGAGCGGCGTGCGGGTGAACTCGTCCTTCAGTACCAGACTGACGGGATAGCCGCCGGTCGCCGCGTCGGACAGCGGCAGATTGAGCGTGAGCACCTGGATACCGCCCGGGACGATTTCACCGAGCGCGCGAGTCGCGGTGTAAAGCGTAGTTCCGGCCGGCGTCTTGACCGTGATTTCCGCGCGCGTCGGCGCGAGGATCGCGTTCGGCGCAGTGTTCTGCACCAGAGCCAGAATCTCGACCGTGTCCCAGGCGTTGTAGACCGGCTTGTCGGTGGAGAGACGGACCGCGGCGGCGGCGCCGGGGGTTACCACCGAAAAGGGAGCGCTGGCCGTGGCGGTAATCATACCGTTGCTCTCCACGAGCTCGGCATATACAAAATAGTTACCGATCAAGATAGTGCCGGTATTGAAATTCAAGCCTGCAAATACCTTCGTTTCACCCGCGAGCACCGCTTGAGCGGGCAATTGCCCTAGTGGAGCGACCAATACCCCATTGGCATCTTTAATAGAGAGTCGCACCGCGGCGCTACCGGGGAAGGCACTCAAATTCTTCACCGTGCTGGTAATCAACACAGGCTCATTCGCGGCATAGCTAAATTTATCCGTGACTGTGCCGATAGGGTAAGACGAAGGCAGAACATTGACGTACTGAGACCCGAGCTCGGTGCGCACCGGCTTGCCGTTCACATCGGTGTAGAGCAACTCCAGCTTATGGCTGACCAGACGGTTCTCGCCGGGAACAGGGTTTTTCAGAATGACGTCGAAACCTAAATCTTCAGTTAGATTCGTGGGGAAACTGTCGAAGCGCCACTCAATCAGCGTTTGGTCACCGACAGCGGTGATACTGTAGGGTGCTTTGCTAAATGAAGCCGGATCGATGTCGATATTATTCGTGGAGAGCGTATCGATCACCCGGACATTCTTTAATATCGGCACACCAAAGGAAATCGGCAATTCTATTTTATTTCCGACACCGTCTTCGATGCGCAACACGCCCGTGCCCAGGACACCGGGGGTGACGAGGCTGATAGTGAAGTTGACGGATAACGCGCCGGGAACAAACGCCAGCACATCCAGCTTGAGATTCACCGCGCCCGGCGCCAGTTCTACCTTGAAGATGCCGGTATCGCGGTCAAGAATAGTGTTGGCGTTAAGGTCTTCGCCGGGATCCAGAATTCCATTGTCATTTACATCCTCGCTGCGGCGGTCTATTTTCCCATTGCCATTGAGGTCTTCGCCCGTGTCCAGCATGCCATTGGCGTTGTTGTCCTCGCTGTCGGTCGCGGTACCCTGAAGGGTGTCCCCGATTTGGATAAGCCGCAGATTCGGCGGATACGGATCGCCGATGGGGTTAATGAACTGGAAGGCCATGCCGCCGGGATAACCGTAGGAATCATAACTTCCAAAGCCGTATATATAAATTCCAAACGGGACGTTGCCGGTAATGGTATGCGCGCCTAACGCGACCGGCACCTGCGCGCCACTGAAGCCACTGGCGCCGATCGGCGTAAACAACAGCGGATCAACGCCGGCGCCATCCAGCGCGAGCGTGGAGACGGCGCCGCTGGGTATTACGACATTGACGAAGTTTTTCGTAAATCCCGTGGCCGGTGCACTAAACGTATACTGACTTAAAAACTGCTCGGTGGGCGGAACGAGCATCATGAACGGGTCTGAAATCACACCATCGAAACCCTGGCCCGGCGAGTATTGCGCCACCAGTGCCGGCGCGCTGGTTTTGATCTCAGAGCGAGTCTTCAGCACCACCTCATGGAACTTGCCGCGGTTAAGCGTGGCCACCAGGCTGCCATTGATAGTGACCGTGGTGCCATCCTGCGACGCGAGGATGCGGAATACATCGCCGTTAAGCCGGGTCGCCAATGGCACGGTGAGGAAGGATTTGCCCCAGGTGGTTACGGGCGGCATCATTTCTACAAGATGGTCGCAAAAACCTACACCCACCGGCACATTCGCGCACTCCACGCCGCTCATTACCGCAACCGGGGAAGTCGCGGTAACGGTAGTGCCTGTCAAATCCGCAGATGTCGCAACGAACGAGGTGCCTTTAATTTGGAATGTCTCATTGCGATTCAAGCTAATAGTGAAAGGCACACCGGCGGGCCGGTCTGGCGTTGCAGCTGCAGGAGTAATAGTCACCTGAGTATTATCGAATACTCCGACCACGGCCACTTGAGAACCGTAGCTTCCTAATCCAACGTAGCTCATCGCTACATATTCGAGACCGAGCGTATCCACGGGCAGCGCCAGAAAGGCGTCCGTGGAGAACAACTTTTGATTCAAACCGTACACCGTGACTTCGTTCTGCGCGGTCACATGCACCGCCAGCTTGGATACCTTGTTGTGGGGTAGCTGTTTAGCGTCATTGGGCAATACGCTGGGTAATACCACGGTGGTTACTTTATTCGCCAGTACGGTAAAGGCCGCACTGAAGTTCAATCCGGGAATTTCCACCACCCCCTGGGTATTTTGCTGGCCGGTGATGAATAGCGAAAGATCGCCAATTACTGCAACGTTGTTCTGCTGAAACGCAAAATAGAACTCCGTTCCAGCGCTGTCCGAAGCCGCTTTCACGCCAGTGGACAAACCCATCAAGGCCATCAACACCAAGGCCCATAATAAAAATTTGCGCATCGCCGTGGTGCTCATTTCTGCTCCACTCCCTTAAGGCGGATGTCTATGCGTATGCGTTTATCGCCGTCCGGCGTAACGGTGGCGGGCGCGATGCTCTGGCTGGGATCGATGCGCGTTCCCGGCGCCACGGCAATCGCGGCGGCGTCGATAACGGCCGGCACTGGCCCACTGACCGCCTGGACCTGGGCCGGATGGTCGCCGCTCTCGGTAAAGGTATGCTGCAGCCCGTTCAACACCACGGACTTCGTGCTCTCTCCGGGCACTAAGGGAATCGTGGCCGTGCCGCTGTAGAGCACGGCGCCGGTCGGGTTTAAGAATTGATAGGCGATACCCAATTCGGTGTTGACGTTCGAGCGATTGACCACGTCCGCGCGGAAGCCGACCTGCTCCACGGCACCCAGGCTGGTAAAGCGCGGTAAAGGCGTTAGCGTCAAGCGGCCGATGGCCTGGGTGGGATCGATGCCCAATACGGCCCGCTCGGCGGCCAATACGATTAGCGCTGTCCCACCCACCGCGTTCGTATCGGCCTGCATGATCTTGGCATCAATGGCATAACCCCCCGGAGCGTGCGCGGCGCTATTCCAGGGAACGGTTATGGACAGGGTAACGCCGGGCAGGAAATCGAACCGGGACTGTTCCACGCCATTGGCGTCGGTATGCGTCGCTTGCAGGCTTTCCACCATTTGGCCTTGCGCGTCCAGCAGGGTCACGTTGACTGAGCCGGAAACTGGCGATACGCCGCTGTTCAGCGCTTCCAGTCGAATAGAGACCGGCGCATAGGCGGCATAACTGGGCTTGTCCGTGGTCAGGGAAAGCAGCTTCAGACTGGGGCCCGTCCCGGCGATCGGATGCAGACTCGGATTAAGCGTGTAGCTGCCATGTGCGGCAAGATTCATCGGCGCGGACACAGGGCTATACCCCACCGCCGAAACCGTGAGCGTGAAATCGAGCGCGCCGATGGCGCTCAACGTGTAGCTTCCGTTGGCGGCGGCAATTGCACTCTGGTTTGTGCCATTGATGGCGACGCGCGCACCCGGTATCGGCGCAAGGGTCACGGCATCGGTCACGGTGCCCGTGAGCGTGCTGGTCGCGGAACCATCGCCGGGCGGCGCGAGCGCGAGCGTCGCCTGGGCGTCGCCAAAGGCCGAGGTCTGGAAGCCGTAGGTCGCCGCTTGATACCCGGTCGCGCTCAAGGTCAGGTTGAAGGACTTGAGCGCGATGTCCGCCAGCCGCGCGCGACCGTCCGCGCCCGTGACCGCCGAGGCGCCGGTCTCCACCAGCGTGACGGAAGCGCCCGCGATCGGCGCGCGCGTGACGCCGTCGACGACCGTCACGGTGAGATTGAGCGTCGTGGGCGGCGTGCCGGTGGTGGCGGCGTAGAGCACCAGATTGCCCAAGTTGCCCAGCGCGCCCGGCGGGTAGGCAATGGAATAAGACTGCGTGACGTAACCCGCAGCGCTGAGTGTCGCGTTGTAGTTTCCGCGCGGCACATTCTGAATCGTGAACGATCCGTCCGCCCCGCTCGCGCCGGCAAGCCCGCCGCCCAGATCGAACAGCGCGCCCGCAATCGGTTGGCCCGTACTGCTCACCACGCGGCCCGTGACCGTGCCGGGGTCCGCGTCCTGGAAGCCGCCGGCCTTGACGAGACCCTGATTGATAATGAGCGTCTGGCCGCCGGCCACGGTTGCGGCGCCGCTCACGGTTTCGAACCCGCTCATTACGATCGAGAACGCATAATTCCCCGGCGCCAGCGCGCCGAAGTTGAAGGCGCCCGCGCCATCCGTTACCACCGACAGGTTCACCGCGCCCGCAATCGTCACCGCCGCCCCGGGCAGCGCCGTGAGGTTTGAGGCATCAAATACCTTGCCCTTGAGAAGACCCGTGTCGACTGTGACGCCGAGCACGATGTTGCCGGCCAGGGTAGTCTGCGCGGCGACGGCACTCGCAACGATGCTGGCGGGCAGATAACCGCCCTTGCTCGCGCTGATGGTGTAGTTGCCCACGGGCAGACCCGGGATCAGGAAGTAGCCGCTGCCGTCGGTCAGCACCACAACACCGGGACGCTCAACAACCGACACCTGCGCGCCCGCGATCGGTTCGCTGCTGCCCGAACGCACGACATAACCGCTCACCGCTCCCGTTTGTAGCGGCGAACCGCCCTTGCGGGCTTGATAGGCCTGCAAAGCCTGAAGCGCCAGCGCCGTGGTGTAGGCATCGCCCACCCAGGAACCGTCGGCGAGTTGCGATGCGCCCAGCTCGACGGCGCTTGCATCGATTAATGCAAGGTCGCTGACATAAGTACTAAGCGCCTGGAGCACCAGCGCTGTCTCAAAGGGCTCGTTCCAGGTGTTCGACGCCGTGCGCTGCGAAAGGAGGTAGTTCTGGGCGCCGAGCAATGCGGTGGAGACGCCAGCGAAGGTGTTGCGGTAGGGAAAGAGCGCACGGAAAACCTGGGCGGTGAGCGGCACGGACGTTCCGTTGGCGCCATCGAGCCAGCCGCCGTTTGACTGTCGGCGGGATAACAGGAAACCCACGGCCGGGGCGATGACGGTGACATCCGCCACCCGCGCCGCGGTCAGCGCTTCAAGTGCAAGCGCCGTGTCCAAAACGTCGCTCTCGTGGTCGGGACTCAGGCCCCAACCACCATCAACCATCTGTCCGGCCTTGAGGAGCACGACACCGGCGCTGGTGTCGAGACCGGCGAGCGCGTAGGTAGCTAGCCTACGGGATAAATAGTCATGGTTGACCGGATCGACGGTCGCAAGCCACTGAATGGATGCAGTATAAGCTGGAGAAGTCGGCGCCAACATCTGAAAGACGTCGGCTGCCGCCGTGGTATCGCGGATGGGAGTGCCGCCGAAAGTGTTTCCCCAGTAGCCATCGGCACTCTGGACAGCACCAAGCCACTGAATGCCGGCATCTGTCGCCGGAGAAGCATGTATCGTGCTGAACGGCAGCCACAAACATAGACTGATCAGGAACGCTGCGATATTGAAAACTCGGTGGCGCATGGCGTTTTATTGAGAGTATGTTCCTAATTTCTTCTCGTTCTGATGGGAACGCGGTTCGTCTGGAAATAACATCGACTGTTGTGGTGCTTTGCAATAAGACACACCGCTCCATTCCCACTTGTTATTAACTTGATTTGCCCAGAAAACTGCATAGGGGTAAGGCCCAACTATCTTAGACTCAAAAATCGGCTTACCCGGCGCGCCACGGTAACGGCTCGGCAGTTCTGCAAACAACTTGGACTGAATGAAGCCTCGCGCGTCTTCGAAAGAATCGCCTACCAACCCGGAAGATTCAGAAACGGGGTATTTCACTATGCCGGTTTTCAGAAATTCAATTACATCTTTAGCTGGGACGGTATATCCGTTAATGGTAAAGAGCTTCTTTCTTGTATCCGCTTGGCAAATCCCAAAGGCCAGAAAATCTTTTACAGCGTAGCCATGAAATGCTTCGAGCTTCTTGAAAAGTAGAATCTCGTGGAGCCGATCACGCAGGGCGAGATCGTCTTTGAAAACACGCGGACCGGGGCGGGGAAGTCGAGGCTCCCTCACATAATGGGGCTCATATTTTGAGCCAGCACGAGCATCGTATTGCGGGGCACTGGAATCGCAAACGCCCGTCCACACCCAGGTGTTCTCAGGTTGTAGCAAACTAAAGCCGAAACCTAGGTAGGGGTATTCACCAATCCAACCCTCGGTTTCAATAAATACATGACCACCTACTAGATTCACTTCCGTGTTAGGGGGGGGATTAAAAAGGATATTTGAGCCGTTTAACTGCTGGATGAGCAGCTTTTGCACTGTATCAATAGAAAGTTCAGTGAACCCACTGTCGCCCGGACCACATCTGCCAAACTTTACAATTGGCCCTTTGGGTAAATAAACTTTCAATAACTCGAAATTCTTCGTTTCGAAAGCGCTCCTGATACCATTCACAAGCGATATCCAATGACTATCGAGATCTTCTGCAGATGTACCATTATATGCGTCGCTATCACTCATCTCTTTACCACGTATACGAGCAATATCTTCGTCGCGAGATCCACAACTATAGGAACCAGTCCAGCGCCAACCTTTGCCCGCACTAACAAAATTAAAATAAACGTATGGGGCTTGCACACCCCATCCCTTTGTTTCAACAACCGTTACAGAAAGTTGTTGATCAGGTTTCTTGTTAACCAAAACTCTTTTGGACTGTGACATTTCTGAAATTTTCTTAATCATCACATCAAAAGAGAGATGCTCTACACGAGATTTCTGCTCACAAGTGTTCCATGTGAGGTGTGATTTATCCTGGGGCATTACCTTCAACAATGTGAAGTCTTTCTTAGAAATTGCTTGTTTCAGTTTATTTTCTATACCGTGCAATACTATAGTCTCTTGTTTACTAAGTTGCTTTGGTAAAGCAGCAGTTGTATCCACTGCAAAAACTACAGCGGTCGCCAGAAAAGAACCAGCAAGTATAAATACAAAACTAAAAATAGTTACGTTACGCATGGCCTATCTGCCAAAATAGTTAATCGGGTCCACTTGCCCCCCATCAACAATAACTTCGAAATGAGAATGCGCGCCTCTTTCATTAATGCAACGTGCTTCAGATTCTGGCAATAAAACGTTGCCTGCTGTGACAGCGCCGGTATTACCTGAGAGAGCGATAAATTGCTGTACTTCAACTTTATCTCCTACTTTCACTGCCAATTTACAGTTATGCGCATACCTCGAAACAATGCCGAGTCCATGATCAATATCAACTCTCCCGCCATACGATGCGGCATATGTCGAGCCTCTGTGAAAATCTGCATAGGTGACAGTCCCCGCAGCAATAGCATGCACTGGAGTAAGGATTGGCACCGCAAAATCAACCCCCAAATGTAACCTCTGAGAATCTTCAATAAATCCCCGTTTTATTACTGCGCCATCAACGGGCCTTTTGAACCAAATGTCCTTCCTATATTTCTTGATGATTTCTTTCGCTCTGGCTTCATTCATTTTTCCTTGTCTGATTTCATCTTTTAGCCATGCGATAGCCCCTGATAGTCCTCCCGACAACCCCCCACTAATCCGATACACCCCCGCCCCCGTCACCGGGTCGATCAGGATATACCCCACACCCGTCCAGCTATTGATCTGAACAGCGCGTTCCGAGACGGTCGCCACCATGCCTGCGTTAACGGCATTCTGGATGTCAGCTTTGATGGCGTTATCAACCTGGAGGGCGGCAAGTTTGGTTTGGAGATTGCCGGCGTTGATTGCGTGGATAGGAATCCCCTGGCTGCTGGCGACTTGCAGGGCCTTGACCGCCGAGACCGCCTCGACCGGGAGCGTGGGTTCGCTCAATACACTCTCAAAGACGGCATGCTCCAGCGCCGAACTGGTGGAGCCATCCAGCAAATAGAAGCGTTTGGTCTTGCTGTGGTCGCCATCGAGGCTCAAGGTGGTGGAGATGTTGCGATCCACATCGATTTCGACGCCGCCAACGGTCGCCGCGCGCGGCACACCGAAGCTGTAGCGCACCACGAGATTCACGCCCACCATGACCTCGGCCTGGTGGTTGGTGTCGAGGAGTTTCATGGTATGGGCGGTGATCTTTCTGGAAGAGTCGAGTTCTTGCAGATAGGTCACGGCCAGGAGGTTCAGGAACTCGCCGATGACCGAGTCACCCTGCTCGCCGGCGGTCACGGCGGTCTGCCACTTCGTAGTGCGGTCGGTGATGACGCGGCCGTTCAGATAACCGGCATCGAGGGCGATGGCGTGGGTGGCGCCGGCGGTCAGAATGTTATTGACGGTTTGCTGGTGTTCGCCGTTGGCGGCGGTGAAAGTCATACGGAAGGCAAGGTCCGAGGCCATGGGCACTGCCCCGCCTTCGGCCAAAGTCTGGCCTTCGAGTTTTAGGATCGGCTTGACGTGAATCAAGTAGGGCGGGGTGTCGTAGAGGTTGCCATAGGTAGCGATGGTCTGGGCGTCGGCGACACTGGCCGGCTCATACGAGAGCGTGAGGCGTTTGTGCAGCAGGTCGGTCCAAGTGGCGGTGTGCTGAAGCGAAGGTGTGAACTCGATGGCGTTGGCTTGACCCACTTCGATGCTCACCCGGTGACGCAGCGTGTCGGGCACACGGGCGAAGCGACTGCCGGTAACTTTGGTTGGATAGGGCAAGGTGTTCGGCAACAGATCGAGAACTTTCTCCTGGAGAGGGCCGGAGGACAGCAGGTCGTAGAAGCGCTGGCCCGGAAGGCTGGCGGCCACGTAGTCGATGCTGTTTCGCAGGTATTCCTTAGCGGGGGTGTCGGACCTTACGGTCTGGAGATACTGCGTAAAGAAAGCATCGGCGTCGAAGTTGCGGATAGCGGCTAAGTCTATAGTGCTGGGATTGGGGTCGTGGAGTTTGAAGCTGGGGTCAAGCGGAACCCAACTCTTCTTGGCGTTCGGTTTGTTGATGCGGCCGCGATAGTTCTCGTAGGGAAGATAGGCTTCGACCCATGTGTGTTCGAGTTGGACGAATTTTGGGGCGCCACCCGAGATAAGGAGCTTGGCGGGGATGCCGTTTGAAACCAGCGCCTCACCCACAACCTTGGGGTTAGTGATACCTCCCAGCCACTTCATCGCTTTCTCTATTGGGATTTCAACGGTGCCGTAGACGTAGCGCGCCGGGATACCGGCGGCACGGTAGAGCGCGATCAATACACTGGCCTGGTCGAAGTCATTGCCGCCTTGCAACAGCAGCGTGGACTGCGAGCCCTTGACCGAACCGTAATAAGGTTCGTAGACGAAGTTGTTGCGGACAAACTCATAGATCTGGATTGGGTCGCTCTCGAAGAGCGTGACCAGCCGCTGGACCTCGGGACTGAACTGCACCTCAGGCGTCTCCGCGAGATCCTCCGGTGTCGGCGCGACCAGCAGCGCAGCGGAGAGAAATAGTCCGACGACGTTCTCGGCAGAGGCAATCTGCACGGGTGGCTCAAGTGCTGCGAACTGCTGCTTGGTGAGTCGCGGAGGGTGCCCTTTAAACTTCGGCGCTTGGCCAGGAACCGCCTTGGGATCGAAGGGCGCATGCGCCCTCTTCTTCTGCTTCACCTCCAGATGCGCCCTTGAAGCTCCCCCAATTCCACGGACACCCGGTTAAGCAACAGCCGCCATCGCTTCGAACTCGGCCGGGGAGTAATAGCCAAGGGTCGAGTGACGGCGCATCCGATTGTAGAACACTTCGATGTATTCGAAGATCTCCTGTTTCGCTTCTGCACGCGTGAGGTAACGCCGGTGATGGATCAGTTCCTTCTTGAGCGTGCCGAAGAAGCTCTCGACGCAGGCGTTGTCCCAGCAGTTGCCCTTGCGGCTCATCGAACATTCAATACCGTGGTCGGCGAGCCGCCGCTGGTAGGCGGTCGCCGCATACTGGCTGCCCCGGTCCGAGTGGTGCAGGAGGCCGGGTTTCGGTTTCCGCCGCCACAGCGCCATCGTGAGCGCATTCTCGGCCAGATCAACCGTGAGCCGGTCTCCCAGCGCCCAGCCGATCACCTGGCGGGAGAAGAGGTCGAGCACCACGGCCAGGTACAACCAGCCTTCGTTGGTCCAGACGTAGGTGATATCGCCGGCCCACACCCGGTTCGGTTGCTCGATCTTGAACTGGCGGTCGAGCGTGTTGGCCGCCACCGGGAGCCGGTGGCCCGAGTCTGTCGTGGCGCGCCATTTCTTCACGGTCTTGGCACGCAGGCCGTCGGTGCGCATGAGCCGGGCCACCCGGTTCTCGCCGACGCGCTGCCCACGCTTGTTGTGCAGTGCATCCCAGATGCTCGGGCTGCCGTAGGTCTGCCGGCTCTCGCGGTGAATCGAGCGAATGTCCATCAGCAATCCACGATTGGCCAGCGCACGCGGGCTCTCGGGGCGCACCGCCCAAGCGTAGTAGCCGGCGGGCGAGACGTTGAGCGCACGGCACATGAGCCGGATGGGGAGGCGGTCGGCGTTCTCCCGGATCGCCCGGTACTTCATTTGTGTTCCCTCGCGAAGAACGCCGCCGCTTTTTTTAAAAAGTCCCGCTCCTTCGTCACGCACTCCAGCTCGCGCCGGACCCGGGCCAACTCCTCGGCCTCCGCCCGCACGGCCTGCCGGGTGCTGCCCCGGGATTGCGCCTGCCGCTCTTCGCCCGCCCAGCGGTACAGGACGTTGTCGGAAATTCCGAGTTCCCGGGCCACCTGGGCCACAGGCCGGCCGGACTCACGTACCAACCGCACCGCTTCTGACTTGAATTCGTCGGTGTACCGACGTCGTTTTGCTTCTGCCATGATTGCCTCCGAGTTCACAATTCTCCCCCTTATCGGGGTGTCTGTGAAATCGGGGGAGCTTCACTGGCCTTCGCGGCCCTGAGCAGCTTGTCCTCGTCCTTCGGCGCCTTCTCGATGTCATCGACATTGGCCTTGAGGGCGGCCATCTCGGTCTTGTAGGTGTTCACCGCTTGGGTGTGGCGGTCGAGGATGACCTTGGGAAGATTCTTGTCCTTGAGGTGCTGGCCGATCTTGTCGAAGTCGGATATTGCCTGTTGGTCGAGCGTGTCGAGGTTCTGACGCAGGCGCTTGAGTTCGTCTTTGTCTTTGGTGGCGTCTTCTTTCCTTGAGAGTTTGCGCTCGAACTTGTCCAGACGGTGTTCCAGATCGTCCAAGGTTTTGGAAAGGTTTTCGTCGTTGGTGGGCGCACGCGGAGTGGGCGCCTTCGGGGCGGCAGGAAGGTTTGCGGCGAGGGCCAGTGGCTGGAGACAAAGGCTGACGAACGCCACGAGCACGAGCGCGGCGATGGACTTCAGGAACCCCGATCGATGGCGCAGACTGCGGAGTACGGGAAGGTTATTTCCTTCCATGGCGATATCCCCCCAATGCTTCCTCTCTTATATCCGGAGGCCGTAAATTCAAGCCAGCGTGATTTTGGGAGACACTATCCAGAACGGCAAACGCCGTCAAGGATGCCAATAAAAAATATCGGGCAGCGGTCTTGAGACAAATAAGCAACGGCTGATGGATGGCTCCGAAAACCGATTGCGGTCCTTAAGGAAATACCGGCAACCCGTTGTTTCTCAGATAGCGTCAGCACGGTGGTGTAGGCATCGCCCACCCAGGAACCGTCGGCGAGTTGCGCTGCACCCAGCGCGACGGCGCTCGCATCGATTAACGAAAGGTCGCTGACATAAGTACTAAGCGCCTGGAGCACCAGCGCTGTCTCAAAGGGCTCGTTCCAGGTGTTCGACGCCGTGCGCTGCGAAAGGAGGTAGTTCTGGGCGCCGAGCAATGCGGTGGAGACGCCAGCGAAGGTGTTGCGGTAGGGAAAGAGCGCACGGAAAACCTGGGCGGTGAGCGGAACGGATGTCGCGTTGGCTCCATCGAGCCAACCGCCGTTTGCCTGCCGGCGCGCGAGCAGAAAGCCTGCGGCCGATCCGGCGATCTGCCCGGTGGTGTAATTGGCGGTAGCCAGCGCTTCCAGCGCAAACGCCGTGTCGAGCACGGCGCTGATGTCGCCCGGGGTGTTGCCGAAACCGCCGTCGGCGTTTTGGTGCGCGACCAATGCATTGACCAAAGCCGTGACATCGCCGCCGGCGGGCGCGTTGACGAGAATCTTGTAGGCGAGGAAGCGGGTCTGGCTTGCGGTGTCGCTGTTCAGGAAACTGAGTGCCAAGGCATATGCCGGTTGGCTTTGTTGCCCAAGTTCCCGGTAGGCGCGAAGCACTTCGGCGGTGGTTCGAACCTCGGTGGCGAGCGACGCGGGTGTTCCGCCGAAGCTGCCGTTGGCATTGGGCTGGGTTGAAAGCCAGGACAGACCTTCCGGAACGCCAGCGAAAGCGCTGAGCGGCAGGACGAGCAGCGCCATGCCCATCGCGGCGCTTGCCACTCGGAACCACCCTGGATAGCCTTTAGGCTTCATGGCAAGTCGCTCTTGCTCCGGGTTTTTTCAACGTTGGAGATGAGTGCGACATTCTCCTTATCGATCTTGGTCAGGCGGACGTCCCGGGATTTTGGCTTGTACGAAGGAAAATGACGCTCAAAATGCTCGGTCAATTTCGGTGTCGAGAAAATATAGTTCTTGCGCGCGAAAATCGCGTTACGAATCAACTGAAGCTCGTCGTTTGAGCAAGACGAAAGAAAACGTTTGACGTCCGCACCTTCTTTAGCCAGCCGCAGGGAACGGCTCTCGTAGAGTCGCGGCACCAGGTCTTGGCAACTCAGAGTGTCCTTTTTTAATTGCGGGTGGTAGCGGATGGCGTCGCGGATGAGTCTGGCGACGGCGGGGCATTTGGTCTCGGCATGATGGAGCGGGTTTTCTCCTTCACCGGGATACACTTTGAAGTAATAACCTTTGTAAAGGGCATCGGCAGGATCCGCCCCATACTCAAGTAATACGGGGATCGGTGCCGCATGGCAGGAAAACGTGGCGAATGCGATGGCCGTTATTTCATAATTTCGATCAACAATATCGACATCCGCGCCGTGCTCGAGCAGGGCCTTAGTGATCCCAGCGTGTCCACGCCGTGCCGCGATGGTAAGTGCTGTGCTACTGTTAGAATCAATTGCTGGAACAACATTGACGTCGGCGCCTCGTTCGATCAACAACTGAACAATAGGCAACGAATCCACCACGACAGCGTGATTTAACGCGGTATGGTTCGCTTCGGTAGGAAGATTGGGCCTGGCCCCGGCATCCAACAAGACCTGGACGACCGCCAGATGCCCTCCGGCCGCCGCAAGCACCAAGGGAGTCACGCCGAGGCGTGGTTCCCGTTCATCGACATCCGTGCCACGTGCCAGCAGAGACTTCACGGTATCAATCTTGCCTTCACTGGCTGCTCGCATGAGTGGTGTGAATTCTTGATCGGGGTTCTCTATTCCCTCGTGAAAAAGGCGAGACTCAAACCCCATGGCACTTGTCATCGACAACACCCACAATAGGATACCCGCCAGAGCCGCATATCGCCTGAACCCGCGCATCACAAACGTAGTGACGACACACTCCATTGCTCTCTTCATCCTCATGGAGCAACCCCCGTTGGCAGATCACCCAGAACCGACCCAAACCCGTGAAACTTAGTGACGTACTCAATTGACGCCCATGTTGATCTACCCTGCGGCGTCCCTGGCGCCGCGGTATTCTTCTATCTCTTTCATGTACTGCACATTTCGCTTGTCGATATCCGACAGGTCGTATTTGCGTACCGCTGGCTTATATGAGGGGAATCGCTTTCGAAAATATTCTGTCAGTTGGGGATCATCGAACTGATAATTCTTTCTGGCGAAAATCGTATTACGTACCCGACGCAAGGTTTCCGGGGTCTGCAAGCGCAGGAATCGAACTTGATCACTGCCCTGAGAAGTAAGATCAAACGCGGCGTCGCGGTAGAGTTTGTTAATAATCGAATCAACCGAGTATTTTGGGCGCTTGTAATTACCGGATGTTAACGTCCGCTCAACCACTTCTACTGTTGCTTTGTGGTGTTCCTTTTTGGCCAGTTCGAACGCGGTCAGGCCACCATAAGATTTCCATTCGGAATACGGCGCCTCTGTTACCGCTCCCAAATCCGCGCCTCGTTCGATTAGCATCTGAGCGATTTCTGCTTGCCCAACTCGCACGGCAACAGCCAATGCCGTATTTTCGGAAAAGAAATTTGTATACTCGATATCAATTCCACGATCGAGCAATAACTTGACGATGTCACGTCGCCCGGCGGACACGGCCGTTTGTAGCGCTGGGTATTCAAGCGAATCGACGCCGGGGTTTCTATTAATGTCCGCGCCTGCCTCGATTAATACCTTAACTGTCTCGTAGGAACCCGAGTACGTCGCCCACCAGATCGGGCAAACATCGGCAGAAGAACATAGGTTCGGGTTGGCTCCGCGCTTTAGGAGCAGCTGTACTATTTCCGTCTTGCCTGCGGAGGCGGCGAATATAAGGGGGGTAGCTTTGCCTTTCTTGATTTGTTCATTTACGTCGTGGCCTTTATCAAGAAAGTCTCTTACTTTGTCAGCATTACCGTCTTGTGCAGCGCGCATCAGTGGCGTCGGGTAGTCAAGCTGCCACCCGCTCGCAGACACTCCCGCCGAAACCGCATCAGGCAGCAGCAAGCATAGAGCTACGACAAAAATCCATCGAACCATCGCTAACTCTCTCGTTCTGCGAATCATTTCCGACTCGATTAGTGTTTCAGCACGCTTCCATGCCGAAGAAACTTTGTAGTCCAGTAAGGGGTGGTGTTTTCGTAGATGTTTACCTCTTCGCCTTGTGCTGCCACCCAGCGCCCACCACCGAGATATATTCCTACGTGGCTCGCCGCAGTAGATGGACGCCCCTTAGTCGTGCAACACCAAAAGCTTAGGTCCCCAGCTTTAACATTGGCATCTGATGGGTAACTTCCAAACTCATATGTGCCGATTGCGCGCATTTGATCGTCTGAATTCTTCCCATGAAAAAATGGGAACCCAACCATTCCATACGCATAGGCCACAAGCCCTGAACAGTCGATCCGAGTCTCATAATCAGGGTCGCTCTTGGGAAGGTCTTCACAGGGGGGATAACTGCGACCTTCGAGCTTGCACCCCAAGCCATATGGCGTGCCAATTTTCGTCAGCGCCCAAATTATGACGAATGCCCTAACTAGCAGCGATGAAAATCTGCTGTCGTAAACCTCTTTCTTCCACTCCTTGAGCGAGTAGGATTGCCCACCCGCCAACCCTCCGCTAATCAGGTAAACACCATCCCCCCTATCCGGATCAAGAATGAGAAGCCCTGCGCCTCGGTAATTCCCGAACTGCACTTCCGACTGGGGCGCCGTGACCACCTTGCCCGCGGCGATGCCGTTTTGGATATCCGCGATGTCTTCGGCGGCTAACGTGAGTAAAGGTAGAATCTGTGAGAAGTTGCTGCCGTCAATCCGGTGGATCGGAATATTTTGATCCGCCGCCGCCCGCAGCAACTTCATTGATGACACGGCTGACGTGCTCAAGAACCCCTCAAACACCAGATGTTCCCAAGATGAACCCGTCATGCCGGCGAGCATCATGAAGTCCTTGCGTCTTTTCGTGTCACCCAAGAGGGGCGCTGCCGCGACGACATCCGAATCGGCGTCGATGGTAAACGGACCCGGTGACGCCGATCGCGGCAGACCGAACCGGAACGACACAATTAAGTCCGCCGTCGCGATTGCTTGCGAGGGTAACCGCGTGTAGGCAACCTGGTTTGTGGTCGCATAAAAGTCGCGCTCATACACGAGATTGAAGAACCACTGGATACCGATCGCCTGCAAGAACTGACCAAGCAGATCGTCGAACTCCGCTTGGTTGACCTCATTTAGTTCGGCATTGCGCGCAAGCGTCTGCATAGTCGCAGATGGTTTGCCGCGCGTGCTTTCCATCCCCTCGAACACAATAGCCGAATACGACCCCGCCGTGAGCTGATTGGCAACGGGCGCAATGCTAAGCGTTGGGCTTTGGAACGACAGCGTTAGTGTCTGCTTCAGGCCAAGTGTCGTGCCTACACCCACCGCAACCGTCCTACCCGATTTTCTGAGTACCGGCTTGACTTGCACGAGGTATGCGGGACTCGCGAATAGGGTGCCGTAGTCATTCACGACAGCGTCGTCGGCAGCAGACGCCGGAATGTACGACAAGGTCAGCCGCTGCTGGTCAAGCTCCGACAGCGCAATGGTGTAGGTTGCGTCGACACCGAGTTGCGGACTGTTCGCTATCTCAATCGTGACCTTGTGGCGCAGGGAATCGGAGATCGTAGCCGCGGTGTAACCGCGCACGAGAATCTTGTAGGGAAGGCTGGCGGCAAGTTCCCGCAGGTTGCCGCCGAGCGGAGTCTTGAGGGGGCTCACGCGCTCGTGGCCGTACAAGCCTTCGAGTGTCCAGTCCGGTTGGTTGGCCTTGAGATAGTCGAGAACCTTTTTGCTGTAGTGCTGGTAGGGCGTCTTGTCGGCGCCGTTTCCGATGTAGTCCAGCATGAACTGGTGGCCAGCATGAATTGTCGCTGTAGACACAGGCTGTCTCATTGGGGAGGCCGCCCTGCGTCGCTAGCTTTGCCCTGCGCCTTTTCGATTCCCGAGATGAATGCGACATTCTCCTTGTCGATCTTTGTCAGGCGAACATCTCTGGACTTTGACTTGTACGCAGGAAAATTACGCTCAAAATACTCGCTCAATTTCGGCGTCGAGAAAGCAAAATTCTTGCGCGCGAAGATTGCATTTCGGATCAACTGAAGCTGGTCGTTTGAGCAGGCCGCCAGCAAACGTTTGACGTCCGCTCCTTCTTTTGCCAGCCGCAGGGAACGGCTCGCATAGAGCCGCTGCACCAGGTATTCGCAATTCAGGGAGTCCTTCTTCAGTTGCGGGCGGTAGCGGATGGCGTCGCGAATAAGTTTGGCGACGGCGGGGCATTTGGTCTCGGCATGATGGAGCGGGTTTTCTCCTTCACCGTAGTCTGTCTCGTAGTAACCTTTCTTGAGGGCATCGGCTGGATCTGCCCCGTACTCAAGTAATACGGGGATTGGCGCTGCATGGCAGGCAAACGCGGCAAAGGCAATGGCCGTTGTCCTATGTATAGGATCAACAAAGTCAACATCAGCGCCATGTGCGAGCAGAACTTGGGTGATGTCGGCGCGCCCATGCCCTGCTGCGTTCATGAGTGGTGTGCCATCCAAGGAGTCTTTTGTGGGCACAATATTGACGTCGGCACCCCGTTCGATCAATAACTTGACGATAGGTAGCGATCCCGCAACCACGGCATGATTTAACGCTGTATGGTTCGCTTCAGTAGGAAGATTGGGTCTGGCTCCGGCATCCAACAAAACCTGAACGACCACCAGATGCCCTCCCGCCGCCGCAAGCACCAAGGGGGTCACGCCGAGTCTGGATTCCCGTTCATCGACATCCGCACCCTGTGCGAGCAGGGACTTTACAATATCAATCTTGCCTTCTCTGGCTGCGTGCATGAGTGGTGTGAATTTTTGGTCTGGGTTTTCAATGCCTTCGTGGAAGAGGCGGGACTGAAATCCCATCACGTCTGCTATCGGCAAGAAGATGACGAGTATCATCAGCGCCACGCTTAACCTGACCTTGTAAGGCGCGGACGCCACAAAGCTACCGCTTATTGTTTCTTGCGCCTTCATCAAAGAGCCCCCGGCGGCAGATCGCCCAGCACCGATCCAAATCCATGGAATTTATTAACGTACACCGGGCCCAGTTCTCTCACGGTGAATTCCCAAACGATATTCGCGGATCCATCGGCGGCGATGTAGCGCAAAGTATTTAGATCAGCAGAAGGCGTGGTGACGATGCCGACGTGGTCTACCTTCAGTGGACGCAAACGTGTGTTTGTCCCAAACCAAAAAATCATATCGCCCCCATCCACAGTGGCGAGGCTTGGATGTCTCCCCGCACCGGCGATGTAATTCCACTGTGCCTGCGCGTTCATCTTTGGCCCTGAAAGGTATGGATACCCAACACGGTTGTACGCACTGGCCACCAAGCCGGAACAGTCGATCCAGAATCCTGCTGTGCCTAGTTTGCAAACGGGTTCCAAAACCGGATCCTTGCAGCCCCACCCATACGGCGTCCCAATCCACTCTTTAGCCTTGCCGAACACGAGTCGCCGCACCAGCAGGTTTGTCTGGTAGTTGTTGTAGACATGCCGATGCCATTCCTCCGGTGTGATCGTCACGCCACCCGCGAGCCCGCCGCTGATCAGGTAGAAGCCGTCTCCCCGTGCCGGGTCGTGGACGATGTAGCCGATGCCGCGCCATTGGCCGATCAGCACCGTTCCGCTGGCCGCGGTAACTCGCATGCCGGCGTTCACGGCGTTTCGTATCGTGGCGACGTCCTCGCTGTCCACCGACAGCAACGGGAGAATCTGTTCGATGTTGCCGCCGTCGATTGAAAAGATCGAAGCACCTTGGTCGGCGGCCAGGCGAAGCGCCTTGACCGCTACGTCGTGGCCTTTATCAAGAAAGTCTCTTACTTTGACAGCATTACCGTCTTGTGCAGCGCGCATCAGTGGCGTCGGGTAGTCAAGCTGCCACCCGCTCGCAGACACTCCCGCCAAAACTACTACAGGCAGCAATGCGCATAGGACGCATAGAAAGTGAAGTAGTCCCAATGCTGTAGGCCTTGCCGAAAGAACAATTCGCCGTATCATCGGTTTTGTCCTTAGCGCGCCCACGTCGTACTCTACACGCCGCCACATTTCAGTTTTGTCGCGATTGAGCTGCTTTCTCGACTTCCTTCGCGAGTCGAAGAAAGTAGGTCTTGTTGTATGCGGTCTCCGCTTCACGCTCTAAATGCTTCATAGCGCTAGTCCAGTGAATATGCGGGCTGGACCACCCAAAATCACGCAAAGTCCAACTCCCTTTGTTTACGCTCTCCAACGTGAGACTCACTCGATTCTTCCGCCGCCTTTCCTTGAACTTGTAGAAGATATCCTCCAACCGGCCGAGTTCGTCATATTCAACCGTAACTACCGCAGTCCTGCCGCTAACAGTCGTATCCAGAATCTGGTACCCCAAGATCACAGTAACCGAATGGATCATCGCTTCTCCGTAAGCGTGTGGGTAACCCGTGAGACGACCGATCTCGACGCGGCCAGCATCAGAAAGCCACCCGTCTCCTGTTGCGAGTACCAGAAACCTCTCGGCCACCTTTCGCGCCTGCGCTTTCTTCTCTTGGTTACCGGACTCTGCCACCGCATCGTTGTGGTCTAACCCGGCGGCCGTCGCCAGCGAAGTATCTGCGCCAATTGAAGCTGTAACTACGACACATAACACAACGAGAAACTCACCACACGGAACTCTACGAATCCAAGCGCTCATTGTTGCTATGGACCAGACAGCACGCTTCCGTAACTAAAGAAGCGACTGCAAGGGCGACCACCTGTTTCTGGTGCGTACGCCCATACTTTCGATTTTATACAACGTGACGGATTCGCATCGTAGAAGGCTGGCGAGCAATAGAACTGAACCATGTCGTCTTCGGCGGCAAGCCACAACTCCCGGTGGTCAAACACGATACCAACGTGAGATACGCCTTCATTGCAGAAGTTCCCATCATCCGACCAAGGCTTCTCATAAGTGTTTTCGAAGAAGATCAAATCACCCAACTGTACCGCGTCGCCGCTTGGGATTCTGAAATTTCCCTTAACGAAGTCATACTGGCCTTGAGCGTTTTTTCCGACAAAGAAAGGGAATCCAACCATGTCATACGCGAACTCAATCAGGCCGGAACAGTCAATCCGAATTGAGTCGGGGCCATACTTTTCTGCACATCTTCCAGCTTGAGGACCGCTAACAAACTGATCTTTACACCCGAATCCGTAGGGAGTGCCTAGCTTCGATCTTGCCCAGTGCAGAACAAACGACCTTGCAGTAAGTGACACCCAAAATTTTCCATAGACGTCTCGCTTCCACTCTTCAAGTTTGAACGTGTACCCTCCCGCCAACCCTCCGCTAATCAGGTAAACACCATCCCCCCTATCCGGATCAAGAATGAGAAGCCCTGCGCCTCGGTAATTCCCGAACTGCACTTCCGACTGGGGCGCCGTGACCACCTTGCCCGCGGCGATGCCGTTTTGGATATCCGCGATGTCTTCGGCGGCTAACGTGAGTAAAGGTAGAATCTGTGAGAAGTTGCTGCCGTCAATCCGGTGGATCGGAATATTTTGATCCGCCGCCGCCCGCAGCAACTTCATTGACGAAACAGCTGATGTGCCAAAGAACCCTTCAAACACCAGATGTTCCCAAGATGAACCGGTCATCCCCGCGAGCAGCATGAAGTGCTTCGTTCTCTGCGAGTCTCCTGCTATGGGCGCCGCCGCGACCACGTCCCTGTCCGCATCGACAATAAAGGGCCCGGGGGTCGCGCTGCGGGGGATGCCGAACCAGTACGACACCTGGAGATCGGCGATGGCCATCACCTCGGTCAACAACCAGCGGTAGGCAACTTGGGTGGTGGTCGAGTAGAAGTTCCGCTCGTACACCATGTTGAAGAACCATTGTGTGCCGATGGCGTGCAGCAACTGGCCCAGCAGATCGTCGAATTGCGCTTGATTCGTCTCGTTCAGCTCGGCGTTCTTGCTGAGCTGCTGCATAACCGCGGAGGGTGAGGAGCGCGCGCTCTCCATGCCTTGGAAAACGAGCGCGGAGTACGACCCGGCGTTGACCGGGTTGGTGACGGGGGCAACATTGATAGTCGGCAATTGGAACGAGAGCGTGAGTATCTGTTTCGCACCCAGTGTCGTCCCCGCCCCTACCGCCACGGTCACGCCGGCCTTCCTGAGCACCGGTTTCACACGCACCAGGTAGGCCGGGGCGGCGAACAGGGTGCCGTAATCGTTGACCACCGCGTCGTCGGCGGCGGACTCCGGAATGTAGGAGAGTGTCAGGCGTTGGGCACCGAGGTCGGAAAGGGCGATTGTGTAGTTGGCGCTGGCGCCGGAGATGGCGTCGTTGGCGACTTCGACCGTGACCTTGTGCCGAAAGGCTTCCGGCACCGTGGCCGCGGTGTAACCGCGCGTGAGGGTTTTATAAGGAAGGCTGGCGGCGAGTTCCCGCAGATTGCCACCGAGCGGAGTCTTGAGGGGGCTCACGCGCTCATGGCCGTAGAGGCCTTCGAGTGTCCAGTCCGGCAGGTTCACCTGGAGATGGTCGAGCACCTTTTTGCTGTAGTGCTGGTAAGGCGTCTTGTCGGCGCCGGTGCGGAGGTAGTCCAACATAAACTGCTCGCCGTCGAAGCCGAGGCGGGCGTGCATGTCGTAGCCGCGCTCGGCTATGTACTGCTTGAAGCTTGGGTCGAGTTGCACCCAGGAATCGGCGGATTTGTTGATGGCGCCGCCGGAGGGGTGGAAGTCGAGGGCGACTTCGACCCAGACGTGTTCCAAGCGGAACGCGGTGACCCTTCCGCCACCGGTGACAGCCGTGATGGGAATACCGGCGGCGGAGGCAAGTTCCCATGCGCCGTTTGGGTCGGTGAAGCCGCCCGCCCAGTTCATGAACTTGTCGGCCGGGATTTCGATGGTGCCGTGCACGTAACGCGCGGGGAAACCCGAGGCGCGCAGGAGTGCGATCAGCAAGGAGGAGAGATCGAAGGCATTGCCCTTCTGGCTTTGTAGCGCGGTGTCCGAATTCTGGATCGCCCCCCAGGTTAGTAGCCACTCGGTGTTGGCGTAGACCCAATTGAAAATCTTCACCGGGTCGTGGCCCAGCTCCAACGCCTTGGCCTTAATAGAGTCGGTGAACACCACTTCGGCGCTGGCGGCGAGGTAAGCCGGATCGGAGGCGCCGGGCAATCGGTCAAACTTGTAATCGCCATGTGCCGCCAGTTGTACGGCTGGGTTGCCAAACAACCCCTCAGCGCGAAACTCCGCATCGCGCAGCCGCGGCTTGTTCTCACGATTTGGCTTGGCCGCCTTCGTGGGCAGGTTATGGGGGTCGAACTTGGGCCGTGTCCGCTGTTTGTTCTTGTCTTTGAGATGCGCTTTTGCCTTTCCCGCCTTGAGCTTCTTGTCCTCGTCCCTCGGCGCTTGCTCGATGTCATCGACATTGGCCTTGAGCGTGGCCATCTCGGTCTTGTAGGTGGTTACCGCTTGCGTGTGGCGATCGAGGATGACTTTCGGGAGGTTCTTGTCCTTGAGATGCCGGCCGATCTTGTCGAAGTCGGCGATGGCCTGCTGGTCGAGCGCGTCGAGGTTCTGGCGCAGGCGCTTGAGTTCGTCTTTGTCTTTTGTGGCGTCTTCTTTCCTTGAGAGTTTGTGTTCGAACTTGTCCAGACGGTCTTCAACTTCCTCCAGTGTCTTGGCAAGGTTTTCGTCGTTGGTGGTGGCGCGCGGGGTGGGCGCCTTCGGGGAGGCGGGAAGGTTTGCGGCGAGAGCCAGCGGCTGGAGACAAAGGCTGACGAACGCCACGAGCACGAGCGTGGCGATGGACTTCAGGAATCCCGATTGATGGCGCAGGCTGCGGAGTACGGGAAGGTTATTTCCTTCCATGGCGATATCCCCCCCAATGCTTCCCTTATCCGAAGGCCGGTAAATTCAAGCCAGCGTGGTTTCGGGAAACCCTATCCAGAACGGCAAACGCCGTCAAGGATACCAATGAAAAATATCGGGGCAGCGGTCTTGAGACA
Organism: uncultured Acidiferrobacterales bacterium; assembly: GCA_964368085.1. GTDB lineage: Bacteria > Pseudomonadota > Gammaproteobacteria > Acidiferrobacterales > UBA6901 > UBA6901. The sequence continues at coordinate 2,906 of CAYJBG010000010.1, read as the reverse complement.
AATAAGCAACGGCTGATGGATGGCCCGGCTCAGACCGATTGCCGCAGGAGGTCAAGGCCATGCCGATCTTCGTGTTACGCGAGCATTTGGATATACTGCCTTGAGTTGAAATAACTTTCCCCCGGCATGTAGTTAATCCGGGGGCTGGCATCCAGAATCGGCCAATCGGCCGATATTATTCAAACCCTGGATTCCGGCTTTCGCCGGAATGACGACGTAATCAGAGGACTTTCCCTAAGTTTAAGTGCCATTCACTCTACCAGCATTCTGAAAAATCCTCTCCCCCTCGACGGGAGAGGGTGGCACAACTGTGATCGATGCATGACGCCATGATTCGTCGAGTTGCTTTTTGTTTCCCCTCGCCCTATCCCTCTGCCGCAAGGGGAGAGAGATACAAGGGTGCGCTTGCGCACCGAAATATCATTAAGCGGTGCGTGGGACGCACCCTACCTCGTTTTTCATTTTGTTACAGGCTCTAAGCAATCCATGGATACCGTCGATACACTCCTGCACGCCCGCTGGATCATTCCGGTCGAACCGCACGGCGTGGTGCTCGAACATCACAGCCTGGCGATCCGCGACGGACGCATCCTGGCCATTCTACCCAGCGCGGACGCGCACAGCCGCTACACGGCGCGCGACATTATCGAACTGCCGACGCACGCGCTCATCCCCGGTCTCGTCAACGCCCACACGCACGCCGCCATGAGTCTGTTCCGCGGGCTGGCCGACGATTTGCCGCTCATGGACTGGCTGACGAAACACATCTGGCCGGCCGAGGCGCAGTGGGTAAGCGCGGAGTTCGTGCGCGATGGCGTGCGTCTGGCGGCCGCGGAAATGCTGAAGAGCGGCACCACCTGCGTGAACGACATGTATTTCTTTCCCGAGGATGCCGCGGTCGTGCTGCGCGAGGCCGGCATGCGCGCTTGCCTCGGTCTCATCCTGATCGACTTTCCGACCAACTATGCGCAGACGCCGGATGAATATTTCGAAAAGGGGCTGAAGCTGCACGACAGCCTGCGCCACGATCCACTCCTGCGCACGGCCTTCGCACCGCATGCGCCGTACAGTGTGTCTGACGGATCGCTGACAAAGATCCGCACGGTCAACAACGAGTTAAACCTGCCCGTGCACATCCACCTGCACGAAACCACGCACGAAGTGGACGAAGCTGTAGCCAAGACCGGCAAGCGCCCGCTGGCGCGTCTCGACGCGCTCGAACTTCTGGGTCCGGCGCTCATGGCCGTGCACATGACCCAACTGAACCCGGACGAAATCGCGCGCCTCGCCGAGGTCGGCGCAAGCGTGGTGCACTGCCCGGAATCCAACCTCAAGCTGGCCAGCGGCTTCTGTCCGGTGCAGGCGCTGCTCACGGCCGGCGTCAACGTGGCGCTGGGCACGGACGGCGCGGCCAGCAACAACGATCTCGACATGCTGGGCGAACTGCGCACCGCCGCACTGCTCGCCAAGGGCGTGAGCGGCGATGCGACGGCCGTGCCGGCGCACACCGCGCTGCGCATGGCCACACTCAACGGCGCCAGGGCCATGGGTCTGGATGCCGAGATCGGTTCGCTCCGTCCCGGCAAGGCCGCCGACATCACTGCCATCGATCTCGCCACACTGCCCAGCCAACCGGTCTACGACCCGGTGTCGCAAATCGTCTATACCGCCGGCCGCGAGCAGGTGACGGATGTGTGGGTGGCGGGACGCCGCCTGCTCGCCAATCGCATGCTCACCACCCTGGATGAAGCCGCTATCCTCAGCCGTGCGCACGACTGGCGTGATAAAATCAAATAACCCCAGATACAAGTTACAATCAGACACAAGATACAAGTGGCAAGATACAAGCAAGAACATCGACGCCGGTTTAGTTCCCCTTGCAACTTGTATCTTGCGGTTTGTATCCTACCCAGATTAGCCGGAAACTGATTCCGGCCTGCACCCAATGACAAACGCAAAAATAAACGTCGACCCCGACGAAATCGCCAAGTTCGAGAAACTGGCGGCGCGCTGGTGGGATACGAACAGCGAATTCCGGCCGTTGCACGAGATCAACCCGCTGCGCCTCGACTGGATCGATGCGCGCGCGCCGCTCGCGGGCAAGGCGGTGCTGGATGTCGGCTGCGGCGGCGGCATTCTCGCCGAGGCCATGGCGGTGCGCGGTGCGCGGGTGACGGGCATCGATCTGGGTGTGGCGCCGCTCGCGGTCGCGCGCCTGCATCTCAAGGAATCCGGGCAGAAGGTCGAATACAAGAAGATCGCCGCCGAAGACCTGGCGCGCGCGCAACCCGGCGCTTTCGACATCGTGACCTGCATGGAGATGCTCGAACACGTGCCCGATCCGGCCTCGATTGTCGCGGCCTGCGCGCAGTTGGTTAAACCCGGTGGGCAACTGTTCTTTTCCACCCTCAACCGCAGCCCCAAGTCATGGCTGTTCGCCATCGTCGGCGCCGAGTACATCCTCAAGCTGCTGCCGCGCGGCACGCACGAGTATCTGAAATTCATCAAGCCATCCGAACTCGAGCGCTGGTGCCGGCATACTGGCCTGAACGTGCGCGAGTACACCGGTATGCACTACAACCCGCTGACTCAACGTTACTCACTGGGGCCGGGTGTGGATGTGAATTATCTGGTGCATGCCGAGCGCGGCGCGTGAACCAGAAAAACGCCAGATATTTGTTAGGCACCTGTCGCAACCTCTCACACCCGCGAGGTTCCCTCCCCTTCAAGGGGAGGGACAGGGGGGGATGGGTGACAGAATATCTCGACATTCACCCCACCCTCTCCCCATCCCTCTCCCTGAGGGAGAGGGGGTCGTGACTTAGCTGAGGACGGCGGCTGTGCTGAGAATGACCCACCCTCTCCCCATCCCTCTCCCTGAGGGAGAGGGGGAGTTGGAAGTAAGC
>CAYJBG010000009.1:0-29848 GCA_964368085.1 uncultured Acidiferrobacterales bacterium | reverse complement strand
CCGAGGCCGAGGAAATCGACGCCATCGCGCTCAACCCGGCCGACCTCAAGGTGGATACCTTCCGCGCCAGCGGCGCCGGCGGTCAACACGTGAACAAGACCGACTCGGCGATCCGCATCACCCATCTGCCGAGCGGCATCGTGGTGGAATGCCAGGACGAACGTTCGCAACACAAGAACCGTTCGCGCGCGATGAGCCTGCTGTCCGCGCGCCTGCTGGAGGCGGAACAGCGCAAACAACGCGAGGCGGAAGCCGCCACACGCAAGAGCCAGGTCGGCAGCGGCGACCGTTCCGACCGCATCCGCACCTACAATTTCCCGCAGGGGCGCGTGACCGATCACCGCATTAACGTGACGCTCTACAAACTCGAACGCGTCATCGACGGCGACCTCGACGACCTCATCGACCCGCTCAACGCCGAAGATCAAGCCGCTAAGCTCGCGGCGTTGGCCGGTTAACTATATTCACGGTGGATGCACTCGCCCAAAACGGGCCTCCCTCTCCTCTTGCGGGAGAGGGTTGGGGAGAGGGGTAAAAAAACAAGCCGCCAACAGGCCATGACAGACCGCAGCATCTCTATCGCCAAGGCCTTGCGTCGCCGCATGACCGACGCTGAACGCCGTCTCTGGACATCGTTGCGAGCGCATCGGTTGGCGCGGGGTAAATTTAAGCGCCAACAACCCATCGGACCGTACATTGTGGACTTCGTCTGTTTCCAAACCCACCTAGTCATTAGAGGTGGATGGTGGGCAGCACCAGGGTAGCGAGACCGATCAGGCGCGAGATGCGTGGCTGGAAGGACAAGGATTTTGTGTGCTGCGTTTTTGGAATAACGAGATATTAACCGAACTGCCGGCGGTGCTGGAGAAGATCGCTGATGCGCTTTCCCCCTCTCCCCCTGCCCCTCTCCCACAAGGGGAGAGGGGAGTTATTGCCCGCTCAAATTACAACAGAGCCACATTTTCCGTCATGCCGGCGACCATCGAACAATTTATCCAACAGGCAACAGCGACGCTCACCGCCTCGCCCTCAGCGCGCCTCGATGCCGAGGTGCTGGCGATGCACGTCACCCGTCTTACGCGAGCACAACTCATCACGCACGCCGCCGATCTGCTGACCCCGAAACAGCAGTCACGACTGGAGGAACTGCGTGCGCGCCGCGCGCAAGGCGAGCCTGTCGCCTATCTCACCGGCAAACGCGAGTTCTGGTCGATGGAGCTCACGATCACGCCGGATGTGCTCATCCCGCGTCCGGAAACAGAGTTGCTGGTCGAACAGGCGTTGCTCCATATTCCGGCAGATGTGGCATGGACCGTCGCCGACCTCGGCACCGGTTCCGGCGCCATCGCGCTCGCCATCGCCAGGGAACGGCCGCGTTGCCGTATGATCGCCACGGACTCCTCCGCGGCGGCGCTGGCCACCGCCCGCGCCAACGCCCAGCGCCTCGGCATCATCGATATCGAATTCCGTCCGGGTGAATGGTTCGCCCCCCTCTCCGGAGAAAGATACGACCTTATAGTCAGCAATCCGCCGTACATCCCCGCGGGCGATCCGCATCTTGTACAAGGCGATGTGCGCTTCGAGCCGCGCGCTGCACTGGTCGCGGGCGCCGACGGCCTCGATGCCATCCGTATTATCGCCGCCGGTGCCGGCGCGCAACTCAAGCCGGGCGGCTGGCTGCTCCTGGAGCATGGCAGCGACCAACGAACAGCAGTAGAGCAACTACTGGCTGCGCATGGTTACCATTCCATCCGGTGCCATACAGATCTCGCCGGGCTGGATCGCGTCACCGTTTGTGGCATGGCCTGAAAGGTTTCTGTTAGAATCATCCGCGCGTGTTGAAACTCATTGCTCAACCACTTTAATGGGGAGTTTATGATGCAAAAATATGCTCTTGCCATCGCCGCAGTGACTGCTCTCACCAGTCTGGGGGCCAACGCCGCCGAGTTCAGCCTCGGAGGCCGGCTGGGTCTGTCCGGTGCGGGCGTCGAGGCCTCCGCCAAATTTTCGAGCCACGTCGGTGTACGCGCCCATCTCACGGGCCTGAAATACAGCCTCGATTACGAGTACGACAGCATTGAGTACGAGGTTGAAACGAACCTGACCATTGGATCGCTATTACTGGATGTACACCCCATGGGTGACAGGTTTCGGATCACACTGGGTGGCGCGTCCTACAACGGCCAGTTCAACATCTCCGCCACGCCTTCGCCGGGGTACCTCTATCAGGTAGGCAACAATTACTACACCAATACGGACATCGGAACGCTTAACGGCGAAATCGAGTACCAGAAAATCGTTCCTTATGTCGGCGTGGGTTGGGATTTCGGGGCACGCAAAAAATCCGGCTTCGGGATCACCGTCGATCTCGGTGTGTACTTCCGCGGCAAGCCGGACAATGTGACGCTCACCTCGTCAGGCGTTGTCACGGCGACCGATCTGGCCCTGGAAACGGACAACATCGAGGACGACACCGAAGGCTATCACCCCGCTGTCGCCGTCGGTTTGTACTATCGTTTCTGATCGCGCACCGTAACCGCAGGAAGGCGCTGGCAAAACCGGCGCTTTCTTTATTTTCGCCTCCAGCCCGCACCGCCAGAACCCCAGAATGAACGACAACCAACTGCTCCGCTACAGCCGTCAGATCCTGTTGCCGCAGATCGACATTGAGGGCCAGCAAAAGCTGCTCGCCGCGCGCGTGCTGGTGATCGGCGTGGGCGGCCTCGGCTCGCCGGTCGCCACGTACCTCGCGGCGAGCGGCGTCGGTCATCTGGTGCTGGTGGATCACGACCGCGTCGAACTCACGAACCTGCAACGCCAGCCGATCCACAATACCGGCACACTCGGTTTGCCGAAGGTTGAATCGGCGAGACAGGCCATCGCCGCGCTCAATCCGGAAGTACGGGTTAGCGCTGTCAATCGAAAACTGGATGAAACCGGATTGCTCGAAGCGGCACGCGCCGCCGATGTGATCGTGGATTGCAGCGACAATTTTCCGACCCGCTTCGCGGTAAACCGCGCCTGCGTGGCGGCGCGCAAACCGCTGGTGTCCGGCGCCGTGGTGCGTTTCGAAGGCCAGGTCAGCGTGTTCCGCGCCGAGCTGCCCGGCAACCCGTGCTATGCCTGCCTGTACCGCGACACCGGCAGCGAAGAAGGCGATCTGTGCTCGCAGTTCGGCGTGCTCGCGCCCGCCGCCGGGATGATCGGCACTATTCAGGCGGTTGAAACCCTGAAACTTCTGCTCGGCATCGGTTCAACACTCACCGGCCGGGTGCTGATGGTGGATGCACTGGCCATGGAGTTTCGCACTGTTACGCTGCGCAAAGACCCGGACTGCTCGGTGTGCGGTTCGGCGGCCTGATCCAACGAGGTAGGGTGTGCCTGCGCACCATCAACGCTTATCTGGATCGGTGTGCGCAAGCGCACCCTACATTACTACCCCTATGGTTTCGACTGTAAGGCGCGGAGCCTCTTCGGAGGCCCTTGTTTTACCGGGGATCGAAAATACAGGCTGTCGCTGGTTTGAGTTTTATTGGGCGGCGGGTCTCAGCTGTGGTGGCACAAATTGCTTGAAGTACCCTTTACCAGCATGGCCCTCAATAATTTTCGCAGCAAAGGTCCCTCCAAGCGTATGGGTGGTCGCATGGTAAACCGACATCACGAGATCCTGTAGTTTGCCATCCGTTTCTAAGTCGTCTATTTTTAATCCAGCTTTCCTGAGCTGTTCCCTCATCAATGGTCGGCCATGAGTAAAATGCTTGTCATCTGCGAAGAACTTCGCGATACGGGCGGCCTTCATTGCAGCATTTTTTTCGCCTTTGAACATGTAAGTCTTGAGCCAATTTTTCATTAGCAGTTTTGTCAATTTCAAGGCACTCGTACACTGCGCGAGCAGCCCCGGAGGGTATTGGCCCAAAATTGGTGCCCAGGCCATATAGGCCTTTGAGGCCGCTGCAACCTTCGCAGCTTCAAAGTCGGCTTTTAGCGCATGAGCAGGGATTAATCTGTCGCCAGTATTTGTGCGCAGCGTCATCTGCGGGTCAGTCGGTCCTAACGTGGAGTGCCGAGCAAGCATAATAATGTCGGCGGCGCACGCCATCATTGTTGCGGCGGACATCGCCATGTTCGGCACAATGACGCGGATATCGGAAAATTTCTGCCGCAGGTAATTAACAATCTGCTCCGCCGCTTCCGGACTGCCGCCTGGGCTATGAAGGATAAAATCAAGCGGTCGGGTCTTGTCGCATGACTTCACAACCTCCATGAAGCCATCTATATCGCTGGGATGCACAATGATGTAATCCGCTGGCAAACCGGATTTTTGGAGCCAACCACTGGCGTATATAATGACGTTGCGTCCGGTATGGGTGGCCATTTCGGCCAAATATTTCCGCCGAACAACGTCAGCACCACTTAATCGAAATAAAGCGGGATGTTGAGGGTTTTGTTTCTTAGCATCCTCAATCTTGGCTTGTTCGGCCTGTATTTCTTCAAGAATTTCGCTCCACCCAGGCATCCCAGCCACTCCAGTTATCTATTGTAGGAGGTAGCGGCAGGGTCAAAAAATGGCACATTTTCGAAGCGCCCGTCAGGCGACTGGGTATGCTCCGCCATAATTTCTCCTTGGCGTGAAAGCTGTATGAGTTGCTGCATTTCCTGCGCTCTGTCGGCTACCTCTCGAGCGGTTGCCATCTCTGCATTTCTTTTTCTGGTCATGGTTTCTCCGGTTCCTAACCTTAATCTGCTGTTGATTGTCTTTGAAGGAAGATATGTGGGGGCGACCAAGACTGGCTGCGTGTGACGACCCACCCCCTCCCCCGTTTGCGTCGGTTGGAACATATCGACTGTACCGGGGCGAACTATAGCAGACCATCTTTGGCCGTCCATGACTACGGTACGCAAACACCCAAGATATGCCATCATTTTTTTACGGGAAAAGTGGACACTACCCTTATTCATTTGAACAAAACTATTCACCCTCGACGATCTTGATTTCCTCGTCAGTAAGGCCGTAAAGCTCGTACACAAGCTTGTCTATCTGCCGGTCGGTGGCATCACTCTGGCGCTTGAGGTTTTCCTGCTCGTGCGGGGTCTTGGCGGCGGCGAACTGCTTGTTGAGCGTGAGCATGCCCTCAACCAGCGACACCATGTGATCGTGCCTAGTTCGATCTTGGGAATTATTGAGATCAGGAACTTTAACAGGCAACGTACCTAACTGTGGCGGGCCAATTCTCAAGTAACCGCCTGCCAGCTTATTCCCGCCAAAAACTGTGTCGTAGTAAAAACTCATCAACTTGCTATTGAGAAGAGCGGTAAGATATCGAATATCCAAATCTGACAGCACAATCGATGTCGATTTCCCAGCTAAATACTCGCCCTTCAAATCCGGATAGCACTCCAGTACTTTGGTCATACCGGCAATAATGACTTTCGGGGTATCAGCCTGCTTCCTGCGCTTGATTGGTAACTTGTTTGCCTTAGCTGTACCTACCACAGGACACAAAAAGGATTTCCCCAAGTATCGACACTCCTTATTGCCCCACAAGGAGCGATATCGGTCAATTGTGCCGCTGTTAATGAGTTTCAGCGATGTCGCTGCTTTATTCCCATCCTCAATGAGTGGCTGAATGTCATATGCTTCTGAAACAGTGGCTGCGCCTAGCACTTTGGCAACAGATCCCAATTCAGGAAATGCTTTTCGCAGCCTTTCGGCTGGATTTTCGGCATCGAGATTAGAAAAAATTCTCCAAGGGGTTTTGGGTTCCGAGAAATGTTGGGAATAATCCAGTTCATATTCTTCAGCAATTCCATGCTCCTTTACTCTCTCGTAATTCACAAGCGAGGCGCTTCGAGGCTTCTTCTTCTGAGCAACATAGACAATTGGATATACTGCCACTGGAAAAACGTGCACTGAAGAGTAGTCACGAATGCGAAGCAACTCATTATTTTTCGTTAGCACACTGCGCGCGCCAGACGCATAGCTCGCGGAACCAAGCTTATTGGGCACAATCATGCTGGTTAACCCATTATTACGACAAAGCTGCATACCTCTCTCAATAAAGACACAGAAGATATCCCAATTGCCAGTTGCCGCAGCGTATTTTCCGGTGAAGTATGCGCGTTCTTTGGGATAAAATTCTGTCATCCACTCTGAATCGATATATGGCGGATTTCCTATTACAACGTCAAAACCGCCCGCCTGCATAATCTCGGGGAACTCCTTGTTCCAATCGAATACGTTAATGCGGGAACGGTCGTTGTCGTCGAGGAAATCAATCTGTCCGGTTTCGTAGAAGTCGGGGTCGATGAGCGAGTTGCCACACTTGATGTTGCGCCCGAGGTCGGGCAGCACGCGCTCATGAAAGAACTCCCAATTTTGCGTTAGTGCCGCTACTGATTGCTGTTCAAGAACCTTGAGCAGCAAAGACAGTTTGGTAACTTCAACTGCTTGTGTATCAATATCCACGCCATAAATGTTATTAAGTAATATCCGCTTGCGTTCACCGGTTGTAAGTTTCCATTCCCCTCTTGCGCCTTGGTAAAGCTTCGGCTGCTTGCCCTTACTATGCTTCTCCGCGCCATCCTTTTCGTACCAATCGTGGTGCCAGTCGAGCAGGTATTGATACGCACCGATCAGGAACGAACCCGATCCGCAGGCGGGGTCCAGGATACGCAACTGCTCGGCCTGCTTCGGTGTCTTTCCTTCCAACAGCTTCCCGACCGTGTGCTTGACGATGTACTGCACAATGTAGGTCGGCGTGTAGTAGACGCCGCCGGCCTTTTTGACCTCGGGTTTCTCCTCGATCTTGGCGTGGTGGCCATCGGTGAGGCGGATGACCTTACCGAGAAATTGCTCGTAGACGCTGCCGAGAATGTCGGCCCCGAGCACCGAGAACTCGTAGGGGCTGTCGGGGTAATAGAGGTTCTGAAAAATCTCCTTGAGCGGCTTGTCGTCGATGTCGAGCCCGAGCGTGAGCCGATCCGGCTCCTCGGCGCGGTCTTGTTCCTTGTGGAAATGAAACAGCCCCGAGTTGTAGCGCTCGTCGGCCTTGCGGAAGTGCTCGGTAAGGCGTTTGTAGACGTTGGCGCCGTTCTGCAACGCCTGAAGCTGACCGTAACGCTCGATGCCGCGGTCCTCGCAGATACGCAGAAAGATGACGCGGTCTATGGTCTGCTGGACGGCGTAGTTGAGCGCGGGCTGGGTAAGCTCCGGGTTGCGCAGCGCGATATTCTTGGCAAGCGCTTCGCGCCATGACTCGATTTCGTCGAGGAACGCCGCATCCACCTCGGCCGTGCCCTTCTTGCCCTTGGCGCGCGCGGCGTACTTGTCGAACGAGCCCTTGAGCACCGCTTCCTTGGAGAAGATCGCGGCGATCTCGTCCCACTTGTCGGCGTACTCCTTGTACGTCCAGTAATTGATGCGCGCCTTGTCGGCTTTGTCGGTCTTGGCGGGCCGGATGCGGCAGTCGTAGACCGCGAATTCCTCAAAATCGGTGAGGATCGATAGCGGTAACTTCCCCGACCAGGCGTAGCGGCGAAGCTGGAAGGCCGGCTCGGGCTCGCCCTTGATGTAGACCGAGGGCTTCTTGGCCTCGACAAAGAACTTGCGCGTGCCGCCGATGCGGAAGGAGTAGTCCGGGGCCTTGGTGAAATCGCCGATCTTGATGGCGTCCTCGTGAATCACTTCCTTGTAAGCTTCGGCGTAGCTCTGGGAGTTGTCCATATCCCAACCCAGAGCCTTAAAAAAAGGATCGAGAAACTCCTGGCGGAGTTGCGCTTCCTTATAAGCGCCGTTGCGGTAGGCGTCCAGATGCCGGTCGAAGCGTTCGACCAGATCGAGAACCTCCTTGGGTGCGGGCATTGTTGTTGTTTTCCCTTTCTTATCTCAAGAGGTAGGGTGCGCTTGCGCACCAATCCACGGCTTAACGAAGTCAACGGTGCGCAAGCGCACCTTGCATTTCCAATGACAGCAACTGCGGCCCTCACCCCATCCCCTCTCGACTCGGGTTCCGAACTTCGTTCTACCTCCTCCATCCCTGGAGTCGTCCCGCAGGGAGAGGGGTAATAGTTGGTGCGCAAGCGCACCCTACACTTAATGACGAAAGTCAGGCGCGAAACGCGCCGCGGCTCAACAGTTCCCATTGCTTCTCCCACGCCTCGACCGGAGAAACCTTAAAACCGCTGCGCACGTACTGCGCGATGCGCCCTTCGAGAAAGGCGAGTAGAAGCTGCGCGGTTTCATTCACCGCCAGGCGCGGGCCGCCGCTGGCCTCGGCCTCGCGCAGAATCTGGCGCAGTTGGGTTTCGATGCGGTCGTAGAATTGCGCGATGCGCACGCGCAGGCGCTCGGTCTCGCCGGTGAGCACGCCGCCTTGCAGCAGGCGCGCCATGCCCGGGTTTTTGTCGGCGAAGCCGAGCAACAGCGCGAGCACCTGCTGGAGGCGCGCTTCCCATTGCGGCTCTTCGGTGAGGATGCGGGTGATGCGGGTGAACACGCTCTCTTCGATAAATTCGATCAGCGACTCGAACATCTTTGCCTTGCTCGGGAAGTGGCGGTAGAGCGCCGCCTCCGAGACACCGACGGCACGCGCCAGTTCGGCGGTGGTGATGTGCTCACCGGCCTGCTCCTGGAGCATGCGCGCCAACACTTGCAGAATTTCCGCGCGCCGTTCGCCGCTGCGTGGTCTGGCCATGGTTCTTCCTCCGTGATGCCGCGCTTTCTGTGAAGCCTCTCTTATATAAACCCTCTCCCCGACCGCCATGGATGGCGGAAGTGCCGGAAACGCAGGAGCAGTGCTCCGGCCTCCGGGGAGAGGGTAGGGTGAGGGGCGAAACGCCGTGTCGTGGCATACCTTTTCACCCTCACCCCCGCCCTCGGCAACTGCTCCCGGCGTTGCTCTACCTCCTGCATCCATGCAGTCGTCTCCCTCAAGGGAGAGGGGGTTTTGGTTCAGGACTTGATGAGTGTGCCCACACCCTGATCGGTAAATACTTCGAGCAGCACGGCATGCTCGACCCGCCCGTCGATGATATGCGCCGACTTCACGCCGCTGTTCACCGCATCGAGCGCGTAGTTCACTTTCGGCAACATGCCGCCGTGGATGGTGCCGTCCGCGATGAGTGCATTGACCTTGCCGATGGTCAGGCCGGTCAGGAGTTGGCCCTGCTTGTCGAGCACGCCGGTGGTGTTGGTGAGCAACATGAGTTTCTCGGCGCGCAAGGTGATGGCGAGCTTGCCGGCCACGACATCGGCGTTGATGTTGTAGGCCTCGCCATCCGGACCGACACCGATGGGTGCGATCACCGGAATAAAATTCTGCGTGTCGAGTAGCGCCACCACTTGCGGGTCGATGCTCTCCACCTCGCCGACGTGGCCGATGTCGATGATCTCGCTCGGCAGACCCTCCGCCGGCACCGACTTCATGACCAGCTTGCGTGCGCGGATCAAGCCGCCGTCCTTGCCGGTCAGGCCTATGGCCTTGCCGCCGTTCTTATTAATGAGACTGACGATCTCCTTGTTCACCAAACCGCCGAGCACCATCTCGACCACGTCCATGGTCTCGCGGTCGGTGACGCGCATGCCCTGCACGAACTCGCTCTTCTTGCCGATGCGCTCCAGCAACTGGCCGATCTGCGGCCCGCCGCCATGCACAATGACCGGGTTCATGCCGACCAGTTTCATCAGCACCACGTCGCGCGCGAAGCTCTGTTTCAACCCCTCGTCGACCATGGCGTTGCCGCCATACTTGATGACGATGGTCTTGCCCTGAAAGCGCTGTATGTAGGGCAGCGCCTCGATCAGGATCTGGGCGCGGTCAGCGGCGGACTTTGCGTTAAGCGTCATGCCTTCGTGTTCCTGTTGTGGCGTCCCGGCAGGCAAAGGGAAACGGGTGTGAAGACTCACATTAGTTTGTAAACTACCGCATTTGCGCCGGGATGTCACACAAGAAAAGGGCCGCACCGGCGGCCCTTTTACATAAAAAACGCGCTTCCGTTAACCGACGTCGACGCTGATCTTCTTGGGTTTAACGGTCTCGGCCTTGGGCAGGGTCAGTTCGAGCACCCCGTCCTTGTAAGTGGCTTTGATCTTTTTCTCGTCGATCTCCTTGCCGATGCGCAGGCTGCGCACGTATTTGCCATAGCAGCGTTCCTGGCGAATGACGCGGTCGCCTTCCTTCTCTTCCGTTTCACTCCTGGTCTCGGCGCCGATGGTCAACACGCCATTTTCCAGCGATACCTCGATCTCGTCTTTCTTGACGCCCGGCATCTCGGCCTTGACGATAAACTCGTTATCGCGCTCGACCACGTCCAGCGCCGGAATCATCCCTTCGCTGGCGGTCTCTTCCGCCCAGCGCGCCGGGCGGAGAAAGCCTTCAAAGAGATTATCGAAATCCCCGTTCCAGGGGCGCAGCAGGCCGGTGCGGGGGCTATGCATCAGAGTATTCATGGTTTACCTCCTGTTTTGGTTGACGGTGGATGGAAACGTCAGACATCCCAGTTAATGGGGGGAGGCAAAAGAATTTTCAAGCACGGCCCGGCCTGGCCGGCACCGCCAAGACGCCTGGAAAATCTGTTTCTGATGGAGATAAAAAACCGGCGCCGGGAAATGGCGGGCCGAAGCATTTTCAGGTCAATATCGGCACTCGGTCCGGTGCAAAACTCGCCTGCAGACCGTCCAGCATGAACTGCACGGCCAGGGCCGCGAGCACGATGCCGAGCACCCGGCTCACCACGTTGGCGCCGGTCTCGCCCAGCAGCCGCATGATGCGCGTGGAGAGCAGCAGCGAAGCGAGCGTAAGCCCCAGCACCACACCGAGCATGGCCAGCAGTGCGCCGCTCGCCGCCAGTGACTCGTGCCGGCCGCCGGCGGTGAGCAGCACGGTGGTGATGGCGCCCGGCCCGGCAATGAGCGGGATGGCGAGCGGAAACACCGAGATGTCTTTTTTGTGTTCGGCCTCGGCCTGCTCGCGCATCGTCGGCGCACGCACCCCGGAGTGACGCGCGAACACCATGTCGATCGCCAGCAGGAGCAGCAGCACGCCACCGGCAATGCGGAACGCCGGCAGACCGATGTTGAGCGCCGCCAGCAGGCTGTCGCCCAGCAGCGCGAATACAACCAGCACCAATGCCGCGAGCGCCGTGCCACGCACGGCCATGCGCCGCCGCCAGGAATCGGATTCGCCGTGCGTCAACGCCGCAAACATCGGCGCCAGACCGATGGGATCGATCACCACGAACAGAACCAGAAAAGTATCCAGCAACAACTCAAACATGGGCTATGCACCGGCCGATGTGTGCCGTTAGTGTTGAATGCGGTCAAGCCCCCGCGATCACATGGGCTCAGACACATTGCCATTCCGTGCGATACTGCGCGGCCAGTGTAGCGCATAACCCAACCGTCGTTGAGGATCAGCCCGTGAACCTATTTCTCGCCGCGCATGCGGCGGCTGGCCGTTGGCAAGCCGCCGCCGATGCCTGCTTGGCCGAACTGGGCCCGGTTCCCGCGGAAGCGAATGTCGGATTTCTGTATGTAACGGATGCGTTCGCCGCTGAGCTGCCGGAAATTTTTGCCTATCTGAAAGGACACACTGAAATTGCCCACTGGACCGGCACCGTGGGCACGGGCATCTGCGGCAACGGGCGCGAGTATCACGATGAACCGGCCATCAGCCTGCTGGTCGGGAGTTTTTCCGCGGACCATTTCCGCATCCTGCCTGCGCTCACGGACAAACCGGACAGCTTCGTGCGCGCCGAGCGCGCCTGGATTGCGCGCCACGATCACCATTTCGGCATCGTGCACGGCGACCCGCGTGACATGGGCCTGCCGAAGCTCATCGGCGAATTGGGCGAAGCAGTACGCGGCGGCTTCCTGGTCGGCGGGCTGGCGTCTTCTCGCCACGGCTATCCGCAGATCGCCGACGGCATGGTGGAAGGCGCGCTGTCCGGCATTCTGTTCGATGCCGAGGTACCGATCGCCACGGCGCTGACCCAGAGCTGCGCGCCGTTCGGCGGCAAACACCTCATCACCCAATGCCAGCGCAACATCGCCATCCGCCTCGACGATCGTCCGGCGCTGGAGGTGTTCCGCGAGGAAATCGGCGAGGGGCTGGCGCGCAACCTGACGCGCGCCGCCGAGACCATCGGCGTGGCCCTGCCGGTGCGCGGCAGCGACACCGGCGATTACCTGGTGCGCAATCTCATGGGCATTGATGAAAACAATGGCCTGCTCGCGATCGGCGAAATGCTGAGCACCGGCCAGCCGCTGCAGTTCTGCCGGCGCGATCCGGCCAGCGCCGAGGCCGACATGCGGCGCATGTTGCGCGATTTGAAGGTGCGCGCGCCGCAACCAAAAGGTGGCGTGTACTACACCTGCGTCGGGCGCGGCCCGAATCTGTTTGATGCCGCGTCCGGTGAGTTGCGCATCATTCAGGAAGAACTGGGCGATCTGCCGCTCACCGGTTTTTACTGCAACGGTGAAATCTCGCACAACCGTCTGTACGGCTACACTGGCGTGCTGACGTTATTTCTCTAGAAGGGCAGTTGTAGGATGGGTGGAGCATCGCGTAACCCATCAAGGCTATCCCCACGACGCCCGGCTGCTCATCGTATCGATCAGACGCTGTATCCGATGGGTTACGCTACGCTCCACCCATCCTACGATCTTATCTCGTAACGACTTACTCGAGGCGGAAACCGATCTTGAGCGCCACCTGATAGTGGGAAATCTTGCCACCCTTGAGATGACCGCGCGTCTCCACCACTTCGAACCAGTCCAGATTCTTCAACGTCTTGGAGGCACGCGCGATCGCGTTCTGGATGGCGTCATCCGTGCTCTTCGCGGACGAACCGACGATATCGACGATTTTATAAACATGATCGGACATGGTTCTTCTCCTTGTGGTGGTGATTAATGTGGCAGGACGAACGAATCTTATGGACTTTGTTCCGACAAAGACATGATCGGGCTTCCTTAGTCCGGTAACGGTCGCAGACATTTCCAGCAAAGCGCAAACCCGCGCGGGCTGTCCTCGCCGCAGGCGGGACAAGCGACGAGGCCCGGCGACGCCAGCGTCTGCTCATAAGCATCGACGATCTGCCGGGCACGTGGCAAGTCCCGCGCTTCTTCAACCCAGACCTCCGGCCGCGCCGCGTCGGCCGGCAAGTCCCCGAGGCCGCCGGTGGCGTATTCGTTAAGCACGCGCGCCTTGATGCCAGCGGCCGCGAGCAGGCCACGCACCAGATGCGCTTCGGGGAGATGGGCGGCGACGTATAGCCGCTGCATGGAATCACTCGTAATGCTTGTGGTGCATGCGGCGCGTGCCGGCGCGCTGGATCACAACACCACGCACTGTGTACGGCCCGGTGAGCTCGACCGTTTCGTGGGAATCGTTGAGCGGCTTGAGAAAGTGGCGGTCGCCGTCCACCACAAACTGGCGGAAGGTCGTGTCGTTGGCGTAATCCACAACCGCATACTGGCCGCTTCGGGCGACATGCCGCGGCTCGATGATAATGATGCAGCCCTCCCAGAATTCGGGTGCCATGCTGTCATCCATCACGCGCAAGGCATAGGGTTCGAGCTCTGCACAACCGCTACCGATGTTGTCACTCATACCCGTCTCCACCGCTCATTCATTAATTCACGCGGCCAAATTTACCCGAACCCCGCCTGACACGCCACGTGCCGCGCGAAAATCCCTGACGTCAGGCTACTGTCGACACCTTCGCTTCCCCTGTTCTGCGTCCTTACGAAACGTTACAGCGCTTCCCCGGCCGTGACGTTCCTCCAGCGGCTTCCAGCGAATCCCCGGAACACCACGAACAAACCGCTTGCTATAATTAATGAGAATCATTATCATTCGTACTACCGTACAACGAACCCATGGAAACCCCTATGAAACCCACATACCTGATGCTCCCCACGGCCCTGATGCTCGCACTCACAGCACCGGTACCTGCCGGATTGGCGGAATATCGCCTGGTTATTAAAAATCACCGTTTCAACCCGGCGAACCTGGTAATTCCTGCTGGCCAAAAAATAAAGCTCGTCATCGAAAACCTGGACCCGACCGCGGAGGAGTTCGAAAGTCATCAACTCAACCGTGAAAAAATCGTTCCGGCCAACGGTAAAACCAGCGTATTCCTGGGGCCGCTCGATCCAGGCACCTACCCGTTTTTCGGCGAGTTCAATCCGAAAACCGCCACCGGCAACATCATTGTCAAATAATACCGAGACCATCCCATGCTTAGCGCTGCACTGATTGTTTTTCGTGAAGTTCTTGAAGCCGCACTGATTATCGGCATTGTTCTGACTGCGACCCGTGGCGTTGCAGGCCGGGCCCGTTCCATTGCGTTGGGCATCGCTGCCGGCATCGGCGGCGCCTGCCTGGTGGCGTATTTTGCCGACACACTCGCACAAGCCGCGCAAGGCGTAGGCCCGGAGCTGTTCAATGCCGGTGTCCTGCTGGTGGCCGTGGCCATGTTGGCCTGGCACAACCTGTGGATGGTGCAACATGGACGTGCGCTGGCAAAAGAGATGAATCAGGTCGGGCAGGCTGTTTCAACGGGCAACCGGCCCGTGCAGGTGCTCGCTGTTGTGGTGGCACTGGCCGTGCTGCGCGAAGGTGCCGAGGTCGTGCTGTTCATGTACGGCATCGCTGCCGCCGGCACCGATACCGGCACATTGTTCATGGGTGGATTGCTCGGCATTGTCACCGGTGTGACAGTCGGCGGCGCCCTGTATATTGGATTGCTGCGCATTCCGACTCGCCACCTGTTCGCCGTCACCAGCGGCCTGCTGGTGCTGCTCGCCGCCGGCATGGCCGCGCAAGCGTCGGCATTTCTGATCCAGGCGGGTCTGTTGCCGGCGATCAAGCCCGTGTTGTGGGACACCTCGGCCGTGTTGTCCGAGAAATCTCTGTTCGGTCAAATGCTGCACACGCTTGTGGGTTATGTAGACCGCCCGACAGGGATGCAGCTTCTGGTATACCTGTTCGCCGTTGCCCTCATCGGCGGCCTGACCCTGGCGGCACGCACACCCGGCCGCATCAGAACCGCGGGTGTTTTCGCCGTGGCCACGCTGGCCGTGGCCTTGCTGACGCTGTTCACCGCGTCGCCAGTCCATGCCGGCCACAAGGTGTACTACCCGAAGGTCGAGCAAGGCGAGACTGAAATCGAGTTACGCGGGCATGCCAACTATGACAAGGATCCAGCCATCGACAACGCGCAAAGCTACAAGATCGGCGTCGGTCACGGCTTTACCGACTTCTGGTTCACGGAGCTCTACGCCGAAGTCAAGAAAGACGCGGGCAACTCAAGTTATGCGACAGAAGCGTACGAATGGGAAAATCTGTTTCAGCTGACAGAGCCGGGAAAATATTGGGCAGACATGGGCATTAACATTGAATACTCCCATGCGCGCAAATCGACCGATCCAAACGAGTGGGAGCTGATACCCATTGTGCAGAAACAGCTGGGCCAGCAACTCATTACTCTGAACGTCCCCTTCGTGCGCGAAACCGGTAATAACGCGGCAAAGAAATGGGAACTTGAATACGCCTGGCAGTACAAATGGCTCGGAAATCCGGCCCTTGAGTTTGGCTTCGAAGGTTATGGAAAGCTGGGTGATGCGACTCACTGGAGCCCATCGTCAATGCAAAAACATCAACTGGGACCATCCCTGTTCGGCAAGATTAAGACCGACGTGCGTCATGCCTGGAAATATCAGCTCGGCATTCTCTTTGGGCTCAGTGCGTCCACACCGGAGAAGACTCTCTACGGCAGACTCGAATACGAGTTCTGAGCACCGCAAGCCGTCCAGACAAAAATGCGTGGCGGAATCCGGCAGGGACGAATTAGCCAGCCGGGCCGCCGCGCACTATAAATTCAGAGAACATCACTTCCTCTTTCGCGCCCGCGGATGCGCCGCATCATAAACCTTGGCGAGATGCTGATAGTCGAGATGGGTGTACACCTGGGTGGTAGAAAGATCGGCGTGGCCGAGCAGCTCCTGCACGGCGCGCAAGTCGCCGCTCGATTCGAGCAGGTGACTGGCGAACGAATGGCGCAGCATGTGCGGATGGGTCGGCACTTCGATGCCCTGGCGCACGGCCCATTGCTTGAGACGCAATTGCACGGCGCGCGCGCCGAGGCGCTGGCCGTTGCGGCCGAGGAACAGGGCCGTCTCGCCGGCGGCGGCGAGTGCGGCGCGTTCCTTGAGCCAGACCTGGATCGCGGCGCGCGCCTGGGCGCCGACCGGAACAATTCTGGTCTTGGCGCCCTTGCCGGTGACGGTCACCGCGCCGTCACGCAGGTCCAGATCGGTGATATTAATACCCACAAGTTCGGCGAGGCGCAGCCCGGAGGAGTACAGCAGTTCGAGCAGCGCGCGGTCGCGGCGGGTGAGCGGCTCGTCGCCGTCGATCTGCATGAGGCGCGCGGCCTGATCGACGCTCAAGGCCTTCGGTAATCGCTTGCCGGCCTTGGGGGCGGCGACTCCGGCGAAGGCGTTGTGCGCCGCAAGGCCTTCACGTAGCAGGTAACGGTAGAAGGAACGCGCCGCCGACAGGGCGCGCGCGATGCTGCGGCCGGCCAGTCCGTGACGGTGCAAGTGCGCAGCGAAGGCGCGTGCCTGGTGAACGTTGAGTACGCGCCAGTCGTCGACATTCTGCGCCTTGCAGAACGTGGCGAGCGCTTCCAGATCGCGGCGATAGCCGCTCCCGGTGTGCGGCGACAGACGCCGCTCGTTTTTCAGGTACTGGAAGAACGCTTCACGCTGGTGGGAGGCCTGCGCCTTCATTCCGCGGCTACGGCAAGATGCCGGGCGACACCGGCCATGAGCAGTTCGCCGATGCGCACAAGGTAGACGCTGCCCATGTCGGCGCGGAAGCGCTGCGGGTCGCAGCTGGCGAGCACCAGCACGCCGCGCAGCGCGTGGCGGGCGAGCCCGATCACGGCCGTGGAGCGGGTGCCGGCGGCCGCGGCGCCGAACAGCGCTGCGAGCGTGGCGGCTTCGTGTACGCCGCCGCACAACGGCTGACCATTGTGTTCCTTAAGACGCGTCAGCAGGTTCTCGACCAGCACGTCGCCCGCAGCCACGAACTCGCCGCGCGCGCCTCCCGGTGACGCAATGCCCATGAGCCGCACGGCCATGCCGTCGAGATTGAATTCCTGGCGCAGCATGTCCTGCGCCGTGTCCAGTGCATCGTCGAGGCTGGTCGTGTCTATCATGGCGATTGCAAAACGCTGCACGCGCTCACCGAGCTGGTCGTTGTCGCGCGCGAACCCGATCAGTTCCTGAAGCTGGTGCGTGATCCGGTCGTTGCGGTCGCGCAGAACCAGCACCTGGCGCTCGACCAGAGACACCGCGCGTCCGGTGTCCAGGTGCGGCACGGCCAGCGCGGTGAGAAGTTCGGGGTGGCGCAGGAAGTAATCCGGAGTCTGTTCGAGGTAGCGACCGACCGCCTCTTCCCAGGACAGTTCTTTTTCCAGGCCTTCGCTCGACGGTTTTTTGTTCACAAACGCTCCAGGTCGATCTCTCCTTCGAACACACGGACCGCGGGGCCGGTCATCATCACCGGCTCGCCTTCTCCACGCCACGTAACCTGTAATGTACCACCGCGCACGCGCACTGCCACTTTTTCATCCAACAAGCCGCGCAACCGGCCGGCCACGACGGCGGCGCAGGCGCCGGTGCCGCAGGCAAGCGTCTCGCCGGCGCCACGTTCCCAAACGCGCACGTGGATATGGCCACGGTCCACAACCTGCATATAGCCGGCGTTGACGCGTTTCGGGAAGCGCGGGTGATGTTCGATCTCCGGACCCTGAGTGGTCACCGGTGCGCGTTCCACGTCCGCCACCACCTGCACGGCGTGCGGGTTGCCCATGGACAACACCGTGACCGGCGCACCCGCGCCGTCTACATCGAGATCGTAAACAAGCTGACGCGCGCCGGCCTCGAACGGCACATCGCGCGGGTCGAGCCGCGGCACACCCATGTTGACCGTCACCGCGCCGTCCGGCTCGATTTTCGGGTAGATCACGCCGGCGAGCGTTTCGACCGCGATTTCATCTTTAGCGCTGAGGCCCCGATCGCGCACGAAACGCGCGAAGCAGCGTGCGCCATTGCCGCACTGTTCGACCTCGCCGCCATCGGCATTGAAGATGCGGTAGTGGAAATCCGTGCCGGGCCGCAGCGCCCGCTCGACCAGCAGGACCTGATCGCAACCCACGCCAAAGCGCCGGTCGGCGAGGCGCCGGACCTGCGCGGGAGTGGGCGCTACCGTCTGGGTGACGGCGTCGAAAACGACGAAGTCGTTGCCGAGGCCGTGCATCTTGGTAAATCGCAACATGCCTATAGGTTAGCGCTTGCCAGCGGCCAATGAAACCTGAGATATGGAAGGCACGCCTGCACAAAATTAGCCATAATCTGGAAGGCACGCTTGCACAAAAATAGTCATAATAGTGGCCGTTCCATCCGATCCGGAGTGGCGCTTGAAGAAGTTCGTTCGCTACCATTTTCACCGCCTCAAGAGCCACCCGAATCACTGGCTGCGCAAGAGCATCGGCATCCTGCTCATAATCGGGGGGCTGCTCGGGTTTTTGCCGGTACTTGGCTACTGGATGATACCGATCGGGCTGGCGCTGCTGGCCGTGGACTGGCCGTGGGCGCGACGCCTGTCGCGGTGGCTGATCAGCTGGTGGGGGCAACGGATGCGCGGGTTGAATCTCAAGGTACAGAGCGTGGCACAGCGCCGAAAAGCCGTACGTACTCGCGATAGACGCAACGATCCATAACTACCGTGAGACCCGCGGCCTGCGCGCGTTGTGCGGCCGTCTCGTTGACCACGCCTTCCTGCAACCAGACTGCCGGCAGCTTCAGCGCGATGCAGGCATCGACCACCTCGTCCACCTGTTCCGGCGCGCGGAACACATCGACAAGATCGATGTTTTCCGGCACCGTCGCCAGGTCGGGATAGGCCTTCTGCCCAAGAATTTCATTTGCCATCGGCCGCACCGGGATAATGCGGTAACCGAAGCGTTGCATGGCCGAGGCCACACTATGGCTGGGGCGATCCATCTTGGGCGAAATCCCCACGACCGCAATGGTGTGCACGCGTTCGAGCAGGGCGCGGATTTCTTCATCGGGTGGATTGGCAAAGGCCATGCGCGTCAACCCGGCAACAACGACTCAGGCAGCAGCATTTCTTCGATGGTCTCGCGGCGGCGCACCACGTGAAAGCGTTCGCCCTCCACCATCACCTCCGGGCAACGCGGGCGGGTATTGTAGTTGGAACTCATGCTCGAACCATAGGCGCCGGCCGAACCGACGGCAAGCAGATCGCCGGCGTGCAGCGCGAGCCTGCGGTTATGGCCGAGAAAATCGCCGGACTCGCACACCGGCCCGACCACGTCGTAAGAAGACTTCGTCTCGCCCGTGCGCGTTTGCACCGGCGCGATGTCCTGCCAGGCGTCGTACAGCGCGGGGCGCATCAGGTCGTTCATGGCCGCATCCACGATGGCGAAGTTCTTGACCTGCGCATGTTTGAGATACTGCACGCGCGTGAGCAACACGCCGGCGTTTCCGACGATTGCCCGTCCCGGCTCGATCAGGAGTTTGAGATTCCGGTAGCGGTCGCCATGCGTGCCGAGCCGCTTGAGAAAAGCCGCCACGTACTCACCGGGCGCGGGCGGCAGCTCGTCGCGGTAACGAATGCCGAGGCCGCCGCCGAGATCGAGATGCTGCAGCGCGATGCCGTCGACCGCGAGCTGATCCACAAGCACCAATACGCGTTCGAGCGCGTCCGCAATCGGCGCGAGCTCGGTGAGCTGCGAGCCGATGTGGCAATCCACGCCCACGATGCGCAAACAAGAGAGCCTGTGCGCCACGTGGTAGACGGCGCGCGCTTCGGCCATCGGGATGCCGAACTTGCTTTCTTTAAGGCCGGTGGAGATGTAAGGATGGGTCTTGGCGTCCACGTCCGGGTTGACGCGCAGGCTCACCGGCGCGTGCCGGCCGAGGCGGGTCGCGACCTCATTGAGCAACACCAGCTCGGCCTCGGATTCGACATTGAAACAGGCGATGCCAACCTCAAGCGCGCGCTCCATTTCGTGCACACCCTTGCCGACGCCGGAAAAAACCACCTTGCCGGGATCGCCATCGGCGGCCAGCACACGCTCGAGTTCACCCACCGACACGATGTCGAAGCCGGAACCGAGACGCGCCAGCACATTGAGCAGCGCCAGGTTGGAGTTGGCCTTGACCGCGTAACACACAAGATGGTCACGCGCGCCGAACGCCCGATCGAAGGCGCGCCACTGCGCCTCGATGTGCGCGCGCGAATACACATAGCAGGGTGTGCCGACCTTGCCGGCGATATCGGCCAGCGCCACGCCTTCGGCGTACAGTTGGTCGCCGCGATAGGTGAACGGGCTCATGGTTCAGTTCTGGGATTGTTTCTGGTCCGGTTTGCGCGGACTGTCGGGGTGATAAAGTGGTCCCTTCTTGCCACAACCGGCCAGCAGCAGGCCGGCCAGCACGGCTGCGATCATGGGCAACTTGAAATCATTCAGATGCAGCATGGGTTTTGTCGGTCGGTGCGCCTGGCTCGTTTAGGGGAAGCACGCCTGCACAAAAATAACTGTTCTTAGGGAAGGCCAGCCCGCACAAAAACAGCCATGCTAGAATACCTGCTTTCGCAGGTACGTGGAACCCGCATGAACGAAGCAGAATTTCAGAACGCCGCCACCGCTACCCTGAACCGCATCGAGGCGGCGGTCGAGGCGAGTGGCGCAGACATCGAGTTCGAGAACGCGGGTGAGATACTCGAACTTGAATTTACTAACCGCACCAGAATCATCATCAACAAGCAGGGCGCCGCCAGGCAGATCTGGGTCGCTGCCAAGTCCGGCGGCTTCCACTACAGCTACGACGCCGGCGCGCAGCAGTGGCGCAATGATCAAAACGGCGTAGAGCTGTTCGGCGAACTCTCGCGCCTGGTAAGCGAACAGGCGGGAACGAGTGTCCGCCTGGCGTGAAGAACAGGCTTGGCCGCAGATGAACACAGACACACAAAGATAAAGAGTCCGGTTTTCTGGTTTTTGACATTTATCTGCATTTATCCGTGTTCATCTGCGGCTCGCTTGTTTATCCCAATGGGCAAACCGCCCTGTGCGACAAAACCGGCGAGACTATCCCGGGTGTGTGCAGAGGTGTAGGGTAATCGCATGAAAATAATTGCCCTGCTCCTGGGCCCGATACTTGCCGGCTGCGCGAGCGACATTCCGCGCCCGATCCGCGAGACACCGGCCGGGAGCATCGCGCTCACGCAGGCGTTGCAAAATCCGGAGAAACACCGCGCTACCGCAGTGCGCTGGGGCGGGGCCATTGCCTCGGTGGAGAACCGGAGCGACGAGACCTGGATCGAGATTGTGGAACGGTCGCTGGACGCGGACGGCCAGCCGCGTGACACCGACAAGAGCGCCGGGCGTTTTCTGGCGCGGGTGAATGGCTTTCTGGATCCGGCAATCTTCGCCCCGAAGCGTCTGGTGACGACTGCCGGAACACTCGATGGCAACAGCACACGCACCATCGGCGAGCACCCCTATATCTACCCGGTGGTGCGTGTCGAACACATTTACCTATGGCCAATACCGTCCAAGGCCACGCACCATTACTACCGCTCACCGTACTGGTATGACCCGTGGTATCCGTGGGGCCGACCCTATCCCCACCGGCACCTCCGCTAGCCGCTCAACCCACCGGCCGCACTTTTGCGGCACATTCTTTGGCACGTTTGCGTGCGGTTTTGACGTTATCGGCGGTGGCGAGAGCCACGCCCATGCGCCGACGCTCGTAGGACACCGGCTTGCCGAACAGGCGCAGCTGCGACTCGGGCACGCGCAGCGCCTCGTCCACCGCCTCGAAGCGAATCCCCTCGGCCTCGATGCCGCCATAGATCACCGCGCTCGCGCCCGGACGGCGCATGCGGGTGCCAACCGGCAGCCCGAGAATGGCGCGCACGTGCAGCTCGAACTCGTTCTGCGCCTGGGTCGCCATGGTCACCATGCCGGTGTCGTGCGGACGCGGGCTGACCTCCGAGAACCACACCTGGTCGCCCTTGACGAACAGCTCGACACCGAAGATGCCGCGCCCGCCCAGCGCCGCCGTAACCGCCCCGGCGATCTCCTTTGCGCGCGCCAGTATCTTTTCGCTCATGGGATGCGGCTGCCAGCTCTCGATGTAATCGCCCTTTACCTGCACGTGACCGATCGGGTCGCAGAAGTGCGTCTCGATGTTGCCGTCTTCATCGAGTGCACGCACCGTGAGCAGCGTGATCTCATAGTCGAACTCGATCAGGCCTTCGATAATGACGCGTGCGCCCTTCACGCGTCCGGCGCTGGCGGCGTAATTCCAGGCGGATTCAAGATCCTCCAGCCGGTCAACGCGTGACTGGCCCTTGCCGGACGAGGACATCACCGGCTTGATGAAACACGGCACGCCGACACCATCGTTCGCCGCCGCTTCCAGTTCGACATAGCTCGATGCGAAGGCGTAGCGTGAGGTCGGCAACTTCAACTCCTCGGCCGCAAGCCGGCGAATGCCCTCGCGGTTCATGGTGAGTTGCACCGCGCGCGCCGACGGCACGACCGTGGCTTGCCCCATGGATTCGATCTCAACCAGCACCTCGGTGGCAATCGCCTCGATCTCCGGCACGATGATGTCCGGCTTCTCTTTGGCGAGGAGCGCACGCAACGCCTGCGGGTCGGTCATGTCGATGACGTGCGCACGGTGCGCCACCTGATGGGCCGGTGCGTTGGCGTAGCGGTCCACGGCCACCACTTCGACGCCCAGGCGCTGGGCGGCGATGGCGATTTCCTTACCCAACTCACCACTGCCGAGCAGCAGGATGCGCGTGGCGTTCTTGCTGAGTGGCGTTCCGATCGAGATCATGAAGGAAACCCGATCATGTCTTTGTCGGAACAGAGTCCATAAGATTCGTTCGTCTTTTCATTATGATTCACCCCGTTGAGCCGCTCGCGCGGCATACACGCCATCCCTGGAGATAAAAAAACGCCCCGCACGCGGGGCATGTGCGAAAAGCCCGCGACTTTACTTCTTGCCGATCTTTTTCTTAAGCTGGGCGACTTCCGCCTTCAGTTTGTCACGCTCAATCTTGACCTTGGCGACATCGCCCTGCGCCTGCTTGAGCGAGGCCTCCATGCTGGCCATGGCGGCTTCTTTCTCGGCCACCTGGCTCGTGGCCTTGGCCAGTTGCTGCTCGAGGTTGGTCACCTTCTGGCGAAGCTCCTCTTTCTCCTTGCCGCCACAACCGGCAAGTCCCAGTGCGAGCACAGCCGCGAGTGCAATCACAGTGATTCGACGCATCGTACACCCTCCAATAAATGATAAACGGGAATTCTCTGGAACCGCTGGCGCAAATCATACCCGCGTGCGCATCGATTCGCCATGGTCTATACATTTATAAAGGAAGCCCTCACCCCTTGCCCTCTCGCAAGGTGAAAGAGTGGTGCGCGTAGCGCACAACGGCTCGCCCCCTTCTCCCTCTGGGAGAAGGGATGGGAATGAGGGCGCGGGAGGGGGAGTTGGTGAGAATCATTTATTAGGAAGCCCTCACCCCATCCCTCTCCCGCTGATGCGGGAGAGGGGGAGTTGGTGAGAATCTCTTTAAAAGATTTGGCGGCCTCTCGTTACCGCCTGGAGGCACCGATGCATGTTCCGGGTCTTTATCCATTCTTCCGCCGCCATGTTCAACGCGGATTCGACGAACAGGGTCTCGCGCAACCGGCGCTCGTGGATTATGTCAGCGAGTTGCTCACACACTTTGCCAAGTCGAACGCGCTGTTTCCGTTCCACCACACCGATGGCCGCCCGGTAGAAACCATCGCCGGGTTGCTCATGGCGTCGCTGACTGGCGACACGACCAAGCCCACCCACGCGCACGAAACCCTGGTGCTGCACCACCTCGCCGACTACACGCTGTTCATGAGCGGGGTGTTCCGCGAACGCCTCCGGCATCGCGGTCAGATCGGTTATTACCGCGACCACGGACGCGATGCGTTCGCGCGCTGCGCACGCCTCGAAGCCAACCCGCAGCGTGCATCGGTGTTCAGGCGCGTAAGCCACGACTTCGAGCCGATCAGCAATGCTCTCGACCGGCTCTGGCGCCGGCGCCTGCCGGTCGCACCGGGCGCCGAACTCTCGCCGCTGGCCGCGCTCTGGCGTGCGTAGCCAACAGGCCTGCGGATTCACGCGATCCAATCCAGCGCGATCTCCTTCTCCGCAGCTGAACGCGAACCGGCGCGCGCGGGATTATCGTCCGGACCATAGGTGTAGACGATCGAAAATTTGGTCTCCTGAGTAAGATTACGGCCGGCCGCGTGAAAGGTGCGCGCGTGAAAAAATAGCACATCGCCGGCGGCAAGCGGCGCCAACACGCGCGTCGCGATCAACGCCTGATTCGCCGGCAGCTCGGGGCGTAGAAATTGCCCGGCATCCATACGCGCGGCATCGAATTCCTGGGTATGGGTGCCGGGCAATAACGACAGACACCCGTTCTCGGCGGTTTCAGCGCCCAACGCCAGCCACACGCTGATAAGTTCCGGCCGCGCATACGACCAATAGCGGATATCCTGATGCCAATGGGTTTCGCTGCTGAAGCCCGGCTGCTTGGTCATGACACAGTTGTGATGCGCCAGCGGCAACACCACCGGCCGCGCGAATATTTGCTGCACGCGTGCGACCACGCGCGGGTCCGTGGCCCAGGCGGCGAACAGCGGGTCACGCGCATAGGCCTGCAATAGCCGCCGTACCGTGTGGCCGCCGTACGCCTCTTTCGAGGCGGGGGCGCCGGGATAACCCACGTCAGCTTCATATTCAACCGGTGCTACCGCGCGCGTTAAGTGGGCACGGGCAAGCGCGACCATGCGCGCGCATTCCGGCGGCGTCGCCAAACCCGGCACGATCACGTAGCCCCTCTGATTGAACTGTGCGAGTTGCTCAGTGGTGAATGGTTTCATGGCACGCGATTCCCGGGTTGTAGTCATATATTGAGATGCACGAATGCAGCATGCCGCCGACATGCCGACCTGATCAAGCAGCCTTCAGGTTTTCGTTCCAGAAAGATCCGCGCAGCGCACCCGCGGAGCACCGTGTGGACCGGCGAGAAATTCCGCGAGCGGCGGCAACAGCGTGCGCAACGTTTCCTCCAGTTTCCACGGTGGGTTGATGATCAACACACCGCTGCCATTCAGGCGTTGCGGCACGTCCTCGGGCAGCGTCAGAAACTCGATGGCCAGGGCCTGCGTCCCGAGCGCCCGCACCCGCTCGCACAACTGCTCCACCGGACGGCGCGCCTTGATCGGATACCAGGCCAGGTAGATCCCGTTTCGCCAGCGCAAAACCGCCGCCTTGAGCGCGCGCGCCACCCGATCGAATTCGTCGGGTTGCTCATACGGCGGATCAATGAACACCAACCCACGATTTTCCTGCGGCGGCAACATACCTTCAAGCGCCGCCCAGGCATCGGCCTCGTTAATAGTGATGCCGCGGCTTCCGCGTAGCGTGCCGCGCAGCGCCTCCGCCTCCTCTGGATGACTCTCGAAGAACACGGCGCGGTCCTGGGAACGCAGCAAGTTGCGAGTGATCCAGGGCGAGCCCGGGTAGATGGCCAAGGCCTTTTCACTCAACGGCGCGAGCAACGCGAAGTAGGCGCTCAGCCCCGGCCAATCCGCGCGCACCGGCCACAGCCGGCCGATACCCTGCTCGAACTCGCCCGGCGCCTCGAGGCGATAGAGGCCGCTGCCGGCATGGGTATCGATCACGCAGAACGGCGTTTCCTTGAGGCGCAGGGCCTCCAGGACCAGGGTCAGCACCAGGTGCTTGAAAACATCGGCAACATTGCCGGCATGGAAATGATGGCGGTAGTTCATGGGGTTCGAGGCCAAATTTAGCCTGCCAGTGGAAAGATTCCGCCGCCGCCTGTCAACCAAAGAGTTGGCCCGGCGTTATTGGAAGTGTCGTCCCATAATTCCAAACCAACGAGGAACGAACAATGAAAACCACAGTCGTCTTGACCGCAAGCCTGCTGGCCCTGCTTGCCACCACCCCGTTACTCGCCGAGGACCGCGGAGACCGCATCAATGAACGCCTCGACAACCGTGGCGAGCGCATTAACGAACGCCTGGACCAACGCTCCGACCGCCTCGACGCCCACGGGCATGAAAAGGCCGCCGCGCATCTGGATCGCAAAGGCGACCGCATAGAGAATAGGCTCGACCGGCGCGGCGACCGCATCGATCGGCGTGTCGACCGCCGGCATGGGGGCGACCGCTGATCCGTGACCGGCGCCGCACCGCGGACAGGAGGAAAGCCTGCAAGCACGCAAAAATCTGGAGCGTTTCCTTGCCGGTGTCGAGCGTCGCGCCCTGCGTATGGCGCAGCTCGCCACCGGTAATCGGGACGAGGCGTTCGACATTGTGCAAGACGCCATGTTCGCGCTGGCGCGCCGTTACGGCGACCGCGCACCGGCCGAGTGGGGGCCGTTGTTCCAGCGCATTTTGCAAAGCCGCATCCGTGACGGCTACCGGCGCACCCGGGTACGCAACCGCTGGCGCGTCTGGTTTAGCAGCGAGGATGAGCACGACGATCCACTGGCGGCGCAGCCCGACCCGGACGCGCGCCGCCCGGAAGACCTGCTCGGCAATGAGCGTGCCGGGACGGCGCTCGAAGCGGCATTGCGCGCCCTGCCGCTGCGTCAGCAACAGGCCTTCCTGCTGCGCAGCTGGGAAGGCCTGGATGTCAGCGCCACTGCTGCCGCCATGGGCTGTTCGCAGGGCAGTGTAAAGACCCATTACTCGCGCGCCGTACACAGATTGCGAGAACTGCTGGAGGATCATTGGCCATGAACGAGGAACAGGAGAGAGAAACGCGTTTCGTCACGGCGGTGAAGCGCGAGCTCGACCGCAGCGCCGAGGCACTCGACGGTTTGACCGTGGCGCGTCTGCGCAGCGCACGCCTGCGTGCGCTCGACGCTGGTCCGCGACCGCGCACCTGGCTGGTAGCTGGGGGTCTGGCCACGGCCACGCTGAGCGCGGCGCTGGTCGCCGTGCTGGTGTTCGCGCCGGCGGTCGCTCCGCCGCTGGCCGACCTCGAACAGTTCGACCTGCTGAGCGAAAACGACAGCCTCGACCTGTATGGCGACCTCGAGTTCTATCGTTGGCTGGCGGCACGCGCCGATGCCGCCTGAACTGTGCGCGCTGTTGTTCACCGGCCTGCTCGCCGCCGGCGGCGAGTCGTTGCCGCAGGCGGCCGATCCGGAGATGCTGGAATTTATCGGCGCCTTTGAAACCCGGGGCGGACAGTGGCTGGACCCACTCAGCCTCGATGACCGCGATCCGGAAAAACCACAGCCAGTGCGCGAGGAGAAAAAATATGAATAAGTGGATTGGCTCGATACGGATACTCGCACTGCTGGCGTTCGCGGCCGGGCACGCAGCAGCGCATGCGACCGACTGGCAGCAACTCAGCCCGGAAGAACAACGCGTGCTGCAGCCGATGCAGGAACGCTGGAACCAGCTCACGCCGGAGCGCCAGGATCGTCTGCGCAAGGGTGCGGCGCGTTGGCAGGCGATGAGCCCGGAGGAACGCACCCAGGCGCGTTCCCGGTTCAAGACCTGGCAACAGCTTCCCCCCGAGCAACGCGAACAAATCCGCAAGCGCTACGAGCGCTTCCGCGCGCTGCCGCCGGCCGAGCAGGAACGCATCCGGCGCAGCCGCCAGTGGTTCCGCGATCTTCCGCCGGAGGAACGACGCGCGCTGCGCGAGCGCTGGCAGAACATGGGCCCGGAGGAACGCGCGAAAATGCGTGACTCACAACCCCCGCGGCGGGCGCCCCGGGATGGATCGCCTACCGGCAACTCGCAAAAGCCCGATTAATAATCGTCGGCCTTTCTGGCGCTGCCACGCACCTGATCGGCCGGGTAGCGTTGCGCATTGAGCACGATCTTGCGTTGCGCGGCGTCCAGCAGATCGACATCGAGGCGATCCGCGAGACGCACTAAATAGATAAACACATCGGCCAATTCCAGCGCCACCTGCTCGCGTTGGTGGGCATCGAGCGTCTGGCTCTGCGCCTCGGTCAGCCACTGGAAATGTTCGACCAGTTCGCCGGCCTCGACGATCAGCGCCATTGCCAGATTCTTGGGGGAATGAAACTGTTCCCAGTCGCGTTCGCGCGCAAATTCGCGCAGCCGAAGCTTCAGGTCGTCGAGCGATTGCAGGCTGGAAGCATTCATACGGGCGTGTCGCCGACACAACGAATGCCGCCGCGCCCGGAGGACTGCTTGTTCAGATACATGGCGCCGTCCACGCGCTCCAGCAGGACACTCAGTTCCTGGCCGTGCTCGGGCGCGGCGCCAATACCGATGGACAGGCTCAGACGGACCTCGCCGGTACGCGCCCACTGCGTTACCGCGGCCTGCAGGCGCTCGGCGACCAGTGGTGCGTGGCGTAGATCCGTGTCCGGCATGATGACCACGAACTCGTCCCCGCCGTAGCGCGCCGCCACGTCGCTGTCGCGGATCGAGGCATCGATGAGCCCGGCCACTTTCCTGAGCACAGCGTCGCCGACATGATGGCCGAGGGCATCGTTGATGCCCTTGAATCCGTCCAGGTCGGCGAACAGCACCGACAGCGGACGTTCCTGTTGGCGCACGCCCTCGAACAGGGCCACGGCGCGCTCCTCGAGTCCGCGCCGGTTGAGCAGGCCGGTGAGCTGGTCAAGACCGCACTCGGCGGCCATCCGATCGTGGCGCCGCTCGATGCGCGCCATGAGCGAATAGGCGTACAACACCACAATCGCGCCGAACAGGGCAAAGAAGATGCCCGCCACCGACAGGGCATTCATGTAATCGGTAAAGCGCAAATAGAGAATCAGCAGCACCAGCAGGAAACTGCCGAGCGCCGCCTCGCCGAACGGCCGCAGCCCGTAGCGCATGCCGTTGCCGAGAATGATCGCGAGGAATATCAGGTAGGCGGGTGAGGTCATGCTCGAGTCGCAAAGCGCCGCGAACGCCACGCCCACGAGATCGGTCCACATGGCGAGCCGCCAGCGCAGCGGCGACAGCATGTTGCGGCGCGCATGCGCCAGGTAGACGGTAGTGAGCAGCGCATACACCATGTGCATGACATTTGCTGCCAGCAGGAATTCGGCGTTGCGCGCCACGGTCGCGCCCAGATTGAAATACGCGAGACCCAACACCCAAAAGAGATAACGCGTCACGAACTGGCTACGCTGGTCTTCCCAGTTGACCGCGCGCAGGCTTGCCGGACTCGTCAGAAAGGAAAAGTCCCAGCGTGGTTTCCTGCCTGTCTGTCTGTCGGACGAACGCCGGAAGTGCATGCCCCCTCCCCTGCCTGCGTTACAGGATACCCAACCGCCGGGGTCGCTGCCGGCGTCTGTCAGATGGTTGAAAAGCAAAAAATGTGATTTTTGCTTTACTTCATTTTTCAAACACATACGACGTGTTTGAAAAATGGCGGCCCATCCCTAGGCCGCACGCGGGCTGTTTTTCAACAGCCTGCTACATTACAGGCGTTTGCGCGCCCGCTTGATCGCCGCCCGCACCTGTGCGGGCGCGGTGCCGCCCAAGTGGTTGCGCGCGGCCACCGAGCCTTCAAGGGTCAGCACCGCGTATACGTCCGCGCCGATGACCGGCGAGAACGCTTGCAATGCCTCGAGCTTCATCTCGCTCAGATCCTGGCCGGTGTCGACGCCACGGCGCACGGCGCGGCCGACGATTTCGTGCGCATCGCGGAACGCCACGCCCTTGC
>CAYJBG010000008.1:0-30323 GCA_964368085.1 uncultured Acidiferrobacterales bacterium | reverse complement strand
GGAAGAGCCCGTATCAGGCCATCGTTGCTTTCTCGGGTGAGCACGAATACGGCGGAGCGAAGGTCAGCGAGTCATCGCTCAATGGGTTTCCAGGCAACGACATCGCGGACAAAATACAGGAAGACCCATATCGCTTCCTGATCTGCGCGGAAAAGTTCCAGACCGGATACGACGAGCCGCTGTTGCACACGATGTATGTGGACAAACTGCTCTCGGGCATCAAGGCTGTACAAACGCTTTCGCGCCTGAACCGGGCGCGCCCGCAGAAGTACGACGTGTTCGTGCTCGATTTCATGAACAACTCGGAGATGATCACGCTGGCATTTTCCGATTACTACCGAACCACTATCCTCAGTGAGGAAACGGACCCGAACAAACTCCACGACCTTAAAGCGACGCTGGATGGTCATCAGGTGTATGCGCCGGAGCAAGTCGAAAACCTGGTCACGCTTTATCTCAACGGCGCGGAACGCGACAAGCTCGACCCGATCCTCGACGCTTGCGTGGCAGTTTACAAAGAGCGGCTCGACGAAGACGGCCAAGTGGATTTCAAGGGAAATGCCAAGGCGTTCACGCGCACCTATGGTTTTCTGGCATCGATCCTGCCCTACACCAATGCGGATTGGGAAAAACTGTCGATCTTCCTGAATTTCCTCATCCCGAAACTGCCCGCACCGAAAGAGGAAGATCTTGCCAAGGGCATACTCGAAACCATCGACATGGACAGCTACCGCGTTGAGAAGAGGGCTGCTCTCAAGGTTAGCTTGCCGGATGACAATGCTGAAATCGAACCGGTGCCAGTAAGCGGCGGCGGCCGGAAGCCAGAGCCGGAATTAGACCGCCTGAGCAATATCCTGAAGACGTTCAACGAGCAGTTCGGAACGCTCTTCACGGACAGTGATCGCATCGTCCGTCGGATTACCGAGGACATCGCTCCCAAGGTGGCAGCAGACCAGCCCTACCAGAACGCCAAGAGGAACACACCCAACGCCGCACGTATCGAATTAGATGCCGCGCTCATGCGCGTGGTCGGTCCGCTACTGAATGACGATACCGAGTTCTACAAGCAGTTCGTACAAAATGAATCGTTTAAACGATACGTGACTGATTTGGTAGCCAATCTCACGCGCGATCGGACTTGATATTAACAAATTAAGGAAAATTGAGGGGCGAGGCTCGATTATTCCCATACGGGCATTATTCGGAGAATCACTAAACCATGAAATTGTGGGTTGGTGTCACTGATGAGGGTTGGTTTAACTACCTCCGAGCACGCGACCCGGATGAGATAAATTTCTGGCAACCAAGCGGCGGGCGTGAATTTCGAGTTCTCCAACCAGGCGAGCCATTCTTATTCAAGCTGCACAGTCCCAAGAACTATATCGTCGGTGGCGGGTTCTTCGTAGGCTATTCGCCGCTTCCGTGTTCGCTCGCATGGGAAGCTTTCGGGGAAAAGAATGGCGTCGGCACCTATGAAGAATTCCTTGCCCGCATCCGGAAGTACCGCGGGCGCAGTGGATATGCCGAGAAAGTCGAGCCTGACCCAGTGGTTGGGTGCAATGTTTTAGCTCAGCCGTTTTTCTTTCCGGAGAAGGCATGGATTCCGATACCGGCTGATTGGGCGCCAAACATTGTTCAGGGAAAAACCTACGATACCGAACAGGCCATAGGCCATTCCCTATGGACTGCGGTCCAGGAGGCAGCCGGTGCGCTCGGGCTTTGGCGACCCGATGAGATGCAAGATGAACCTCGAAGAGATGCGCCAAGGTATTTAATGAAGGGCCGCCTTGGTCAGGGAGCGTTCAGGGTCTTGGTAACCGATGCCTACCAAAGGCGTTGCGCCATTACCGGTGAGCGCACGTTACCAGTGCTCGAAGCCGCACATATCAAGTCCTACGCGAGCGAGGGTCCGAATCTTACACAGAATGGCCTGTTGTTGCGGTCTGATCTCCATAAGCTCTTTGACATCGGCTATTTGACCGTCACGCCAGACTACCATGTCGAGGTCAGCGCCCGGATCAAGGAGGAGTATAAGAATGGACGCGAGTACTACGCCCATCACGGCCAGCGTCTGCTGGTCCTGCCGGAGTTGACTGAGGACCAGCCCTCCAAAGAGTACCTGGAGTGGCACAACCAGAGTCGTTTTGTCGCCTAGCCATGACTACCACGACGGATGCGCATGTCAGAAAGGCAGCCTTTGACTGGTTAACAGAACAGGTCCATCTCCACGGTGATGTGTTGCCGCGAAGCGTATTGGCACAGGGTTTTACCTACGAAGGAAACAGAGTTCCTTTGGTTGGACCGCAAGGAATCTTCAAGCCACGCATTATCAACGTTCCATTATCAATAACCACGATTCCAAGCGGGCCGTATGACGATGGCTATTCAGCCGATGGCTTGTTGCACTACCGGTATCGTGGCACCGATCCTCAACATGCAGACAATGTTGGATTACGAGAGGCGATGCGACGGAAGATACCTCTTGTGTACTTTCATCGCGTTGTTGAAGGAAAATATCTCGCGATTTGGCCAGTGTTTATTGTAGGCGACGACCCTGGGACCCTGACGTTTAAGGTTGAGGTCGATGATGCGAGTTATATGAAGTATGAAAAGCCTGAAGAGGCGGTGCCGATTCCGGCCGAAGAGGCACGTCGGTCATATATTACGGCGATGGTACAGCAACGCGTACACCAGCGGGCGTTTCGTGAACGGGTATTGCAGGCCTATTGCGAGCAGTGCGCGTTGTGTCGACTTCGGCATGAAGAGCTGTTGGATGCGGCACACATCATTCCCGATTCCGAGCCGGAGGGAGAGCCCGTTATCTCCAACGGCATCGCGCTCTGCAAGCTTCATCATGCCGCGTTCGACCGGCAATTTCTCGCTATCCGGCCTGATTACATCGTAGAAGTGCGCAGGGACATCTTAGAAGAGCAAGATGGGCCGATGCTGCTACATGGCCTCAAAGAAATGCACGAAAGGAAAATCACGATTCCAAAATTGTCACATGATCGCCCAAGCCCGCTGCTGCTTGAAAGGCGGTATGAAAGATTCAAACAGGCCATGTCCTAGATTATGCAATCGGTCGATTCCCGGATACCGCTGCGCTTCATCCGGGCTACACACTCAATTAATAATCAGATAGGTAATCCGTTTCATTCTTCCAAAAGCCGCGACACCTTCACGTTCAGAGCGGTTGCCAGCTTTTCCATACTGTCCACCGTAATACTTTGCTCAGCCCGTTCGACTGTTCCTATATAAGTACGGTGCAGCCCGGACCGGGCGGCCAGTTCATCCTGGGACCATCCCTTTTCCTGGCGTAATTCTCGCAGGTTCTTGGCGAGCAATTCGCGGGCAGATTCTTTCATGCCCACCAGTCTAGGAACTTGCAGACAATGCAGCGACATACGATAAGTAGACAGTCTAAACATATCTATGTATAGTCTGTAAAACACTGGGAAAGGAGGCCCATGCTTATGCTCATTCTCACCCGTAAACCCGGTCAGTCGCTGTCCATCTACCCACAATCAACCCTTGATCCCGGCACCCCGGTCGAACAGTTCTTTGCCGGCGGGCCGATTCAGGTGCAGGTGGTTGGGGTGCAGGGGCCGCAGGTGCGCCTTGGGGTGGAAGCACCTGCCGGGTTATGCATTCGGCGCGAGGAGTTGCTACCCCCTTCGGCGGTGAGGCCGCTGTCCGAAGGCGCGCGGCGGGTGTTGGCGCGCAAGCTCAAGGTGTTGATGTTGCTCAACCTCCATTCCACGCATTCGCTCGCCGCCGCGGCCGGGCTAGCGCTGGCCCGAGTGCGGGCCGCCGAGAGCGGGGTCGGGGCGCTGTTGCTCGATGATCTTGAAAAGATTGCGCGGGTGTTGGGGGTAAAAGTAGTGGAACTGTTCCTCTCGCCGGGGCGGACGGAGGCGGAGCGGGTGATCTTGGCGTTGTTGGAGGGGGAGTAGGGGAGGGGCGCAGGTGTAGTGCCTTAGTTTCGATGTGTCGGCCTAAAGGCCGACCTACAAATCCAGACTCGACTCTACCTCACGCATCCCTGTGCTCGCACTTCCGCCATCCCGGCAACTGCTCCCTGCGTTGCTCTACCTTCCGCCATCCATGGCGGTCGCATGGCGGTCGTCGGTTGGGTTTTTTGTTCGATGTGTCGGCTTGACCGCTCCTGGGCATCCATGCCATCGCGGCATTCGTACTTCCTGCATGCGCCATTCGTACCAGAGAGCAATAAACGCTAATATTTAAAAATCTTGGGAGCCAAGTTTATTGGTGCGTTGATGCAGTGACGGGGTATTTTCAGAAACCGCTGCCTGTCGGGGTGGCGATGGATCCAAGGCGGAGGCAGAATAGCCCTGTGTTCAGGGTGGAGGCGGTGTGTCAGGGATGATTGACGATTTTGCCGCAGGGTTGACTAGGGAGGGAAAACAAATGGGTGTAGCGCGTCCAAAAGGGGAGGTTGTTGTCTACCAAGGGCAGGATGGTGCGCTGCGGATCGAAGCCAAAGTGGCAGGCGAAAGCATCTGGCTGCCGATGGCCGACATGGCGAAACTTTTCGGGGTAAAGACGCCGGCGATTTCCAAGCACGTGAAGAACATCTACGCCACGCGTGAATTAAGCCCGCGGGCAACTGTTTCCAAAATGGAAACAGTTCGCCGTGAGGGCAGGCGGCAGGTGGCGCGTACGGTCGAGTATTACAGTCTCGATATGATCATTTCCGTCGGGTATCGGGTGAACTCCGCCAAGGCAACCCGGTTTCGTATATGGGCCACGCAGACTCTCAAGGAGCACCTGACACGCGGCTATACCATCAACCGCCAGCGGCTGGAGGAAAACGCCCGGGAGCTGGAAGCAGCGCTGCATCTGGTGCGGAAGGCGGCGGCCGGCGAGGCGCTGACCACCGACCAGGGGCGCGGGCTGGTGGATGTTATCGCGCGCTACACCCAAACCTTCCTGCTGTTGCAACGCTATGACGAAGGGCTGCTCACCGAACCCAAAGGCACGGTCGGCGGGGTGTTGCCATCGCTGGCGGTGGCGCAGACCGCCATTGCCGAGCTGAAGCAGAACCTGACTGGTCGCGGCGAGGCGAGTGACCTTTTCGGGCAGGTGCGGGAGGGCGCGTTGGCGTCGATTCTCGGCAACCTCGACCAGAGCGTGTTCGGAGA
Organism: uncultured Acidiferrobacterales bacterium; assembly: GCA_964368085.1. Lineage (GTDB taxonomy): Bacteria > Pseudomonadota > Gammaproteobacteria > Acidiferrobacterales > UBA6901 > UBA6901. The sequence continues at coordinate 25,161 of CAYJBG010000008.1, read as the reverse complement.
GCCGGCTTACCCCAGCATCGAAGCCAAGGCCGCGCATCTGTTGTATTTCACTATCAAGAACCATCCGTTCAGCGACGGCAACAAGCGCATCGGTTCGTTTCTGTTCGTGGATTTCCTGAACCGTAACCGGCGACTGTTCCGCGATGGCGAGCCTGTAATCAATGATGTCGGTCTTGCGGCGCTGGCGCTGTTGGTGGCGGAGTCGGACCCGAAGCACAAGGACGTGTTGATTCGCCTCATCATGAACATGCTGGCTGGGGTGACGGTGTGATAGCACCGAAGTTGCTCAGCATCATCGAGGATGTTTGTCTCCATCGATACCGCGAAGAACCGCCCGGAACTCCACAAGAAGGCGCACCTGAAACGGGACTGGACCCATGGCACGCGGGTTGAAGCCGATCTGGTTTGATGAAATCTGCCCTCACCCTAGCCCTCTCCCGGAGGGAGAGGGGATAAAAGGACGGTTATGTTTTCTCTCTCCCTGGCCCTCTCGACTCGGGTTACGAACTTCGTTCTCGACAATTGCTCCTGCATTGTTCTACCTTCGCCCATCCATGGGCTCGTACCTCCTCCATCCATGGACACCCCACGCCTCTGGGCGGCCCAAACACCTGGGCCACCTGCTGTCCATGAACATGTAATGTCCACCCATAGTGGACATTTAATTAAAATGGACAAATAATGAGGCATGGCTCGGAAAGCGCTTAAAAAGACGGTCGTGGCGGCCACCCCCGGAGAAGGGATGGGGGAGGTACTTGCGCGGGGGATAGAGGCGCTGAAAGGTTTCGGGCTCACTGTCGAGCACGCGGCCAAGCCGAAAGCGGGTGAGGCGGCGGATGCTTGGCTGCGGGTGGGGCGCGGTCGCGACCGCGCGCTCTACGCCGCGATGGTGCGCAAGCGGCTGGCGCCGGCCGCATTGGGACCGATGTTGCACCCATTGGCGGGCGCGAAAGGGCGGGTGATGCTGGTCGCGGACTATGTGACTCCACCCGTGGCGCTGCGACTGCGGGAGAAGGGTGTGGCATTCGTGGATGCGGCGGGTAACGCCTGGATCGAGCAGCCGGGACTCGTGCTCTGGCATACGGGCAACAAGCCTGTCCGCACCCCGAAGGCCGGGCAGGCGGCGCGCGTCTTTCAGCCGGCCGGAATTCAGGTGGTGTTTGCGCTGCTGTGCGATCCCGGGCGTGTGAATGCCCCCGTGCGGGAGATCGCCGAAATGGCAGGCGTGGCGCATGGGACCGTGGGGCGTATCCTCGATGATCTGCGCCGCATGGGCCATGTCGTCGAGCTTGGTCGCCGCGAAGGCGCGCGCGGACGCGCGCGACAGCGACGACTGTTGCAGCGGCGCCGATTGCTCGATCACTGGGTTGAGGCCTATGCGCAGGTATTGCGGCCACGACTTAACCTGCGCCGGTATCGTCCGTTGAACGCGACGACGCCGGATTGGTGGAAGAAAGCCACATACCGCGAATTGGGCGCGTGGCTGGGCGGCGAAGGGGCAGCGGAGATTGTGACGCGCTACCTCAAGCCGCAAGACATCACGATCTACGCCGACGATCGCACGGCCTTCCTGAAGAAACACCGGCTCGTGGTCGATCCGCAGGGGCCGGTGATTCTTCTCGACCGGTTCTGGCATTTCGATCACGAGTGGGAATTCCCCGATGTGGTGCCGCCGGTGCTGATCTACGCGGACTTGCTTGCCACCGGCGACGACCGGTGCCGGGAAACCGCAGGGATGGTGTATGACAAATACCTCGCCAAGACCATCGCGGCCGATTGATCCAGCCATTGTTGCGGTGCTGCGCGCGGTACATGCGGCGGCGCACGCGCAGAGGCTCGGCTTTTTCATTGCGGGCGCACTGGCGCGGGACATCTGGCTCGATTACATCTACCAGGTGCCGGTTGCCCGCCTGACGCGGGATATCGATATCGGAATTCAAGTTTCATCCTGGGTCGAGTTTGAAGGCCTGCGGGAAAGACTGATTTCCGATGCCGCTTTTACGCCCGACGCCCATCGTTTGCATCGGCTGTTTATGCCGTCGAGTGGAGTTCCGCTGGATATTGTTCCTTTCGGGGGCCTTGAAGATCGCGAACGGCGGATCGCCTGGCCACCGGATGGTGACACGGTCATGAGCCTGTGGGGATTTGCCGAGGCGTTTCGTGCCGCGCCTCTTCTGGAGCTTGCGCCACAACTGTCTGTACGGGTCACCAGTCTGGCTGGGCTGGCGGCGCTGAAACTCTTTTCCTGGTCAGAGCGTGGCCGGGAAACGAATCGCGACGCGGTGGATTTCTGGCTGATACTGCGGAACTACGGCGATCCTTGTCATCGGGAGCGATTGTTGCTAGAAGAGGATGAGATGCTTACGGCAGAGGACCATGATGTCGGCCGCGCCGGTGCGCGATTGCTCGGTGCGGATATGGGCCGGGTACTTGGCAGCCAAGGCGCTGCGCTGCTGAGTGGGTTGATTGCCGCGGAACTAAACGATACACAGTCGCAGCGCTTGCTGAATGTTGTCCTGAAACAGGCAGCCGCGGAAGACGATTACACCCGGTTCCGTGAACAGTTGTTGGCCGTTGTTCGAGGACTGTTACACAAGACGAGAGCCACGTAGTTATAGGCAGCAAACGGCGAAATTGGTATACGTTTTTACCGTCCGTTGACGGATATCCGAGTATCCACTAGTTTTTGATGCCGACGGATACCGAGAGCGAGCGATGGCGAAATCCCCCCCCCTCTCTCTACACTCCACGCCGCCGCGCGTTAACAGTGTTGTATAAGGTTCAGCGTACGCCGCGCGCTGATTGTGTGCGGCGCATCCAGCTCGTGCGCCTGCCGGGGGCGCGTTCGATCAATGAATTGTTTCGCCGGCGTCCATGGCTTCGAGCCATTCCCGCAGGAATACCATGTCCGGGTGTGCCCGTATGAGCGCCGAGAGCGACAGCGGGGGCGAAACCGGAAGGGTTGGGAGTGTTGAGGGGTGCATGTTTTGGCACGCGCGTGCGCAGGCCTTAACGGCCACTTCCTGATCGCTGACGACGTGCACGAATGCGCTCACGGTATCCATCCTCTTTTGAACTGCTCGACTACCTATCTGGTACTGATGGGTTCCGCTTTCAAGGGCACAAACGGCATCAGGAAGGGGAAGCTGTTGCTGGTGGCTTACGCCACGGCCATACCGGCGTCGTTCTGGTTTCCGGCGATCGGCCGGGCGATCTATGTGCTGGTGGCGCTCCTGTGGTTGCTGCCGGACCGGCGCATCGAACGCGTGCTGGGAAAAGGGTAGTGCCATGAGTGCCGGGGAGCGGTAAATGTAAAGAAGAAAGGATATGGCTTCAGCGTGCAATAAAAATCACCCGCACTTTTTAAACCGGCCCAACCCGCAATGCTGCGAAGCGACCCTTTGCATCTCGCCACTACTTGTTGTCCCGTGCTAAGGTGCGATTATGAAAGACAAGCCGATTCCATGTCCCAGCTGCGGCCAGCCCGCCGCGGGCAAGTTTTGCGGTCACTGCGGAGCATCCCTTACGGGCCGGGCGTCGCAAGCACCCTGGAACGCGAAAACGATCGTGCCGTGGGTTGCCCTGGGCATAGCGACGTTTGCACTGGCGGTTGCGTTGATGGCCTTGTTCGATCGGGGCCGCAGTGCGGAAGCGCCGGCGCCGGAATTACCGGCCTTTTCGGCGACGGTTCCCTCGGCAGCGAATCCACCTGATCTCGCCAGCATGTCGCCGCGGGAGGCGGCGGACCGCCTGTTCAACCGGGTGATGAAAGCCAGCGAGAGCGGGGACGTGGTGGAAGCGTCGCGCTTCACGCCGATGGCGCTGCTGGCCTATAACAATCTGGGAACCCTGGACAACGACGCCCGCTATCATCTGGCCTTGCTGCATTTGACGGCGGGCGACAGCAAAAGCGCCCGCGTGCAGGTCGAACTGCTGCGCAAGGCCGTGCCCAATCATCTGCTGGGGTTGATGGTGGAGCACCAAATCGCCGAGCGTAGCGGAAACAAGGACAGTGCCGCGCGCGCCATCAAGGCCTTTCTGGCTGCTTACGATGTCGAGATCGCGACGCAGAAAGATGAGTATCAGGATCACTTGATCACTCTCGATCGCTTTCGCAAGTCGGCGCAACCCGGTGTGGCGGGAAAGAAATAGCAGTACATGGCCGATGCCAGTTACGATTGGCACTTACGTACAGCTGCACGAGTAAAAGATTAAATCATTCCGGCGAAAGCCGGCATGTACGCCCAGCTCACCACCGGCAAACCCTTACACATCATCAGTCGCGTGCGGGGCGAAAAGCTCGCCACCGAGCAGAATGGCACTTACTTAAGAACTTTACGGCCCCTCTCCCCTCGCGGGAGAGGGGTGGGGGAGAGGGGGAAGAGTTCGGAAATACGGAAATAACACCCTCTCCCCATCCCTCTCCCATCAAGGGAGAGGGGGTTGCTTACGGTACGCCCGCCGTATTTGTTAAGTAAGTGCCATTCGGATCTGACCCTGGGTTCCCGCGAATCGCAAGAAGAGTTGAGAAAAACCGGGAATGGCGGTGACACAAGCAGAAGACAGCGCGCTCCGCATCGACAAATGGCTTTGGGCGGCGCGTTTTTTCAAGACTCGGGTATTGGCCGCGGCGGCGGTGGCGGGCGGCAAGGTCAAGGTGAATGGCGAGCGGGTGAAGGCGGCCAGGAGCATTCGCCTGGGCGATGGCTTGAGCATTCATATCGGCCCCTATGAATATCTAGTGCGGGTGCGGGACTTGTCTGCCCGGCGCGGCCCGGCGGCGCACGCCGCGTTGCTTTATAACGAAAGCGAGCTCAGCAGAATGGCGCGAGAAGAAATAGCCGCCCGGCTATCCGCTGAAGCGCGTTATGCCACCCCTGCAGAAGGGCGGCCCAGTAAAAAAGAGCGGCGCCAGGTTATTCTGTTCAAGAAATCAAGATCGTAACGCCATGCGGGGCAGGGGATATTGTTGCCTATACTGGTCAAGACTCCTCACCGCCATGCTTGAGAACAATCTGGGACAGACCACGGTATCCTGAGGTAGCGAATTGAAAAAAGACGGCCGATACGATGTCTCTGGGTTACCCGAAACCCAGTTTGAGCTTGGTTCGAATGAGCAGGTGCTCAAGAACCGACTTGGCATCAAGTCACCGAAAGAAATGGACGATGCCGAGGCCAGCGCATTGGAAAAGACCGTGTCTGGGCTCGTCGGCCAATATAATGAGGATCATCGGTTCACCGCCGCCGATATCTGCGCAATTCACAAGAGTTGGCTCGGTGAGATTTACGAGTGGGCCGGTGACTACCGGCAGGTGAACGTGAGCAAGGGTGATTTCCCGTTTGCCGCCGCTGCCAGGGTTCCATCACTTATGGAGCAATTTGAAAGGGATATATTAGCGCAGTATACGCCGTGTAATTTCAGTGAGCGTACGGTCGTCGTCCACGCCTTGGCGGAGACCCACGTGGAGCTGGTTCTGGTTCATCCGTTCCGGGAAGGGAATGGGCGGTTGGCGCGTATCCTTTCAACCCTGATGGCATTGCAAGCAGGTTTACCGCTGCTCGATTTTGGCCTGATTGTTGGGGAAAGGAAGGCGGCGTATTTTGCAGCGGTACAGGCGGGGCTGGGATAAGAACTACAAACCGATGGAACAGCTATTTGCAGAGATTATTGAGCGGAGCCTTGCGGTTTTTTGAACGAGTGGCGCTTGTTGCCTTCAACCAAGGTGCGCGCGATGGACTCAACCGAGGCACCCGTCTCAACGGCTGTAGAACTGGAGACATTGGTAATCAGCGCTTTGCGGAATTTCTCCGGGTCGCGCAGATATGGGTTTGTCTCGATGAGCGGCTTCTGTTTCATGTGTAGATTATAGCAGAGGAAGGTAACCCAGACAGGAGAATCGTTGGCTCTACAGCCACGGCTCCACGGAGGGAGGAGGGGTATGGAATAATGAAACCAACAAAAAACCAAGGAGTCAGCAATGTTATTAAGTAATCTGGAAATTGTACCCGGTCGTAAAATAACCAAACACCTGGGGCTGGTGCAGGGCAGCACGGTGCGCTCGAAGCATATCGGGCGCGACATCATGGCCGGATTCAAGAATGTTCTGGGGGGTGAACTGAAGGGGTATACCGAGTTGCTGCAGGAATCGCGCGAAGAAGCCACGCAGCGCATGGTGGCGCAGGCGGAGGCTGTTGGAGCGAATGCGGTGCTCAATATCCGTTTTTCCACATCCTCCATCAGCCAGGGCGCGGCCGAGTTGTTCGCCTATGGTACAGCCGTGGTATTGGAGTAAGGCCATGGTCGATCTGATTATTTTGCTTACATTGCTTGCCTTGGGCTATGTCTTCGGGCAGATCAACGAGAAGCGTCACTACCGTTCCATACTGCGGCGCGAACAGGAACTGCGCCAGTTGCTGCTGGTGCCATCGCGTTTCCCGCCCATGTATGTGAATCCGCCGCAGACGCGTCTGGTCGCCGCCAACGTGGTGATCTCGGTGGACTTCTTTAAGGTTTTTGTCGCCGGGCTGCGCAAGTTAATCGGCGGGCGCATGCGCTCGTACGAATCGCTCATCGATCGCGCGCGGCGCGAGGCGGTCTTGCGCATGAAGGCGGACGCGCACAAACTCGGCGCCACCATGATTTTCAATGTAAAGTTCGAGGCCGTGCCGCTGTACAAGGGGCAGCGCAACAGCATTCAGTCGGTCGAGGCGCTGGTGTACGGCACCGCCATTATTCCGGCGCGCACTCCCGCCGCCTGATGCATGCATTACGAAAACCCCAAGATCCCGGAAGGGATCAACGTTTCCACGGAACACCCGCTCAAGGAGTTCGCGCAGCTTCTGATCGGCGCTGTGGTAGTGGTGGTGATTCTGGCCACCGCGCTGGCGCTGCTGGCCGAGCACCTGGTGCGTTACGTGCCCTTCGAGATGGAAGTGGAAATCGCCGCCAAGTATCCCGGCAAGTTGCCGCCGGGCGGGGCCGTTACCGAATACCTTCAGGCACTGGCCAATAAGCTCGCCGCCGCGCAGGACCTGCCTGCGGAAATGCGCATCACTGTGCATTACGTGGACGACAATACAGTCAATGCCATGGCCACCCTCGGCGGCAACGTGGTGTTCTTTCGCGGTTTGATCGAAAAACTCCCGAATGAAAATGCGCTCGCCATGGTGATGGCGCACGAGATTGCGCACGTCAAACATCGCCATCCCATCGTGGCGCTCGGGCGCGGTATGGTGGTCGGGCTGGCGCTGGCGGCGCTGACCAACTTCTCCGGGAATACCCTGGCCGGAACCGCGTTAAGCGATGCCGGACTGCTTACAGTTTTAAGTTTTAACCGTGACCAGGAAGCCGAGGCTGACCGCAGCGCGCTCGCCGCGCTCGCGCGCCACTACGGCCACGCTTCCGGCGCGGATGCGTTCTTTCTGAGTGTTAAAGATTTACCCGGCAACAAGACGGCCGAGAGTACCCCGACATTCCTGAAAACCCACCCGGGCACCCAGGATCGCATCGAGCTGCTGCGCGCGCTGGCGCAACAAAACGGGTGGGCGATGGATCGGCCGACGGTGGCTATACCGGAGGCAATTCAGGCGCTGGTTCGCAAGTGAGTTTGTTCATGAACTAAGTTTGTAGTCCGGTAGGTTGGGCAGAACGTTTTTTGTGAAGCCCAACACCCCAAGGCAGGGATGGGGCCATGCGCTACCGGCGGTCTGTTGGGCTTCATTTCATTCAGCCCAACCTACGTGGGCTGTGAGTAAATTGCCACCTTGTCATATCTCAGAATGAGATATACACTCAACCTGTGCACGTCATAACAAGAAAGCGACTGCGGGATTTCGCAGCCCGGCACAGGGAGGCGGCGGAGCCGCTGGCTATCTGGTACGCCATTACGGCCAAGACGGATTTCGGCTCTTTTGCCGAACTCAAGCATGTGTTTGGATCGGTGGACAAAGTCGGAAAGTTTACAGTTTTCGATATCGGCGGTAACAAGTACCGGCTGATTGTCGCGATCCATTACAACCGCAGGAAGGTTTACATCCGGCATGTACTCACGCATGCCGAATACGATCGTGACAAGTGGAAGGAGTAACCATGATGGCTTACCAGATGAAGGAAGTGGCGCAGGAATACCGTCGGCTGCGGGCCGTGGTGCCGCTCGGCACGCTGCGCACGAAGAAAGACTACGCACATGCGACCGACATGTTGGATGCGATTCTCGACGAGATCGGGGAGGATGAAAAGCACCCGTATGCGGAGCTGGCCGATGCGCTCGCTGTCTTTGTTGAAAAATACGAGGCGGAGCATGTTCGGGTACCCGAGGCCAAGCCGTCTGCAGTGCTCAAGTTTCTGATGCAGCAGCACGACCTGCGACAGTCCGATCTGCCGGAGATCGGCAGCCAAGGGGTAGTCTCCGAGGTGTTGGCCGGCAGGCGCGAACTGAACGCACGACAGATCAAGCGGCTTGCCAAGCGCTTTGGGGTTTCGCCTGCGGTGTTTGTCTAAACGCTGCTTAAAAAGAAGTTCGCCACTTTGGCGTGGGTATAGACGTAAAAACATTTTTCAGCGCGGTAGGTTGGGCAGAACGTTTTTTGTGAAGCCCAACACCCCAAGGAAAGGATGGGGTCATGCGCTACCGGCGGTCTATTGGGCTTCATTTCATTCAGCCCTACCTACGCGGGCTGGCACGTCACTACGGGCATGCATCCGGTGCCGATGCATTCTTTCTGAGTGTTAAAGATTTACCCGGCAACAAGACGGCCGAGAGTACCCCGACATTCCTGAAAACCCACCCGGGCACCCAGGATCGCATCGAGCTGCTGCGCGCGCTGGCGCAACAAAACGGGTGGGCGATGGATCGGCCGACGGTGGCCATACCGGAGGCAATTCAGGCGCTGGTTCGCAAGCAAGCTGGCCGCGAAGGGTAGTCAGGGGCGCGGTGTGACCGGGTCAGGTTTATTGCCCCATGCCAGCGCGATGCCCAATGCCGCAAAACCCGCAAAGCACAGTACCATCCACCCCGCCATGCTCAACCCGAGAAAACTCCAGGTTACCGTTGCGCAGTCGCTGGTGCCGGCCCACAGCAGCGTGACAGTCTTCAGCAACGGCAAGTTCTGCAACATGTAGTCGAGGTCGGCCCCGCAGCCGGCCACCGTGCCGGGTGGCAAATGTTCAATCCACACATGGCGGGCGGCTACCGCGCCGCCGAGCCCGGCGAGCAGCACAACGCCAACACCGTACAGGCGCAGACCCCAGGCGCGCGGATTGTGCAGGGCCCCGGCCAGCAGCAACAGGCCGATGGCGATCACGAACCCGCGCTGCACAATGCACAGCGGGCACGGCACAAGGCCCATGCCGTACTGGAACAGCAGCGCGGCGCCGATCAGGCCGGCACTGGCCAGGAACCCGGCGAGGAACAGCAGGCGGGGTGAGATTTTGGGCAGGGTCATGGTTGGTGTGATTGTACGCTGATGTGGCATAGTCGTAATAATTCGGAACAGGATCAAAGTGTAAGCAGTCTATACTGAAGTCAGATCTGCCGCCCGGTGCCGAGTGGCGCCGCTCCCCGAACCCAACTGCAGCAGGGCATCCACAGTGACTACCGACCGCGTCAGCGAACCCTCGGCCGACAAAACCGCCTACACCATTCTAGCCGCGATCAGCGTTTGTCATTTGCTCAACGACATGATGCAGTCGCTGTTGCCGGCGGTCTACCCGATATTGAAGAGCAACTATGGGCTCGACTTCGGCCAGATCGGCCTGCTGACGTTCACATTTCAATTCACGGCCTCGCTCTTGCAACCGATGATCGGTATTTATATCGACCGCCATCCCAAGCCGTATTCGCTGGCGATCGGCATGGGCTGCACACTCGTCGGGCTGCTGCTGCTGGCCTATGGGCACGACTACAGCATGTTGCTCGTGGCCGTGGCGCTGATCGGTACCGGCTCATCGGTGTTTCATCCAGAGTCGTCGCGCGTCGCGCGCATGGCCGCCGGCGGACGGCACGGGCTGGCGCAGTCGGTGTTCCAGGTCGGCGGCAATGCCGGTTCGGCCATCGGTCCGCACCGGATTCTCCAGTGTGCCGATCGGTTCAATGGTGATACCGACGCGATCGCCCGGCTTGAGATAACGCGCTGGCGTGAAGCCCATGCCGACACCGGCCGGCGTGTCGGTGGCGTGGATATCGCCTTTTCAACGGCCTGCTAGACGCGGTAGAACAGGGCGCCGGCCAGCAGCACGCCGTGCAGCGCCGCCGCGGCGATGGTCTTGCGGATCGCGGGGGCGAGGGCATGCGGTTGCGCGGCATCGCGCAGCAGTTCGCGCGCGGCCAGCGCGCTCGGCAGCGCCGCGAGCAGTGCCAGCAGCGCGCGCGTCGGCAACAGGCCGGTGAGTACCGCGCCGATCAGCCAGCCGTACGCGGCCATACCGATGAAGACATAGCCCCAGCGTGCCTGGTGCGGCGCCAGGCGCACCACCCAGTGGCGCTTGCCGGCGGGTGCGTCGGCGGACCGGTCCGGAAACTGGTTCAGATAGAGGATGTTGGTCACCAGCAGCGCATACGAGCCCGCGGCGACGAGCGGTGCCAGCGCGAATGCATGACGCTGCACATAATCGCTGCCGAGCACGATCAGGGTGAAGCCGGCGGCCACGGCGGGTTCGCCCAGGCCGCGGCTGTTGAGTTTGAGCGGCGGCGCCGAGTAGGCCCAGCCAATGATGAGCCCGGCAAGTCCGATTGCCAGCAGGCCCGGGCCGGAACGCGACGCCAGCCACAAGCCGGCGATGACAACCAGCATGAGCAATGCGACACCGAAGCGCGCGGTGGCCGCCGCGCTGAGCACACCGTTCTGGATAAAGCGGCTGCCGCCGGTGAAGGGGAATACCCGGTCCGTATTGATGGCATCGCTGCCGTTCAACGCGTCGTAATAGTCATTGAGCACATTCACACCGGCGTGCGCCAGCAGCGCAAAAATTATCGTTGCCAGCGCCGTGGCCCAGGCGATCGTTACACCGCTCGCGTGCGCGCTGCCGAGGCCGATCAAGCAGGCGAACAACGTCACGCTCAGGAATGCTGGGCGGGTGGCGAGAACATAACGCCGCACCGGGTTGCGCATGTCGGCCGGCGTGGGTTCGGTGGGAGGCATGGGCGTAAAGTCGTACTCAACCAGGCACAGTTCACAATTAGCAGTAATATTAGCCGATACTGTGATTTGACGTCGAAAGTTATCGGAGGCAGGAGGATTTCTTCAGCGGGTGATGGAACAGCCAGGAATCCATCTGATTGATCAGGGGATTGCTTCCCGCCGCGCTTTGCTCGCGGCTGAAGGCAATAAGCGCTCGCCATGACAGCAAACGACTTGTTCAGAGCTTCTCTTGGACAATTACCGCCAAGCATGACTTATCGGATGCCGGTTGGTTGCCGCGCCGGCCTCGGGTAACATCCACCCAAACCTAAAGGATTCACTCTTCATGCCAGATATCCAGCGCGACCTCACCCGTACCGTGCTCGCGGTGCTGTTCATCGGTGGCCTGCTCACTTTATCGCTCTGGGTATTGCGGCCCTTTCTGGGGGCGCTGATCTGGGCGGTGATGATTGTGGTGGCGTCCTGGCCGTTGCTGCGTGCGGCTCAGAAGGTGTTGTGGGGGCGGCGCTGGCTGGCGGTGTCGGTGATGACGCTGGCGATGCTGGTACTGCTGATCGTGCCGTTCTCCGCCGCCATCGCAACCATTGTGGCCAATGTCGATACCATCGGCGGGTGGGCGACGGCCTTGAGTGAGTTCAAGCTGCCGTCGGCGCCCGCCTGGCTCGGCAGCCTGCCTGTGATCGGAGAGTATGGCGTGCAACGGTGGCAGGTGCTGGCGAGCGGCGGGACCGCGCCGCTCATGGCCCAGATCGCCCCTTATGCCGGCGGGCTCACGAAATGGTTTGTCGCGCAGGTCGGCAACCTCGGCGTGGTGTTCGTTGAGCTGCTGCTCACGGTGGTGTTCGCCGCAATCTTGTATGCACGCGGCGAACGGGCCGGTGCCTGGATGCGGCGCTTCGGGCGGCGTCTGGGCGGGGAGAGCGGCGACGGCGCGGTGCTGCTCTCGGCGCAGGCGATTCGCGGTGTGGCGCTCGGCGTGGTGGTGACGGCGCTGGTGCAGGCGCTGATCGGCGGTCTCGGGCTCGCGATCGCGGGGGTACCGTTCGCGGCCATCCTCACGGCGCTGATGTTCATGTTCGCCGTGGCGCAGATCGGCGCCATACCGGTGTTACTGCCGGCGGTGATCTGGCTGTATTGGAATGATGATGTGGTGTGGGGGAGCTTTCTGCTGGTGGTCACGGTGTTGGTGAGCACGCTCGATAATGTCCTGCGTCCGATTCTGATCAAGAAAGGCGCCAACCTGCCCCTGTTGCTGGTCTTTGCCGGCGTCATCGGCGGATTGATCGCCTTTGGGCTGATCGGCATTTTTATCGGTCCCATGGTGTTGGCCATCACCTACACCCTGTTGGGTGCGTGGATCGAGGAGCGGAGGTAGTGCTTCGGAAGACCTGGGTCACCGAGGCTGGTTGCGAAATGGTCAGGTGAAACTGTATTTGCGGCCAGGACAATGGGGCTCTTCGGAGCACCATGCATAGGGAAAAGAACCCCAGCCTCCTGCGCGAACGCTCCGGACTCATTCAGCGCATCCAGCGCTTGCGCAGGTAGTGGTCGATGGACAGGCGCCCCGGGCCGTGCAGCAGCGGTACCAGCAGCAGGATGCCCCAGTAGACGTGATCTTTGACGCCGATCTCGTTCAGGTCGGGGTAGGAAATCACGGCGATAATGTTGAAGACGAACAGCACGCCGGCGCTCAACCGCCCGGCCAGCCCCAGCACCAGCAGCACGGGAAAGACCAGCTCGACGGTTGTGCCCATCGCCGCGGCCATGGTTGGTGAGAGCAGGGGTACCTGATACTCATGGGTGAACAGCGCCACGGTCGTATCCCAGCTCTGGATTTTGGTGAGTCCAGACTTCCAGAAGATGTTGGCCACCCACAACCGTATTCCAAGGTCGAGAAACGGGGCGAGGGCATTCAGGCTGCAAGTCACAGGCTTGGCGATCTGCGCACAACGGTCAATGAAGGTCATGGCACTATTTTTCTCCGGGCGGCAGTTATCAAACGCAAGATAGGTCGAGGTGGAAAGACGCTATGGTACCGAGCAAGCCATGGTGGCGCAGGGTTTCTGCAAGATCGAGCCGCGGTTCTTCTTCGAGCGCCGCCGCGCTGGCCTCGGCGAAGCGGCGTTCGAGAGAGAAGGCACGCAGCAAAATAAATTCCCCGCTGCTCAGTCGTTTGAATTCGATTTCCAGATCGCGCCGGAAAACCAGCAGCCGGTCGCCGCCCACGCTGAGGTCTATCTGTTCTTCCGCGGCGTCCGGCTGGTTGGCCTGCCAGATGCGCAGCACCGGATAATCCGATTCCAGCAGGCGCGTGGCCGGGTGTAGTCCGAAGACCAGTTGGCCGTGCTGAGCCGGTGAGACCGCTGCCAGTTGGTCAAGCGGCAGGGGCGGGTGATCGGCCGCATGGAAGACGCGGTGGCAGGCCCATTCCAGACGCGCAACATCCGGCAGATAGCGGAGTGTGGCGGCGGGCGGGAAGGTCGCCAGAAACGCGGCGAATCGTCCGCCGAAGTCGTGCAGGTTGCCGCTCGTGGACGGATGCGCGTGTATGTACCGGTCCGCGGCATGGCGGAAGAAATCACCGCCCACCAATCGCGTCACGACCGGGTAAACGGCTTCCAGGGCCGCAGTCAGGCTGGCGAAGGTGTTGTTGCGGTAGATCTGCACGAGACGCGTGCCCGGAAAGCGGCCGTCACGCACTTTATTTGCAAAGGGTTCGTCGCCCTCGCCGAATATCGCCGCGGCAAATCCGCATTGCAGGTCATGCAACGCAGGCATGGCGATGTTCCCTCAGAATTTCATCGGCCGCGTGCATTTCCTCCAGCAGCACGCCAAGCGGCGGGATGTCGGTATCCCATTCAATCAGGGTCGGGACCGGGCCCAGACGTTGCACGGCCTGGCGGTATAACGACCATACCGGCGCGGCGACACGGGCGCTGTGGGTGTCGATGAGTATTTCGCCGTCTTCGTAGCGGTTTACGCTGAATCCCGCCAGATGCAGCTCCTGCACGGCGGCCGCGGGGATCGCGCGCAGATACTCGCCGGCATCGAAGCCGTGATTCACCGCATTGACGTAAATATTGTTGATGTCGAGCAAGATGCCGCACCCCGTTTCGCGCGCCACCGCGGCCAGGAAATCCCATTCCGGGATGGTGGAGTCGCTGTATTGCAGATAGCTGGAGACGTTCTCGACCAGGATCTGGCGCCCGAGAAAATCCTGCGCCTGACGGATGCGCGCACGCACGTGCTGGAGCGCCTCGTCGGTATAGGGCAGCGGCGCCAGATCGTTGAGATAGCGTCCGCCAATCGAGCTCCAGCACAGGTGTTCGGACACGAGTGCCGGTTCGACGCGCGCGATGAGCGCGCGCAGCTTCTCCAGATGCGTCGCGCTCAGCTCGTCGGCGGAGCCGAGCGACAGGCCGACGCCGTGCAGGCTGAGCGGGTAATGTTCGCGGATCCGTTCCAGATAGTGGAGCGGCGCGCCGCCCGCGCCGAAATAATTTTCACTGTGAACTTCAAGCCAGCCAGCCGCCGGGCGCTGTTCAAGCACATCCCGGTAATGCTGCGCGCGCAGGCCAATGCCGGCACGCGCCGGTATCGGGTTGTGGGGAAAGCGCGCGGCGGCGGGCATGGGCACGCAACTTATTTCGCGATGGCTGGCACGGCAAGAGGATACTGGGTGCGACGCGTATGGACGCCGCACCCAGTGGCCGTGGCCTATTTCTTCGTGACGGATGCGCCGACAATTTTCTCGCACGTACCCTTGGGCAGGTACAGCCAGGCGTCCTTCTGGCCATCTTTCGTGGCGGTGCCGGCGCAGGCGCTGACATTGGTCTGGCAATCGTTCTTGCCGGCCTTGACGACGCCGTAGCATTTTTCCATTTTCGGCGCGTCGGCCCCGGCTTGGGCCGGCAGCGACATGGCGGCGGCCGTCAGCGCGAACAGGCCGGTCAGGGCCGTGGTCATGGAAGTTTGTGTCTTGTTCATGAGCGAATCTCCTGATGTGTTAAGTAAGAAAACGGAACCCTCAAAAATACTTTAGAAATAACAAATGGACTACCGGCGTGCGGTCACCGCAAGTTCGCCATGCTGTTACGGATACGCTGGCGCGCCGCTTCGGACAGCCCATGTGGCGACACGGCGTCCAGCCTGTCCGCGAACTGGCGCGCGGCAGATCGCAGGAGTTGCAGCTGTTTTTCAAAGCGCCTGCAACCCCGGCAATACAGCAGGTGCAAACGCACCGCCAGCCGCACCCGCCAGGGCAGGCGCTCGTCGCAGGCCCTTGAAAGCAGCAGTGAAGCTTCTTTGCACGACAACATCAGCCTTTCTCCGCGTTGATACCGAACCAGTGCTTTTCCAGACACTCCCGGAGCCGCAGGCGGGCACGGTGCAACATGACCCACACGTTCGACGCTTGTGCCTGGGCAACCTTACACAGCTCGTCGGTGGAGAGGCCATCGATCTCGCTCAAGGTAAACATCTGCGCTTGCCGCACCGGCAGCGCGGTCAGGCAGTCTTGAAAAACCCGCCAGAATTCGATCTGTTCCAGCGTGCCGTCCGGACTACCCCAGGACGAGGCCAACCGCACCCAGTGATCCGAGTGTTTCGTGAACAGGGCGTCGATGGCGTCCTCCGTGTCGGCGTTGTCCGGCAGAGGCGCTTCGCGGCGATTGCGCCGGAAATAATCGATGATCTTGTTCTTGAGAATGGCGATGAGCCAGGTGCGTTCCGCGGAGCCGCCGGCAAAGTTGGCGCGCGCGCGCCACGCGGCCAGCAGGGTTTCCTGCACCAGGTCCTCGGCGGTGGATGGCTCGCGCACGCGCTGCAACGCGAAGCGGTACAGGCTGTCGCCATGCTGGTCGAGCCAGGTGTCCGGATTGGATAGCGTGGCGGCGCTGGGTGCGCCGTTCATGCAGGGGAATCGTTCATATAAGTGTTTTTGGCTAACATAGACACTACAGACAAGTCCTTCATGATGCCTCCGGTCCGCCGAGCAATTGGCGTTTTAAATCGTCCAGCGCCTCGCCGGACTGACCCACGATAGCCACGCTGCCGGCACCGTGCGGCACGATAATACCGTGGAATCCGTCGGCATCAATCAGTTGTTGTTGACCGATGGCTTCGCGCGGCATGAACAGTATCGTAACCGGCCCCTGAGTGCCCGCCACAATAAGATGACCGCCCGGCTGGCGGCGAATTGGGCAAACACCAGCGTAATGCACATTGTTCAGGAACGGTTTACCTGCAACGCCAATGGTTTCGAGCACCGCCCGTATTTTACTTTCGGGCACTCGATCGCGCGCCGCCAAGTGCTCGCGCTCGTCGGTGATGTGTGTCAGGACATCCTGTTCCAGGGAAGGGGCCCAGGGCCGCAGCAGCAGTAGTAGTATTACCGGGATTAGAATTAAGAGTGCAGCCGCAGCCGCCGGCAGGCCGTGGGGCCAACGCGGTTGGTGCAGGGTCTGATTCAAGATCACCCGCGCCGACAAATTTTCTGGCACCGGCACGGCAAAGGCCCCGGCCAGCGCCTGCTCGAAAGCCGCTTCCTGCGCGGTAAACTCGGTACAGGCGAGACAGGTCAGTTTGTGTTCCAGAAAGACACTGTCCTGGCAACGCGGTTCACTCAGGTAGTATTGGCGAAATTCCTGGCAATTCATGGTTGCTGTCTCCATTTGGCGACGCCATTGACCGCCAGCGCCGCGCGTAGTTTCTGGCGAGCGCGAAACAGGCGCGTCACCACCGTGCTTGTTGGCAAGTTCATGGCGGTGGCGATCTCCTCACAGCTGAGACCACCCAATACCTGCATGAGCAAAGGTTCTCGATACTCCTCGTTGAGTCTAAGCAGTTCCTGACGGAGCAGCAGGGTTTCAATAGGCGCGGTGGCCTCGGCGGCGATGTCATCCGGGTCGATCTCCGCAATTTCTGGCGTATAGCGTTCGTGCAGTCGTGCGTGCTCCCGGCGCAGTATGGTGATCAGCCAGCCCTTGGCCGCATGCGCCTCGCGCAGATCGCCAAGCGCGCGCCAGGCGCGCAGAAAAGTCTCTTGCACCAGATCCTCGGCACACCCGCGATCCCGGCACAGCCAATAGGCAAAACGGTAAAGGTTCGCGGAGTGGGCCTCGACCAACGCCCGGAACTCGATTTGCATTGCCCCCATGTTTCTGAAGACCGGCCGTGTCGGCGTTTTATTGCATCGTGGGAGAAATATATTTCCCGTTCACGTGAAAGATTATCCACCCAAAGCCGGTCTTTGACTGTAGCTATGCATCCGCATAGCCGTCTGCGGTTAACACTTTTGAGGTATCACCATGAAAGAGAAAGCATTATATGTGTCCACGGCCGTGGCGGGACTGCTGGCCCTGAGTGTTGTGGGTAACCACGCTTGGGCCGGGAAAGAGGGATTCGAGAAGTGTGCGGGTATCGTGAAGGCCGGCAAGAATGATTGCGGTACCAGCAAGCATGCCTGCGCCGGCCAAGCCACGAAGGATGGAGACAAGGAGGAATGGGCCTATGTTCCGAATGGCACCTGCGACAAATTAGTTGGCGCAACCCTGTACAAGCCCGCAGCAAAGAAATAGCCCTCTTGGCATCCCCCGGCCATACCGGGGGATGGTTTAGCCTTGTGAAGGCTGGCATACACATTCCAGGTAATCAGCGTCGTTCGGAGGTGTGCGGTCGCGCCCCGCGCGCCACAGGGCTTCGCCGAGGCAATCCAACATGCGGTGCTGGGCCTCGTGTTCGTCGCCAAATTTTTTTAGTAGTGCCTGATAGCAGGCGCGTAAGCCGGGTGGCCGGTCTATCGCCAGTTGTTCTTCGATGGCGATGTGCAGGCTCATGTGCAGGAACGGATTGGTCTCGCCGGATTCCGGAAGCCAATCACGATCCGTGCTGGCATCGGGGTGCGCGAGCAGGGCGTGGTATTCGGGATGGCGCAGTGCGACCAGCACGACAAGTTTTTCCGCGCCGCTTAAGGGTTCACCGGCCGGTTCACCGGCGCTGTGTTTGCGCCAGGCGCGAAAGAATACCTGGCGCAGCGCGTTCCGGTCTTGATCGAACAGCATGCGTTAGACGATGGCCCGGCTGCTCACGGCGTCGTGCCTGCCGTGGAATTCGCACGGCCCTGTGCTGCGTACAGGCCGAGCACCGCCGAATATTGATAGAGATGGTTCATGCCGTCGAGCGGAGCGATCTCGCCATTGCCGTAGAAGCCGATTGCCGGCAGGCCCGGGAAGCGGGTTTTGAAAAGATCGAGGTCGCGGTCGCGGTTGCCGTAGAAGTGCGGACCGCGCCCCATGCACGGGAACAGCAGCGCAAAGTCCGGCGCCGCGCCCAGGTTGTGCACGGCGTGGTCGAGCGTGCTGCGGAAATCGCGTTCGGCGGTGAGCGCGTCGCGCATCGCCCAGAACAGGCGTTCGCCGGGTGCGAGCGGCGCCGAGAAGGTCACGGACCGGTCGTGCAGGTTGGCCGAGACAATATGGTTCAAACGATAGCGGCCGTCGCGGATCGCGGTGTCCGGATCGCCGAAGGTCACGCCGCCCAGGATCATGTGCAGCGGGAGGCGTTCGTGTTCGCGCACGTTGCCGGGCAGCGACTGGACCAGCACGTTGAGCGCCGGATAATTGCCGAGCTTGAGTACGTCCAGACCGTGCACGGCGCCGACCTCGATCGGCGACGTCAGCGCACGCATGCCTTGCGAGACCTGCACCACGCCGTGTGCGCCTTCGATGCGCGCATCCACGCGCCCGCCGTCCACTACGCGCGTGCCGGCCCAGACCCGGAACGGCCCCTGGCCGAACAAATCGCCGGACACGGCGCCGATGCGGGGCGCGTAACTGTCCAGCCAGTCGGCATTGAGTCCGGAAGGGCTGCACAGGCTGATGACCGGCTCGTCGTCTTCGTTGTCCGCGCCGGCGAGGCGCAGCTTGCCGCCGAAAACCATGGCGGCCGCGCCCGGCACATCCAGCAGCCACTCGTCCTCGGTGAGCACACCGGCGCCGGTGCAGCCGGTTACTTGCAGGCAGCCGGCGGCACGCGCCGCCGCGCGCAGGGCAGGCTCGGGGCTGGGGGCAAAATGCGGTGTAAGAAACAACAGCACGCTGTTGGCGCGCGTGAGATCGGCGCGCTGGAGCGCTTGTTCGACGGCCTGCGCGGCAAGTTCGGGCAGGGCGCGCGCGCCGCGTGCAAGGCCGGTGGCGACAGGGCGAGTCATATTATGGTTATGGCCATTTATGTGCGGGCATGCCTCTTTAGGCCACTTTATCCTCAAATTCGCACAAGTCAAAAATAATACAGCTGCCGCAGCGCGGTTTGCGCGCCACGCAGGTGTAGCGGCCGTGCAGAATCAGCCAGTGGTGCGCATGCTGCCGGAATTCTTCCGGAACCACCTGGTTGAGCCTGTCTTCAACGGTGCGCACGGTCTGGCCGGGCGCGAGTCCGGTGCGGTTGGCAACGCGGAAGATGTGCGTGTCCACGGCGATGGTCGGTTGGCCGAAAGCGGTGTTGAGCATCACGTTCGCGGTCTTGCGGCCTACCCCGGGCAGGGCTTCCAGTTCCGCGCGCGTTGCCGGTACTTTGCCGCCATGTTGTTCGACCAGGAGTTTGCAGGTCTTGAGGATGTTGCCGGCCTTGGTATTGAAGAGGCCGATGGTTTTCACGTAGCGCTTGAGCCCGCGCAGTCCGAGGCCGAGGATGGTCTGCGGGGTGTTGGCGACCGCAAATAGTTTCGCGGTCGCCTTGTTCACACCCTTGTCAGTTGCCTGTGCCGACAGGATTACCGCCACCAGCAGTTCGAACGGGGTCGAGTAGTGCAGCTCGGTCGCCGGCGCCGGCTCGGCAGCCTTAAAGCGCTCGAAAATTCTGCGGCGTTTAACGGCGTCCATGTGGAGTTCAAGGGCGGTTCTTGGGCGGCGCGGATTTTTTGGCGCGCACGCGCGCGACGGCGGCGCAGATTTCGGCGCGCATGCGCGCTCGCTCGTGCGCCGATGTTTTCCGCGTGCGTGACGTCTTGCCTTTTTTCAGCAGGCGCGCGAGGCGCGCCTCGGTGCGCGCGCGCCAACGGCCTACTTCGGCATTCGTATATTCCGGCCACGCGCTGTCCGTTGCCGCGGTCAGCGTGACCGGGAGCAGGGCGATGCAATCCACCGGGCACACCGGCAGGCAGAGCGCGCAACCATTGCATTCGGCATCGAGCACGGTGTGCATGAGTTGGCGCGCGCCCACGATCGCATCCACCGGGCATACGTCGAGACACTTGCGGCAGCCGATGCAGGCCGGCTCGTCGATGATGACGCGCTGGCGCGCCGTACGCGGGCCGAACGCCGGATTGAGCGGCTTGGGCGTGGCGCCGAGCAGACGCGCGAGCGCGCCGAGCGTCGCATCGCCACCGGGCGGGCACTGGTTGAAGTCGGCTCTGCCTTCGGCGATCGCTTCGGCATAGACACGGCAGCGCGGATAGCCGCAGAGCGTGCACTGCGTCTGCGGCAGCCAGGCGTCGATGGCCTCGGGCGTCAGCGGCATGGGACAAATAGGGCCATTTCAAGTATGGAAAGCAGGCCTGCACAAAAATAGTCATTTTACCGGCCGGCAGTATGGATTGATGCACCGTTTGTGACAATAATTGCGGCTAATTTTGGGCGGGCTTGCTTTCCTTATATAACGTGTAATGTGTTGTGTATCGACAAGGGCAGGGGCATGGAGAAGAACATGAGGCAGAAGGATGGATTCAGCGCCCGCGGCGGCTGGTGGGTGGCAGCGCAGTTCCCGCTGTTGCTGCTCGCGTATCTGATCCCGGGCTGGACCGGGCACGCGAGCCACGGAGTCTTCGCCGCCGTGCAGACATACGGCGGCCCGGCGTTGATCGCCGTGGGCGCGCTGCTCGCGCTCGCCGGAATCGTCTCCCTCGGCCGCTGGCTGACGCCGTTTCCGAAACCGCTGTCGGAAACGCCGCTGCGCACCGGCGGCGCCTATGCGCTGGTGCGCCACCCTCTCTACACCGGCATTCTCATCATGGCCTGCGGCTGGTCGTTGACGATGCACAGCCTCGTCGGCCTGATGTTCGACGCGATGCTGTTCGTTTTCTTCGATCGCAAGGCGCTGCGCGAGGAACGCTGGCTGGCGGAGAAATTTCCTGACTACATCGCCTACCGCAGTCGTGTGAAAAAACTCATTCCCTGGATTTACTGATGGAACAACATAAGTGCCTCTTCAGTGCGCCACTTATCAGCCACCAGTTCGGTTGTGTGTACGCCAAGGAAGTCATCCACCGTGGCGGCGCCGAGATCGCTTGCACCGATATCGCCGCGCACGCCCGGTGTGGGCAGCTCTTTCAACACATGAAAGCCGCGGCGCTCCCGGCCTTCGGTGTGGAGGACGATCTGCTCAGCATGCCGCACAGCGTGCTGGTCAAAATTCAATACGGCGGGTTACTTGGGTTGCAGCGCCTGTTGTCCGGTGCGACCGCTGCGCCTGAGCGGGTCGAGAATATCGACGCGCTCGTCGCGGGTGCGCAGGTCCGGTTCGGCGTCGTCGGGGCTGTTCCCTGCGCGCAATTTGTCGCGGACATCACCGCCTTCAAACCGCGTCCCCGGCGCGGGCATTGACCGGCAGTGCAGCACACACCTCTTGCCGAGGCCGGATTTATCCCCGGAAAATTTCGTTTTAGCAGGGAATAATTTCCAGGCGCCTGTGGTCCTTAATAGTAGATATGTGAGGGGCTGGCTGCACCCGTACCCACAAGGCAATTCCAGGAAGTGTGCCTATGTTTGAACCGACGACGCCGTCAGTAACCCGCCGTAGCCGGTCAGTCCGGCACGGTCCGTGGCGGTGGTTGGCATGGACGTTCTTCCTGTACGGATCGCCCGTGTGGGGCGACCCGGCCGACCTCGACGAACCGGCGACCCAGGAGGCGATGCAGGTCCAGATCGATGCGCTTAACCGCCAGATTGAGTCCCGCCCGGATGTGGCGCCGCTGTATGTGAAGCGGGGCGAGGCCTATTTCAAGCTGCGTGAGCTTGACAAGGCGATCGAAGACTTCAGCAAGGCCATTCGGATGAACGACCGGCTGGATGATGCCTACTTCGGGCGCGGCATGGCGCTGGCCCGCAATGGCGAGATTGAGAAAGGCATTGTCGACCTGAGCGTGTATATCAAGCGTCATCCAAAAAGCTCACACGCCTACACCAAGCGCGGCGTACGCTATTTGTGGAATGGCGATGAGGTCAATGCCGAAAAGGATTTCTCCAGGGCGATTGCACTCGATCCGCGCAATGCCGAGGCGCACGACGACCTGGGCGTGATTCATGCGCGGCGCGGCGAGCATGACAAGGCCATCGAACATTTCACCACCACTATCCGGCTCGACCCGAGTTATCACAAAGCGTATCACAATCTGGCCCTGGTCTATTATCTTGTCGGTCGCGAATCCCAGGCGCTTACGGCGATCGACGCCGCCATCAAGCTGACGCCGGACGATCGCAACGCATTGTTGCTCAAGAGTCAGATACTCAAAGCACTCGGACTCCACGAACAGGCCCGGCGCGTCAAGGAGGATGCCGAGTTCCTGCCGGCCGGCAACTGGTCGGAGCGTTTGCCTGTGCGGTAATTCTGTATCCAGACACGACCACTCCCGTATTCCGACCCACCCAGACAGGAGGCGTTATGCAGGTCCGATTGATCGCAACGGCAGCCGCGCTGTTTTTGACGGTGTTTTCCGCCGGGGCTGCGAACCCGCAAATCAAGCAGATGGAAGTCGACGAGGGCCAGGTGATTTCCTGGAATCGCTTTGCGGCGAAGGTTTACGATCTGCACAAGCAGCGCCTCGCCGGCCGGGAAGTTCGCCGGACGGAGGTGACGGGCGAGTACGGCGGCACGATGGCCAAGGGATATTTTTATAAAGAGACCAGCTACCACGATGCGCGCAGCGGCCTGTTGCTCAGCCGGGTACGCGTTGACCGGGATAAACCCGGTATCCTGCATATCGTGGAGGTCTTCCTGCACGACGAACAGGACCGCCTGATCCGGGATTTTGCCGCGATCTACCTGCCCTGGTCACAGAACGCCCCGCTGCGCACCCTGATCAACGTGCATCGACACAAGCCCGGTCTGCACGCCTACCGGCAGTTCGATGCGTCCGGAAACCGTATCTATGAACAGTGTCAAGGCACGGCTTCCGGTGCGCAGGTGGAAATTTCCCTGGAACAGCAGGAGATCAATCCGCGCTCGACCGCATCGGATGCGTACCGGACATGCTTTGCGGGTGTGCAGGAGACGGCAGGAATTTATTTAAGCCCCCAGTAAAAGGAATACGCGGGCGTCTATTTCACAACCATGCCCGGCTGCGCGCCGGAGTCGGGCGCGAGAATCCACAACTCCTTGCCGCCCGGCGAGCGGGTCCTTCGTCTGGATTCCGAGCACCGCGGTGGCGCGTTCCGCTGATTCACGGACGGGCCGGGCCCCTCTTCCAGCCGCGTGCGTGTCGCCCGAGGCGCACGGCGTGGCCGAAGGTATGGTCATGTCCGACACGCGGGTCGGCCGGGTCGAACGTGCCGGGATGGAACAGCGTGAGCACGTTGGCGCCGTCGCCGATGAAGAATTTGGCGAGCACTTCCGTCGGCGTGCGCAACTCGATTACATCGAGCAACTGTCCGCCGCTGCAGACCGGGTCGCTGTACGCAAACCGCGTCAGCGGGTCTTCTGTGGTCGCGCCGAAACACTGCGCGCTTACGGTATAAGTACCGGTGCCGACCTCGGATGTAATCACGCCCATATCGCTCACTTTGGTCAGGCTCCAGCTGGCCGCGCCTCTGCCGTCGAGTGAAAAATCGCCGTGGAACACGGCCATATTGTGTACGCCGTCGCGGAAGGAGGCGTCGCGCATGACGACCACGTAGTCGCCGGCGACGGTGCGGATATTGTGCGTGCCGGCGGCTTCCTGGCGCAGGAACAGGCCGTAGCCCACGTGGTGTTGCGCACGGGTCGCGTCGCTCCAGCGCGGGTCAATGTCGTTGATGCCGTTCGCCATGATGCCGACGTTGCCGTTCGGCGCCAGCGCCAGCCAGAAACCGCCGTCCCCGAGGTTTTCGTAGGTTCCATCCGGACTGGTGGTGAGCACCACCGGCAATCCTGCGGGCGGCGTGAAGTAATTCTGCGTGTCGTGCGTCTCGACATAGGTGGTCAGGGCGGGGTCGCGCAGTTCGAAAGCGCCTTCCATCTCATACTGACTGAAAGCAGCGCCGAAGTTGACCCAGGCAGGGTTCTGCGAGAAGCGCAGGCGATCGGCGACGATGCTGCTGGTCGGGAAACTCAAGTCCACGCCCAGGCCGTTGCTGGCGTACAGGCCGGCCATCGTCTGCGCCGTGCCGACCTTGACGCCCATGCTCAGGTCGCGGCCGGTGTCTCTACCGCCGCCGGTGTTGACGATGGCGATAAAGTTGTGGTCCGGACTCAGGACGCCGTTATTGATATCCCCGTATATCGGGTCGGTGATGATAATGCGGTTGTTCGCGCCCAGGGCGTAGTTGAAGGTCAGCCCCGCCGCGGCGCCGGTCACGAGCCCGCAGTCCGTGCAGTAGGTCTGGTCCACCATGTGCCGGTGCTCGGGCATGTCCTCAAGCAGCGTGATGGCGCCGGCGCCCGTGGAATCCGGGGCGCTGAAACGCACCTTGCCGCGCCAGCCGAGAAAGTAGCCGGTACGGGCCCGCTGCAGCGCCTTGTCCTCCGGCGTGACCGGCGGGATCGGGATACCGTCCGTGTGCCGGCTGATGTTGAAGTGCGTGATCCAGTAATCGCCGCCGGTGAAGAAGCGCTCCGCCGGCGGCGCGGCGAAAGACGCGTGCGCGCCAAGCGCGAGAAATGCTGCAAGAATCAAACGATAGACGGCCGTATGATGGTTTTTCATGAGACCTCTCCTTTGTGTTCTGCTGATAGTTAAATGACCCCCGGCAAAGCCGGGGGCTTATTCGGTGAGCGCCTCAAAGGCGCCGAATAACACCGTGAGCCGCCTGAAGGCGGCACACATCACTCCTT
>CAYJBG010000007.1:9671-37085 GCA_964368085.1 uncultured Acidiferrobacterales bacterium | reverse complement strand
GCCTTTTGCTTACGCGGCGGGGAGGCAAAAGGCAAGACTTGACCCCGTTCTTGTCCTTGACCCCGTTCTTGTCGTTGATTCACTCCGGTCCGTCTTCTCGTTCTGCCTGATTTTTAATCCCTCCCCTATTCGCTAATTAAATCTGTCACCTTTTTTTATTTTAATTAAATCTGTCACCTTTTCCGCCTTTTTTTTGTCGGTCACCTTTTCCGGTCGTTCGCTTTCAAATGGGCCCCCCTTTTCGCCTGCTCTCGCGGGCCGGCTAGATAAATGTGGACAAGGAATCCAATCAAACTTAGGCCCATGACAAGACCTATCACCAGGAACATATTTTGTGTCCCACTTCTCTCTTCCCAGCCATCTTTAACAAAGAATAATGCTTCGAACCACAAAATCAGTGCGCAAAGAGAAAATAACGCGACCAAAATAAACGCGTAAGGACGAACAAACGCAAAGGTTTCCGGAGTAACCTGTTCTGCACTCTGGATTTCAACAACATTGAGGTAGATCGCAACACCCACTATCGCGAAGAATAAAAATAATCCGAGACGAAACGCCGCCTTAAATACGCTTTTTGTCAGGGGTGTTCGCATCATCATTGACAGTTACTCCGTGATGCCCTGCCAGATTTTGTGCAACTTAATTGAGGCTCCGCCTTCGACAGGACCAAAAGTTGCAGATGCCCCTACTGTCGTGAAATCTTCAATAAGATTTTCTGTGGACGATTTCAATTTTGATCCGACTCCTGTCTTCACGCCTCCTTCGCCTGTCTCGAATTTATTTTCATATTTATAACCAAAGACTTTGTCGGTGCTTTCTTTGAAAACAGGCTTGCCTTCCCCGGATATGCCTACCTTGCTCTCGTGTTCGGCGCCAATTCCAAGAAGATGCTTTCCTACTTTTACCTTCAAAAGGCTTGCCTCACCGCCCACATAATTTCCGAAACCGCCTGACAAGTCGAACCAAGCACCTATAGTGGCTTTTGCGCCGAGGCTTGCCTCCGCTGGTCCAAGTTTAATTTTGGCCTGCAACCCCAAACCAACTCCAAGCTTCCCCTCAAACACACTCCCAATTTTTTGCCAATTCCAAGAGGCTGGGTTGTACCAAACTTCACCAGTCGGATCGATCCATCGTATCGGGTTGTTAAGCGTGTAACTGTAGAGCGCAGAATTTCCACTAACATAAATCCCCCCACCTCCGGGCAAATCAAAGTGGTAGCCACTCATCTTCTCATCAAAAACAAGATTGACTCTCCTATCAGCAGAAGGCAAATACTTCCCCAATATCGGATCCCCACTCTGCCACACACTCGTCCTCGGATCGTAGAAACGCGCCCCGAAGTAATACAACCCCGTCTCCTCATCCAGCTCTTTCGAGGTAAAGAGATACGGCGTCCTCTGGGTGTTGGAGGATTCCTCCACCCAGGTCTCGCCGAACGGGAAGTATTCCAGGTGCTCGTAGAGCTTGCCCTGGGTGTCGGTGATGTAGTTGCTGGTGCCGAGGTGGTCGGGGTGGTAGAAGTACAGGTCCTTCTCGACCGGGGTGTTGCCGGCCGGGTTGGCGCCGGGCTTGTCCTGCTTCATCATCTTCGAGACCAGCTTGGTGGTGCCCACGAACACGTGTTTGGTGCCGATCTCGCGGTTGCGCAGGGTGATGTACTGGTTGATGTACACCGTCTCGCCCTGCGGGCCGCGCTTGATAATTCTTTGCCCCTGGTCGTCGTACTGGTAGGTCTTCTCGTGGCCGTTGTCGGTGAGGCTCTGGATGCGGTTTTCCTCGTCCCAGACGATGGTTCTCCGGGTGCCGTTCTGGTCGTGCTCCCAGCCGGTCTGGTTGCCGTTGGCGTCGTAGCTGTAGCTGCGCTCGCCGATGTGGGTGGGGGCGTGCGGCTTCTGGGTGTAGGCGTAGAGCCAGTGGTAGCTGGTCTTCTTCTGGGTGATCGGCGTGCCCGAAGGCTGGGCGATGCTGTCGGTCTGCTGCTTGGACAGGATGTTGTGGATCGAGTCGTAGGCGAGCGTCAGGTTATAGCTGCGGCGCTTGCTCGGGTTGAAGTCGAACGTGCCCTGGGCGCTCGTCAGGCGATAGAGGTCGTCGTAGACGAAGGTCTGGGTCACGGGGCCGCCGAAGCTGCTCGGGGGCGGGACCGGGATCTGGTTCTGGAGCCCGAGGATATTGCCGACGTTGTCGTACTGGTAGGCCAGGGCCTGGATGGCGTTCGGCTCACTGGTGGGCGTGGCCGTGACGGTGCGGCAGCCAGCGCTCGGAGTGCCCTTGCCGGAGACGAGACCACACAGGCGGCGGTTTTGCGGGTTGTAGCTGTAGGCGGTGCGCACCTGGTTGCCGGCGTCGAGGTAGGCGCGTTGCTCGAATTTGTCGTAGTCGAGGCGCTTTAAGTAGTCATAGGTGTAGCCGTTCTTGACGCCCTTGGCGGTGGTGACGAGGCCGCCAGAATCGTAACCATAGGTCAGCACCTCGCCATCCGGATAGGTCATTTTCAGGATCCGGTTCCAGGTGTCGTACTGGTAACGGGTGGTGTAAACCTCCGGCGAGGTGGTGCTCGTGCCCTGGGTGGCGGAGGCGATGGTCCAGGTCTGGGTGGCCAGTTCGCCGAGCGGGCCGTAGGTGCGTTCTTCCACGCCGCCCTGGCTCGTGACTTTGACGATGCGGCCGGCGGTGTTGTTGGCCGCACCGGGCGCACCGTAGGTGTAGGTGATGTTGTTGCCGGTGAACCGCGGGTAGGTGACGGACTTCAGACGGTTGAAGTCGTAGGCGTAGGTCACCTGTTGGCCAGCATTCCGCAGGTTGGCGGTGATCCTGGCGGTGACGTTGCTGGCCGTATCGTAGACCGTCTCGGTCTTGCCGGTGTCGGGGTTGTCGATGCTGGTGCGGCGGCCGAGGTGGTCGTAGGCGACGCGGGTGGTGTTGTTCTTGTCGTCCACCACATTCACGATCTGCTTCAACGGATCGTAGGCGTAGCTGGTCCACAGGGTCGATCCCTGGTTGAATTCCTTGACGCTGGTGATGAGCTCGCGCACGTCACGATAGGTCTTCTTCAGCTTGCCGTTGGCGTCGGTCACCGTGGTCTCAAACTGCAAGGCACTATTGCGGTCCGTGCCGAAGCCGTAATCGATGGACGTGCTGGTGCCATCGGGGATCGTGGTCTTCCGGTTGCGATCGAGCACGTCGTAGACCATCGTGGTCGGGACAATGGCGTCGAACGACGGGTTGAAGGCGGTGTTGGCGCCCTTGGGCTCGGTCACCGGGTAGTGCTGGGAGACGGTGCGGCCGACATGGTCGAAGAGCACGCGGCCGGAAACCACCATGCTGTTGACGGGTGTTGTATCCGGCGAAACATGGATGGCGGCGTCCTTCTTGGTCTGCAGCACGCGCTTGAGGCCGTCGGTGAACAGGATGGTGTCGATCGTGCCCGAAGGCATGAGGGTACCGCTGGCATCCTTGTCGATATGCCGGGTAACGGCATAGGGCACTGCCGCTTCCGGGTGATACTCGAAGCCAATGGTCGTTTGAGCAGCGGCAATCTCGTACGGACCGGCGATGGTGCTGACACGGCCGGCCGGATCGTAGACGTACTTCGTCTGCTGGTTGTTGGTGTCGGTCGTGGTTTCGACCTTGCCGAACAGATAATTGTGCGTGGCGCTGGACGACAGCCCAAAGCTGTCCGCTATCTTCGTTACGTGAGTCGCGATCGCCGGGTCGTATTCGTAGCTCAGGCTGTAGCGCTGGCCGTTCTGGTTGGCCGGGCCGGTGACGGTTTGCAGATTGCCGTTCGGGAAATACGCCAGTGTCGTGACTGCGGCCGGACCGCTTTCCAGGTATTGCGCCACTTCCTCGACATCGCCGTTGGCGCAGTTGATACGCGCGGTGCGGCGGCGCATGGGCACACCGGCGCCGAGCACATCGATGCCGGTGGCCTTGCCCACAATATGCTTGTCCCGGCAGGCGGAATCCGCAGCCGTGTACTGAATGAGCGCCTCGACGTCGTCCTGGGAGCCCACATCGCCGGTATCCACAAAACGGATAACGTTGCCCAAGGCATCGTATTCATGGGTCGTGTACGTAGTCTTGCCCGGACTGGTCTGGCCTTCGTAGAAGCGCCGGTCGGTGCGCGCCAGTTGCGGGAAGATCGTGTCCGCCGTGCTCTGGGGATTGGCCGGGATATTGCCGGTCGTGACGTCGCGCAGGACATAGCTGTTCTCGGTCTCAAGGAACGGCTGCGCCGCGGCATCGAGCGTGAACTCGCGCTTGAGCAGACCCTTGCTGTAGAAGCTGTCGTTCAGGAATTCGCGCGCGATGGAACGATAAAGGGCGTTGGCCACGGTGGTGTCGCGTTGTTCCTCGGTGACCTTGCGGTAGCCGTAGAAGTCGCGTTCGAAGCGATCGTATTTCCCGCCTTCGTATTTGTAGGTCGTGACCTGGGTGTCCGGAGTGTTGCCGGGGACGCCGTTGAACACGGTGGTCTTGGACAGCACCAGACGAGACTGCGGCTGGTCGTAAGTGTTGCCGGAACGTACGTACTCAAGATCGAAACTGGCGCCAAGCGGACGATTTACCTTCTTGAGCAGGTTGGTGCGGTGAATCGGGTTGAGGACCACTTTCATCTCGGAATCGTCGGCGGTGAGAACGCCATCCACGAAGCCGTCGCCGTTGACGTCGTTGTAGGCAATGGACGGCTGCGAAACGGTTTCGCCGACATTGAAGCCGAAAGAGAATGAGATAGTGATCCCGAAGAACGGTCCGATCCCAAATCCGAACTTGGCGCTCCCCGAGGCGCTGCTCGAGGTTCCGTCGGTAACCGCCGGGGGTCCGCCGGGCGTCTTGTTTTTAACATTCTTGTAGGGCGCGAGCGCACCCGGCCAATCGATCGGGCCGACGAAGCCGGCGCCGGTGTTGAGCAAGACGGAAAGCCGGCCCGCACCCGGAGTCACAACGTCGGTCAATCCGTCGCCGTTGATGTCCATCAGGGTGGTGTTGCCGTAGTTGTGATTCTCGCTCAACGACACGCCGCCGCCGAAAAGTCCGTTCCACATGCTGAAACCGACACTGGCGGCCTTGCCGAGACTGGTGCCCCGTGTGAGCTGGCCGTTTGACCAGGTCTCGGCGGGCTCGAAGCCGTAGCCTTTGTTGAGCGCAACACTCAAGCCATTGCCGGCCGGGGACACGCGGTCGGGCAGCCCATCACCGTTGATATCGATCAGATCGGTGCGGGTTTCATTGGTGCCCTTGTTAACGCTGGCACCGACCGGGATCGAGGAGGTCTCGCTCGGTTTGGTGTCTCCGCCCTGGGCAACAACCCCTCTGCCACCAGCCTTGCCGACCGGTACGCCCACGCTGAGGCCGATCGTGGTCTGCTTGTCCTTGCCGGTACGCGCTGCTCCGGCGGCGGAACCGCTGTCGAAGAAAGTGCCGTCCGCCCAGGTGTACTGAGCGGCGCCGCCATTGCCCACGAGATCGGGGAAGCGATCGCCATTCAGGTCGAGGAGATCCATCTGGCTGCTGGAATCGCCTTGCGATTGTGTTACCGACAGGTAAAAACCGATACCCAGGACTTTTTGTTTGGACTTGCTCATCCTGGGCGGGCGCGAGGCGCCGGAGTAACCGGAGAATTTCTTATCGACGAAGCCGCCCTCTCTCGGGTCCCTGGGGTCGTAAACGTTGTCGGTGCCCTGGCGCGAGGCGCTCATCTCAGTTGCCGAGGTCCACCAGAAATCGTCCAGGCTCTGCCAGCGTTCGACCTCGACCGCTGGGTAGGCAAACCAGACGTGCGGCTGCTTGGTGCTGTCCTTGTAGTCATTGAGATGGGCTTGCGTGATCGCCAGCACTGACTCGTTGATGGGCTGATCGGCACGAGCGCCATTACCGTTATAGGCCGCCAAGGCCCAGCCACGATAGGGATTGCCAAACAGGATGTCGTTAAGGGGGAAGTGGCGCACAGTGGTTTGCGGCGCCTGATAGCCGAATTGACTCGGCAGACCGGTGATGGTGAAGCTGGCGCTGCCCACGGTTTGCGGGGTCCAGCCGGACGGCGCCGCGCTGAGGTAATCGATCGTGACCGCACCCTTGTCAATGAGATAGCTCGACAGCGCGTAATTCGCGGTGCTGAAGGCAAAGGTCAGTGTCTCGCCGACGGTCGCCGCAAGCGTCACGGCGGGACCAACCACGCTGCCGTTCTGAATTGAGTAGGTTTGTTGTGCCGCGCTGGCGCCGTTGCGCAACACCGTCAGCGTGACATCGCCATTGGGCACGCCGGCGCGGAAATTGAGCAGCGGCGCCAAACTGACATCGCCAGTGGCCGGAACGCTCCAACTGCTGGCGGAGGTGTAGCGGGCGCGGACTTGATGCGTCTGAACGTTGACGCCGGGGGCGATCGTGAACACGTCGAAATACAGGAGGTCGCCTTGAGTGACCGCACGGGCGTAGCTGCGCTCGACGCTCGGGGTCTGGCTGAAGTCGATAATCTCGCTCGCTACAATCTGGCCGTTTTCACGGTGCACAACGAACATGGCGCGGCCGTCGACCGGAGTGGTGCTGTTCGGGTCGGCCGGCGGCGGCGTGCCGGCAACGGTGGCCAGGATGTCGATGGTGTCGGTGATCGGCACCTGCCAGGCGGTGTTGCTGGCGTAGTGAATGTTGACGACCGCGCTGTCAAGTCCAGCTTCAATCGCCGTATGTCGTGTGCTGGCATCGAAGAAAATCGCGTCGCCGGCCTTCACGCGGAAAGCCTGCACACCCGCGTAACCGTTGGTGGCTTCGACGACCTGACTGTTGCGGACAAGAATTTCGTGCTTGGCCAAACGCACGCCGTGACGCTTGGCGGTCAGCACCACGCTGCCATCCGGCAGTACGACAGGCGGCATCACTTGCGGCTTGAGCGTGACCCACGGAGTCCACAGGATTATGCCGTCCTTGGGCGCAATCCAGGCCTGTTGCGGCGCAACCAGATGGTTTTGTGAATAGATGTCCGCGTCGTATTTCACGGGCATGGTCAACAGCGGCTTGCCATCCGCGTCAACCGTATCGAGCTGTCTGGCAGGAATCGTAATCGGGCTGCCGTCCTCGTCCGGGATCGGCGTCATGCCGCCGGGCGTGTTCTTCCTGTTTACGGCATCGTTCTTCAGATTATCGGCATTTGTGTGCGTTGGCCCGGCGTTCGCGTCATCCAGCTGCGTATCCGACGGCGCCACCGGGCTCTCGGCATCCTGGAACGCCGCGGTGTAATAGATTTGCGGCTGACCGGGACGCGGTATCTGGGTGGAACTGAGGTCGCCCCACTTGAGCGTGGTGAGGTTGACGGGCGAGTCGACAACGAATTCAATCTTGACGCTGCTGTAACGCTTTACCTCGATATCCTCTTGCAGGGGGACCGGGCCCACGAAATCCCACGCTAAAGGCTTGTTGAGCGGCGGGTTGACGGTTTCACTGGCGATGCTTCCATCCGGATTGTAGACCCGATCGGTAACCGTGACGCGCAGGGTGATGTCGTCGGTAGTGGTTGCTGTCTTGTTGAGTATACCGGTCAGGCGCAGGGTGCCCCGATAAGGTACGGTCATATCGATCGGCCGCCCGGCATGCACAAAATCCTCGCCGGCCTGAAAATGATAAGCATTGGGATTGTTGGCATCGATCGCGGTCAGCGGTGTGCCACCGCTCACGTACTCAACCATTGGCGACCAAGCCACTTGATCGTAGACGCCGTCGTACACCGACTGGACACGGAAATAAAGACGGTCGCCCTTCGTGACGGTAATGGCGTCAACACCGGCTGGCAGCTTCTCGCTGTAATCCGTGGCCAGGATCGGGATATTCCAAAACGGTGCGTTATTGTTCTGCTGGATGGAAACCCGCACACCATCGGCGATCTTGTAGTTCTGACGCTCCTCCCTCTCCTCCGGCGTAAACCGCGGATCGGTCATGACGTCCACGAGCTTTACGCCACCGCTTACGCGCACCGTGCCGTTGTACGGAGCAACCCAACGGCGGACGTTGTCCATCAGCGGGTTCTCCGTCTCAAGGCGCGTTCTTTCCTCCGACACATCCGGCAGGATGTCCTGGCTGATTGGGAGGCCGACGTCACCGAGCGGAGAATCGGTGTCGAAGCTGTTGTCCGAGAAGCCGGCGACACCAGTGCTCCTGGCGCTGTTAAAGCGTACAGCGCCGCCGCTCACGATATCGGTGAGGCCGTCGCCATTGACATCGGACAGGTAAACCTTGTCGCGCGTGTTGGTGGTGGCGAGCCCGGCGTTGGCGGTGATGCCTACTACGAACGCCTGGACGCCCAAGTTGCTGGTCGTGCTTTCACTCTCGGAAGGCCGGCTGAAATTGACCGGCTTGCGGCCATCCGGGGAACTGGCAAAACTTATATCGTCGAGGGACCCCGAGGCGGTTGTATTCGGGCGATAGAAAGCACCGCCGCCGGTGAGGAACACCTTGTCCGGCAAACCATCGCCATCGACGTCAACGAAGGAATTCGTACCCTTTGACTTGCTGCGACTGGCCCCGAGACCAAGACCCACCGTAACCAGCTTGGTGCCGAAACCGATACCAACAAAACCATCCAGGCCCTGGCTGCTGCCGGCGGTACCGCCCAGGACGGTGTGCGCGAATCCGCGCGTCCTGAGGCCATCCGCACCCGTGCCCACCGACTTCTCAGCATCGAAACCCTTGTAGTTGTTGTCGGCGTTACGGATATCGTCGTAGTACTGGAACGTGTGTTCGTTGAACTTGACGCCGTTGGTATCGGACTGGCTGACAGATTTGAGCAGCGTCTTTTTGAACGCGCCTTCCTGGTACTCGAAGTCGTAACGGCGCACCAGCGTTGAGTCGTATTGCACGACAATGCGCTTGAGCAGGTGCGCAGTGACCTGCTTGAATCCGCCGCGTGCATCGATCTGCACGTCCGGGCGGCGCACGTAGCCGGCGATTTCGGAGTCGCGCAGGAACGTGACACTGTAGCGTCCGGCGGTCGTTCCGTGGCCGGTGTACACACACTGCTTGAGATAAAGCTGCCGGCCGGCAACATTACCGCCCTCGATGCCTACGTCGTTGACGGTATCGTACGCATAGGTCATGTGATTGCCGTTCAGGTCGCGCACTTCCTTGAGCGCCCAGCGGAACACGTTTCCACCGCCGGTCTTGAGCACGGAATTGGTGTCTTGCGCCTGTGTGTCCAGAATACCGCCGTAAATCGAACGCACGCCGTTCTTGTCAATCACCTCCCACCAGTAATCGCTTGGGTTTGTGCCGTGGCGCACAATCTTGCGGAACTGGCCCTCCACGCGCGTGTGGAAGATCTTCTCGGCGGTGCGCGATTGCAAGGGACCACGATGCGCCACCGGCGTCAGCATCTCGCCATTCAGGGTGTAGGTCTCGGTTTCCCTGGTGGTGTCGTAGCGCGGCACGCCCCAGCGCGTTTCGATGCTGATGGCCTGCATGGGAATGTCCCAGCCCATACCCATCCAGCCGTTGCCGCCAGAGGAGTTGTACTGCACCGCCAGTTGCGGTTGCAGGCCCTGGCGCCCCGGCGGGACTTCGATCGGGTAGCTCAGGCGCACATCGCCGGTATTGTTCGCTTTCGGCGGCTCGATGAGGTTGATCTGGGCGCCCGGGTCGGCGGCCTTGATGTCCTTGATCTGGGTCGGGTTGAAGCTCACCGCCTGCGGATGATCCGGCACCGTGACGGTGGCGTTGATCATGTCGGTGAAGTGGTCGGTGAGGCTCGTGACGGTCTGCGCCTGGGTGTTGAGGGCGGCGCGCTCGAGCAACTTCCACGATCCGGATTGATCGTCGAAGTAGAAAGTCCTGATGTCCTGTTCGGTGAGGCCGGCCGGAACCAGCGCCTTGTTGTACGGCAGGGTTACCTTGATCTTGTTCTTGAACTTCATCGGGTGCGGCGTGAAGCGATAGCCTTTGCGCGGTCCCCTGGTGACGTTGGTCAGGCCCTGATCGAGCGCGGCAAGGTCTTCGTCTTTCAGCGGGGTGATGCCGATGGTGATTTCGGACGCCAGGCTCGCCGCATCGAGTTCGAGCGAGGCCGCGTCGTAGCTGATCTTCTTCGCCAGCCCCGGAGGCACGGCCAGACTGTAGGTCGGCAATAACTGGCCGTCGGTGGACAAGACGGCCGGCTGGTAATTGTTCAGGGCGACGGTCGCGGTGACGGTTTTCCCGTCCGGGTAGACCACCTTCGCCTCGACTGTCCATGGGGCGCTGTCGCCGTCGGCGCCGAAGCCGACGTCGTCCTTGGTGATTGTCACGCCGAAGGCGCCGTCGCTGGTGATGACCGGCTTGCCGCCGATGGTGAGTGCCGCCGCACCGGAGCCGTTGTCGAGCGGCTGGATGAAGCCGCGCAGGTAAGCGCTGCGACCATAGTATTGGCCGCTGTTCGGGTAACTGAACGTGATGCCCGGCGCCCAGGCCGGGCCGACGCCGGAACCGACCGGTTGCAGTTCCTTGATTTCGGCGCTTGAGCCCGGGCCGCCGCTGAACACGAGCCGGGCGCCGTCCACGGCGGTGGCGGTGGCTGCCTTGAGCGTATTCCAGCCGGTGACCAATTTGCGCGCATCCATGACGCCGCCGGCCGCGCTCCACACGCCGTCCTTCAACACCTCGACGTTGATGCTGCCCTTCAGGTTATTGACGAGGTAGAGCGCGAACCCGTCGAGCTGGGTGGGTTTGTCGAAACCGAGCGTGAGTGTCGGGGTGTCGGCGCGCACACTGCCGCCCGGGTAGGGCGTCCAGCCGGAGGCCAGGTCGCCGTCCACCGCGGCGCGCGCGGGGTTGGTGTCCTCCAGCTGATTGGCCGATACGGTCGCGATAAAGTTCGCGCCGTTCTCAAGTTCGGCGACCAGATAGAGATTGCGCACCGTGTAGCTGCCGGTGGAACCGGCCGGCACGCTGAAGACGATGCTGTTGTCGCCGCGCACGAAGGCGCCGGGATCGACGGGTTCCACTTGCGTGGTCCAGTCGGTGGTGGGCGGCAGGAGGAATCCGCCCTGCACGGATCCATTGTTGATCTGGCGCAACGCCGCGATCCAGTGCGCAATGCCGGTAGTCTCGTAAGCGAGATAGAACCGTTTGAAATTCTGCGGATCCTGGTCGAGGGTGACGGTGAATCGGTTATCGGCCGGATCGTCGGTGACGCCGCCGATCACTCCCTGGGTGAGCGTGGCGGCGTAGAGCCGGCCGTGCGACGGCGGTGTCGTGCCGCGCAGGGCGGTCAGCAGCGCGAGCCCGTCCTTGATGTGTACACGCCCGCCCTGGCCCCAGATTTCGATGGCCTTGAGGCCCGCGGCATTGCCGCCGGTGGCCGGGACAAGATTAAAACGCAGCGTCTGCGTACTGACCGGGGTCGTGACGTCGAAGACGTTCCAGCTCTCGGAACGGGCCGCCAGGTTGAGGTTCTGGAGGCCCGCAACCGGCTGGTAGATTCCTCCGACATCGGCCTCGACCGCCAGGGTGTAGGGTGCGGCGCCAAAAATCTTGAGGGCGCGGATTTCGGTGACTGTGTCGAGACGCACCGTGATCTTCGAACCGTCGAAGGCGGTGTAGACGCTCTGCGTGCTGCGGTCGAGCGCGAGCGGAGCGGTCTGGGTTTCAAGCGACTGGACTTCGGGCGGGAGCGCGGCGGACGGTTCTACTAATGTGACAACGGGGCTTAGGCGAATACCGTCCGAGGTCAGTACCTCCGCGCCGGCGCCGAGCACGATGGCACAACCCACGATCGCCGCACCGAGGGTGCGCACAATTCGCGAACGGTCCATGGCACCCCTCCCTTTCACCGGCATCGTGCGGGCGTTATTTTATATTCATTCCTGCCTGGTCCAGGTCGAGTGTCGCCGCGACGCAAGCACACTCGCCGTCCGATGTCCTGATCGGACTGTCGGATCCAGACATGTGTTTTTTATATTACTTTTTTTGGATAGTCAACAAAAGAAATGGCGCAGAAAAAAATCGATTAAGAATGAAAATTAATCGCGCGAATAAGTACAGGAAAATAGCGGGTTAGATGGCGTTTATCCCATGGCCCATTCAGGCGTATCGGTACTTTAAAATATTATTGAGTGACCGGGCACAGGCCGGACCATCGAGGCATCAGTTTGTCTTGAGCACGGGCGGACCGGCGGGCGGTGTTATGCCCGGTAGCGGAACGCCCGGCCTGAGCGGTATTTCCGGTACATATTCGAACACCCACTGCGCGTAGCTGGTTGCGCCCTCGAATTTCTCGAAGCCTTTCGGGAAGTTCGCCTTCTTGCGCGGTTCGGCAGAACTGGTACTCGCGATGCCGCGAATGCCGGCGCCGGAGTCGCGCACCAGAGTCCAGCCTGTCTCCTCGCCGCGTGGCGTCATGGGATCCGGATAGAGTGCGCGCAGATGATGCTTGTCCGGATGGCGGTTGTCCCGAACCAGGTCTTCCAGCGCCCGGGGGTACGTGCCGTTCGCGCGATAGTAGCTGCGAATCGCATTGCGATACGTCATCCCGCGATACAGCAGCTCGGCTTCCTGCTCGGCGCGTTTCACCTGCGAGGAAAGCGCCGTCGTCACCTCGACGACGATGCCCAGCACGACCACCGCCGCCAGCACCATCACATAGGTGAAGCCGCGCTCGCTACTTTTGCGCTTCCCAACTGTTGATGTCAGCATGCTCACCCTCGCCGCCTTCTTTGCCGTCTGCTCCATACGAAACGATTTCGTAACCGCCGTTACGCCCGGGCGAACGGTAGACGAAAGCATGGCCCCACGGGTCGGCCGGAATGTCTTTTTTGAGGTAGGGTCCGTTCCACTTCGCCGCACCCTCCGGGCGGATGCGTAACGCATTCAGGCCCTGCTGGGGCGCGGGAAAGTTGCCGTTGTCGAGAAAATAGGAATCCAGCGCGGTCATGAAATTCTCGATCTGGGCCCGGGCCACCGACTGCTTGGCCGGATTGATGCGCTGATAGAGCACCGGGCCCACGAGCGCCGCCAGCAACCCGACAATCACCAGCACAATCAGGAGTTCCGTCAGGGTAAAACCGCTGTTCCGCTGATTCACACGGTCCATTCGTGTCCCTCCATCATGAGTTGTCATTTGATTTGAATTCCCAGCACATCGTCATTTCTACCAGTCGCGATACGCCACACCATCGGCGGCTTTCTCCTCGGCGCCACTGCGCACGTCCATGACGCCGGTGTCCTTGCCCTCGCCTTTTATTTCTACCCACGTGGTCGACTTGTCGGTGATCGGGTCGACCGGAATCTTGCGGAGGTAACGCTTTTCGACCAGTTGTTTGAGCGATTCGGGGTAGCGGCCGTTGTCGGTATAGAAATCGTCGAGCGCCTTGCGCATCTGGTGCAGATCTTCCTTGAGCGACGATTCCCGCGCCCGCTGGATGGTGCCGGTCACGACCGGCGTCACCAGACTCGCGAGCAGCGCCACCACGAACAAGACCAGCAGCAGCTCGAC
This sequence comes from uncultured Acidiferrobacterales bacterium, assembly GCA_964368085.1. Classification (GTDB taxonomy): domain Bacteria; phylum Pseudomonadota; class Gammaproteobacteria; order Acidiferrobacterales; family UBA6901; genus UBA6901. The sequence continues at coordinate 23,632 of CAYJBG010000007.1, read as the reverse complement.
CAGGGTAAAACCGCGGTTGCCGCCCGATCGCACGGCCTCACCAGTCACGGTAGCGGGTTCCGTCGATCGCCGTCCGGTCGCTTCGAGAGCGAACGTCATACACGTCCCGTCCGTTCCAGCTGAGTCCATCGGGCTCATCCTGGTAACCGCGCATCGCCCACTGCTCGGCCGGGGGTTTGCCCGGCTCGCCATAGGGGTCTTCCGGTATGCGACGCAGATACTTGCGCTTTCCGCCTTTGGCGTCGCCCGACTCGGCGCCTTCGAGCAGTACCTGCAGGGTGCGAGGGTAACCGTCATCGCTGATGCCGCCTCCCAGCTTGGAAATCTTTCCGGTTTCCCAGTCTTCGTGCAGGCGGTCAATGGCCGTTCGCACTTCACGCAGTGAGCGCCGCAACTCCAGTTCCTTGCTGCGGGTTATGGTCAGTTCTGCATACGGGATGGCGGCGGCGGCAAGAATTGAAAGTATCGTCAAGGCGACGACCAGCTCGATCAGCGTGAAGCCCGATCGGGCCCGGCGTGTATCCGCTATTGTCCGTGGCAGGCACTGGCGAATCACGGGGTGTTACTTGATGACCACACGCGAAGCGCGCACCTGGGCGCTGACCGCGGCACCGCCTGCTCCTGCGAGGGACGTGGCGCGGTAGACGAGGTAGGAAATTCCCGCCTTGTCCCCACGCAGCACCAGTCGCGCAAGCACCATTTTCTCGTCAGTGCCGCCGCCTTCTTTCAGTTTGGCAACAACGCGCAAGACACCACGCGACTCATCCGCATCGACCTTGAGGTCGGCCACGGCCGGCCCGGCCTCGGACCGTACGAGTTTGAGCAGCTGCGGGTTCAGCAGAACCTCCATCGGCAGATTGACGATGTCCTTGAGATTTTCACCCACGAGTTGCACTTCAAATTCCGAGTTGCTGCCGGACTCGTAAACCGGTTCGGAAAAAGACAGTAGCGGCGGCCTGGCAACGGGCGGCAGCGCAAGCCCTGCAACCGGCGTCGTTCCGGCAGCGGGCGGTGGCGGTGTGAGCGGGAGTGGCACAGGCGCCGGCTGCCCGGATGCTGGAGCGGCTATCGCCGTCCGGGCCGGACGTAGCGCGCGCTGCTGAAGGCTCGCAAACAACCGCTCGCTCAAATAGCGATCCTCCGTTCCCGAGACAAAGCTGCGCGCTTCCTTGGTCGGCAGATCCCAGCCGCGCACCACACGCGGGGTGATGGTCAGGAGGACGTCCGTTCGTCCACTCGAATCGTCAAACGAGGTGAACACCGTACCAACCACCGGGATGTCGCCCAGGAACGGAACCCTCACCCGGGTCTTGCGCTCCTCATCGCGAATCAGCCCGCCAAGGATGGCCGTCTCGCCATCGCGCAAGGTCATGAATGTCTCGGCATTGCGGGTGCCGATGCGAAACGCCTGTTCGGTCGCCGTTCCAAGGTTCTCGCCCAGGGTGCTGACCTCGAGGCCGACCTTTACGGTCACCGAATTGTCGATATGTACAATCGGCTCCGCCAGCAGCCGGATTCCAACTTCCTTGTAGTCATAAGTCGTCCGGACCTGCCCAGTCACATCCTGAATGGTGGCGGCACGAAGCGGCACGCGGTCACCGATATGGATCTTGGCGTTCTTGCCGCTCAAGACACGCACCTTGGGGTTGGCAAGGGTTTTGGCGTCGACGTCCTGCTTGTAGAGGTTGAACGTGGCCGATGGCAGCGTCAACGTCGCCGCGTTGCGGATGGCCGCCCCGATATCTCCAACCACCGGGATCGGCGTGGCGCCCGTCGATGCCGTGACCCGATAGGTTCCGAGATCGAGGCCAAGACGCTCGGCCTTGGAGCGATTGATCTCGAGAATCTCCACTTCAAGGATCAATTCCGCCACCCGGCGATCACTGGCCGCAATAATCTTGCTGGCCAGCTTGATGACTTCCTCGGTGTCCCGCATGACCAGCGCATTGAGCGATTCAATCACCATGAGCTTGCGGATCGTGATCAGGCCTTTGAGAATATCGGCCATTTCCTTGGCGCGAATGCTGGACAACTGAAAGGTACGTACAATCTGGTCTTCATACTGCCCGCGTTTCTCTTTGGTATCCGGGGCAAGAAGAATCGTGTTTGGCCCGACCTTGCTGTAAAAAGTCCTGGTTGTGGCAAGCATCAGGTTCAGCGCCTGTTCGAAAGTTACATCCTTGGCGAACAGTGTAATCGGCACGCTCTTCACGCCTTCGTCAAAAATAATATCGACGCCGAATGATTTTGCGACAAACTCGAATGCGGCGCGCAGGTCGGTCTGACGGAAATTCAAGGTGATGGGCGCGCGCGACGTCACCGCGAGCCGATCGGCGTCTTCCTCCGCCAATGTCTCGACTTCGTATTTCGCGAGGAGTTCGGAGGCGCGCTTGTGATCGGGGTCCGCCTCGAGTGCGCGACTGAGCAGACGCTTGGCCGCTTCCGGCTTGCCGGCATCCATTTCACGGATCGCCTCTTCATAGAGACTCTGAGCCTCCTTGCGCAGCAGGACCTGGCCCATAACCTGTGAGAGCTTGACGTGCTCCGGCATGGCGGTGAGGCCCTGCTGAAACTGGACAATCGCGCCGTCGATGTTCCCCTGACCCAGTTGCTCGAGACCGCGCTGGTAATAGTAATCAGCCGCCTTCTGTTCAGTCTGTCGCAGCCGCGAACGGAATTCGATATCGGACCGGTCTTTCGCCACCGCCTTGCGGTATTCCAGAACGGCCTTCATCCACTCGTCCTGGGCGATGTAATCGTCGGCGCGCTCGACCGTTCCGGCACAGGCCACCAGCAGGTTCACGGCAAATCCGAGCAGCACGATGCGTCGAGTCCATCCACGCCCTGTTTCTGTAGCTGTATACACAACTCACCTCACCGTTTTGCTTCAGACAAGTTTATCTTGCCGCCGATCCCGGTCTGCGGGTCCCTGATCTCAACTCCGTTCTGCTCAATTTTATCCACCACAAATCGAATGCCCACGCGTTCACCCACGCCCACATGGAAAATCTGCTGGCCCGAACTCAACATCGCCTGCCCGTGATTATCGCGGAAAGCGATGCCCAGGCAGCGTATCTGCGCGTATTCCGCCTGCGCGGCCTCGAACTCCAGCTCTTCCGCGGATTTTAGCGGTGGTTCCGGCGGTTTCATGGGCGCCGGCGTCCTGACCGCGACCGGCCGCTTTGGCTGGAACACGTCCCGTTTGGCCGGCAGCAGTTTACCTCCTGGGACGCCCTGAATCACGAAATCCTCGACTCGCAGCGTTTTCCCAACCGAAGCGCCTCCGGGAACGCCGGTCGAGTGCGTGGATTTTGGCCACCAGTGCCAGACATTCAGGGCCAGCAACAGTCCGGCCGCCCCGAATAACAACAGGTGGCGCCGTTTCATCGCGCCGCCTCCGGACCGCCGCTGCGGCGCCAGGTCCGGAAGAGCAGCGTGGCCTTGAGATTTCCTCCCTCCCGATTGCGCGTGATCGTGCTGTCTTCAATCACCGTCAGTGTCGGGAGCGATGGAATATCGGCCAGAAACCCGCGCAGTCCCGAATAACCGCCCTGCACCATGAGTTCGTGGTGCATCGGCTGGAAACCGTCCTGCGCCTTGCCCTCATCGAAATTGGAAGTCAGGATTCGCAGGCCGTGACGCTTCGCGAGCTGGCTCAAATGCTGAACGAGAACCGATTGAACCGCATTCTGATCGAGTTTCGTCTCGGCCTCCGCAATCTGCGCGGACGCACGCCTGGCCGCCGCGGCCAGCTCGGCGCTGTAGCGTTTGTCGTGCGCGATTCGCCGGTAGTGGTCTATCTCTCCGGCGAGGGATTGCGTGGCATGGCGCGCCGGTAACCAGTAAGCCAAGACGACCAGCAGCAGGATTGCCGCGCCCGCGAATGCGGCCATCAACGCCGTGCGCACACGCGGGTGACGCAGGACATAGCGAAGTTCGAACTTCCAGTCGACGCGCATGCGATCAGTCCTTGAGGCGCAATTCGAACTGCATACCGCCCCGTCCCCCGGCGCGCTCCGATTGCCGCACCAGCCGCACCTCGCGGAATACGGCATTGCGTTCGAGCCGCTGCAATACCTCGCTCAGATTGTCGGCACGGTTCGTTTCCGCCACGGCCAGAACTTCCCGTTGCCGGCGCTGATAACGAAGGCTGATCAAGGCGACGTCGTCCGGCAGGCTGGTTTCCAGCCGCTGCAATACGCCGGTCAGGGCATCGCCCCCGGACCCGGTGATCTGGTTGACTGCCGCAATCCGCGCACGCAACTGATGGAGAGCCGACTGCGGCGGCAGCGGTGTTTCGGCAACCTCCTCCGCTGCCTGTTTCGCCAGAGTCAGCCGGCTTTTGAGTTCCGGTTGCTCGGCGCGCAACCCCGCGCCCTGCACGGCGAACACGAAGGCGGCGATTAACAAGCAGACGCCGACTGCCGCGAGCGCCAGCGCCAGCCAGGATGCGGAGCGGCCCGGCCGGGAAACAAAGGAGACCGTGATCTTCATCGCCCGTTCCCCAGCGCGACCGTAATCGCCAGCGCCGCATCCGCAGGCGCAAGCGATACGCCGTCGGCTATTTCCATACCGGAAAGCGGCGACAACCGCGCACAGGCCTTCTGCATGCGCGCTTCGAGCAGTGCGGCCACACGGTTCGCCACGTCACTCGCGCCGATGAAATGCACCGTGTCCAGCTTGCGGCCGCGACCGGCATGCGTGTACGCGCGCACCGCACGCTCGGTTTCCATGGCGATGGTTTCGGCCTCGTTAGCCGACGCCGGGTCCCGCCAACGCGAGCGGAGATGACGCACACGTCCATCCTGATCCCACAACAACAGCGCCCACGATGCCGAGTCAATGGCCAACAGTGCGCCATCCCGGCTCTCGCGGAGCAGTTGCTCCTCGAACCGGTTGAATCGGTGTGCGATGGCCGATTGCCAAACGGTCGGCACCACATTGGCCGCGTGACAGGCGCTCAACAAACCCTCAAGCCAGGCACGCGGCATGGCCGATGCCAGGAGCAGGTGTTTGCCATCGCTCATGCCCAGGTCCTGGGCAACGCACGCAATGGCTGTATCGGGTGACCAGAGTTTCTGCAGATGCCAGCGCGCCAATGCCTCCCGGTCCGCGGCTGTCTCGGGCAGGGTTTCCAGTTCCAGAATCGCCATACTGACGGCCGGGTCCGGTATCACCACACTGAGCGGAATGCATTTTCCGGCGGCGCCGGCGGCGACCCTGGCAATCACCGGCGCCAGTTGCTGAACGCTATCGGCGACCGGCGCTCCTTTATATATAGGAATCGGAGTCGCTTCGACATTCACCGCGGCGACCCGCCACGAACCGCCCCGGTGCAGAAGCTGGCAGGCCACGATCTCCTGCGCCCCGATCGACAGACCCCAGAGTTCCGCATACGGCGGCCACAACGCCGCGCAAGCCCTATTCAACAAAGGTGACACGATTGATCTCTTTCAGGGTTGTCTCGCCGGCCAGGGCCTTGACCAGTGCGGACTGGCGCAGGGTGGTCATTCCCTCTTCGATCGCCGCCTTCTGAAGCTCATCCGCCGGGCGCCGGTCGATGATCAGTTGACGGATGCGCGGGGTCAGCGCCAGAAACTCGGTCACGGCATTGCGGCCCCGATACCCGGTGCCGTGGCAGTGCTCGCACCCGCGTCCCTCGTACCATTTGTGCGACTTCTGCTGGCGCGCATCGAGCCCGGAATGTTCCAGCAGCTCCGCACCGAGTTGAACCTCGTGCCGGCACTGCGGGCAGATCCGGCGCACCAGCCGTTGCGCCATGACGCAATTAAGCGCCGTAACAAAATTGTAGAGATCGATCCCCATGTGCGTGATACGGCCGATGACATCGATCGAATTGTTCGCGTGCACCGTGGTAAACACCAGATGGCCGGTCAGCGCCGATTGCACGGCGATCTGGGCGGTCTCGGAGTCTCGAATCTCTCCCACCATGATCTTGTCCGGATCGTGGCGCAGAATCGAGCGCAGCCCGCGCGCGAACGTGAGGCCCTTCTTTTCGTTCACGGCAATCTGCACGATGCCGTCGAGCCGGTACTCGACCGGGTCCTCGATGGTGATCACCTTCTCCTCGCCGGTGTGCAGTTCGCTCAACGCCGCATACAGCGTTGTGGTCTTGCCGCTGCCGGTCGGTCCGGTGATCAGCACCATGCCGTAGGGTTCGGCAATCGCCTTGCGAAACCGCTTCAGGGTTTCCGGCGCGATGCCGAGCGTTTCGAGTTGCAGCTTGCGCACCCCCTCCGCCACCGAAGACTTGTCCAGAATACGGATCACCACGTCCTCGCCCAGCGACGCCGGCAGTACCGAAATGCGGAAATCGATATCCCGTCCATTGACGCGCAACCGGAATCGACCGTCCTGCGGAACGCGTTTCTCGGCGATATCCAGTTCCGCCATCACCTTGAGACGCGAGACCAGCGCCGCATGATGGCGGCGGTCCAGGGTTTCGGTGGCCGGATACAAGACCCCGTCGATCCGGTACTTCACGATCACGCCACGCTCCTCGACTTCGATATGCACATCGCTGGCCCGTTTCTGAATGGCGGCGATCAGCAACGTGTTGATCAGGCGCACCACCGGGCTGCCGCTGTCCTCGCCGAGCGCATCCAGCGCCACGGTCTGTTCCTTGCCCTCTTCGGTTTCCACCACCTTGACGATGCGGAACTCATCGGTCATCCCGCGCAGCATTTGCACCGTGCCTTCGCTGCGCTTGAGCACGCCGGCGATGGCGCTGGCGCTACCCACGGCCAGTTCCACCGGTCGGCCGGCCAGGCGTTCCAGAATGTCCGGCAGCGTCAGGTCGAGCGGATCGGCCACCACCACCTGCAGGCGGTCATCGATCAACCGATAGGGTATGGCCTGGTGCTGATACGCCTGTTCGGCCGGCAACAGGGCAAACAGTTCCGGCGTGATGGAGAAACTCTCCAGTTCGACATAGGGCAAATGGCACTGCTCGGCCAGCACCATCGCCAGGTGTTCCGGCCGCAGGCGATTGTTCAGCAGCAGGGCCTCACCCAAACGCTTGCCGCCCTGGGCAAGCGCCGCCTCGACATCCGCGCGGCTCGCGAAGCCGCGCTCGACCAGCAACTCGCCAAGGCTGCGGTGACTGAATGGATGCGTCATTTGATCACGTCCACGATATAGAAGATCGGCAGGTACATGACAATGATTATGCCACCCACCAGCACGCCCATCAGCAGCATCAGGATCGGTTCGATCAGCGCCATAAGTTGAGTCAGCCGGTGCGACAGGTTTTCTTCGTGAAACTGGGCGGCCTCTTCCAGCATGCGGTCGAGACCGCCGCTGGCCTCGCCCACCTCCACCAGCCGCACCGCGGTTTCCGGCAAGAGCGCCTTGCCGCGCAGCGCATTGGCAAGGCTCTTGCCCTCGGTCACCTCGCGAGTCGCCTGCAGCAGCCGCTCGGTCTGACCCGGACTGGCGAGCGATTGCGCGGTGATACGCATGGCCTCCACCAGCGGCGTGCCTCCGGCAAGCAGCGCCGACAACGCGCGCGCGATTTGTGCGGCGGCGGCTTCGCGATAGATCGATCCAAAAAGCGGCAGTCCATCACGAATCGCATCGAGGCGCCTGGCCACGGCCGGCAGCTTTTTCCAACGCCGCCAACCGGCCCAGAAACCCGCCCCGCCGAGAATAAAAACCGGCAGGAGATAAGGCAGAGAATCCACAATGCCGATCAAGATCCGCGTCGGCAGCGGCAGCTCGGCGCCGTAATCGGTGTACAGCGACACAAAACGCGGCAACACGAATATAAAAAGGATCAACAGAATCACCACGAGCGTGGCAAGCAGAAACGCCGGGTAGGCCAGCGCCTGCGACACCTTGCGTTGCAAGGCCACCCGCTGGCGCAGATACACCTGGTACTTTTCCAGGACCCGGGCCATGTCGCCGGTTTTTTCGCCGGTGCGCAACGCCGCCAGATACGGCCCTTCGAAAACTTCCGGATGACGGCCACAAGATTCGGACATGGCCGCGCCCTGCCGGACCTCATCGGCCACACGAGCCAGCGTCTGGGTCAATGCCGGGCTCTCCGGGCGGTTGGCGGCAAGCTTGAGCACCTCGGGGATGGGGAGCCCGGCACGGATCAGCGCCAGAAATTCCTGGTTGAACATCAGAAATGCCTCGGGCGTGACCGTGCGGCGGCGGAACGACAGCAGCTCCCGCTTCTCGCGCACCTTCTGCACCAGCAACCCCTGCTGGCTCAGAGTCTGGCGCAGTTCCTCGGGGCTGATGGCCACCGCTTCACTCTGGATGCGTTGGCCTTGAGGGCTTAGGGCGATATACGAATAGACGGGCATGGGTCGGGCTCATTTCCCTTCAGCCCATCATAGACCAACAGGGCGCGATCATGATAACCGCCACCCTTCCTTCGCGTGGATCTTCACACTCGGCGTGAAATCCCTCAGCCGGCGTGTCCCGGCTCCCTGCCCTCAGACGACTTTGACGCCGTCCCAATAGTCGCCGAGTGCGGCGTCGTTGGTCAGAAGCGTCATCGGTTCGGCCATGCTTTGCGCGACCAGCAGGCGATCGAACGGGTCTTTGTGGATCGGAGGCAACTGCGCGACGCCGATGGCGTGCGTCGCGGTGATCGGCAACTCAATAAAGCCCGATGCGGTCAGCGCGGCCATGAGCGCTTCCAGATCTATCCTGAAATCCTTGCGCCGAAGACCCTGCTTGATAGCGATCTCCCACAGGCTTGCCGCGCTGTAGTAAACCTCGTTGATGGGGTCGAGCAACTGCGTCTTCACGGCGCGCGGCAACTTGCGGCTGGCGGCCATCGCCCACAGCAGCAGGTGCGTGTCGAGCAGGATGCGCATCACTCGCCGCCGAGGAATTCGGCGAGTAGATTATCCGACAGCGGCGTGTTGAAGTCGTCCGGGATACGGGCCTTGCCGTTGAGCAGTCCGAGCCTGCGAACAATTTTAGCGGCCACGAGCGGCGCGATCCGCGCGACCGGTTTGCCGGCCTTGGCGATGATAGTCTCCTTGCCCCGAGACGCCTCATCGACATAGCGCGAAAAATGGGTTTTGGCATCGTGGATGTTGACCTTTGGCATCGTGGCGCACCTCATTCATGACTGGACTAAGTCTAGTCCAAAACGAGCGCCGTGGTCAACCGTCTCGCCGTGGCGGAGATCGGTCTAAACGACTGTACGCGAAGTGATATTGAGGGCGGCTGTGTGCACACATCTCGTTAAGATGACAAAGCCGAAACGTTGCCGCCAGAAATGGAACCGATACAGCTATTTCTTGATACGCCTACCCTGTCAACGACTCCTTTCCTTCAAGAAGGACATCGGGCTATTGAGGCGAGTGGCGATAACCCGGGTTACGGCGCTGCGCGCCTAACCCGGGCTACGCTTCCTGACCTTGAGGACTTAGGGCGGTATAGGAATAGATGGGCATGATCGGACCATTTCTCTCTATCGTCGGCCCACCATGAAATCAGTCGTAACGAAATTGTAGTCGCCGAGAAAGTGCGAAGCGGCGATGGGCGTGGCGATCACGACATTTAAAATACTAGTAAAGTCACCGCCTATTATTCCGGTGCGAGATGCCATTCCAGTAGCGGCGTCATAGCCATATGCGAGATTATTCAAGAAATCATGTGGTCCAGCAAAAGCTTCAAATACGGAATTCCAGAAACCTCCAGCGCTGTATGTCAGGCCACCTAGAAGGGGGCCATTACCTATAGCACCTCCAAGACACGATCCAGAGCAATACAAGAAGTATTTTATGTTGCCCTCAAAACCACCTAGACAGAGGCCCGTACTGCCATCGCGGCATCCCGCGAGATTAAAGCCATCACCGTTCAATCCTTCACTGACACCACTTTGCTGGCCGGTGTCCGTTATACCAGACTGCGTCTTCATTCCTTCTCGCATAGCCAAGCCGATGTAGTCCAACAATGCCCACCCAGCTCCCGACGCATACCCCTGCCAGAAGTCCCCACCCTGAATCTCCGCGGCCGCGCCGCTGGCCACGCCACGGGCGGCAACTGTGAACGTAATGGATTCCCACGAGGCACCGGTCTCGATCGGGAAAGCTTGACTGACGTAGGAGGTCAACAAGGTTGAGGAATAACTACGGTTAAACGCATGCCACTGATCAGTGTTGTCGCCGCCCATGAGGTAGGTAAATCGGGCGTCATACATGCCGTTGAACAAGGCGGCCGTCTCGCTGCCGGTGAAGTAAAAGATCACCGCCGAGATCACAACCTTGACGACCGGGATGAGCTTGGGATTCCTCATCAACATCGGCTCTTGGTGATTCACTTTCACATAATGTTCAAAACCCGTAGCCGTGAATCTATCTGGTGAAGCTGTGTACAGAAACAGCGGCCCGTACCAGAATATTTGCTTTGACGTCAGCCGCTTTAGGAAACTCCTGTTCCCGCTCGGGTCCGTCGCGCTCAACGGGTTGTTGAGAACGTAGCTGTAGCGATTGAGCCCCTGTCCGCCGAAGCTATCGGCAATCACGTCCGCCTGCATAAACCGCCCCAGCACCGGGTCGTACCCGCGGGCGTTCATGTTAATGAGGCCGGACTCGTCATCCATCTCGTGGCCGGTGTAGCCACGGTTGACGCTGCTCTCAATCGGTTGAGTGGCGTCCTGGCCGTTCGGCTGGCGACGCTTGCCGTGCGGGTCGAAGCTCAGGCGTTCCACCACGATGCCGGTTTCATCGGTGATCACACTGGTGGAACCGAGGTGATCGCCGTGCAGATAGCGCACATTGTTGGTCGCGCCTTGGCTGACCACCGCCACGAGTCCGGCCGGGGAGGCGACGTAGTGGCGATGGGTGATGGCGCTGCCCTGAGTGAAGCGCTCGTAGAGCTTGCCGAGGTACACGGTCGCGCCCTGGGAATTGGTCTTGGTCAGGCGCTCGAAGCCGGGGCCATAGGTAATGGTGCTGGTGAGTCCGTTGACGGTGATGGTCTTCGGTTTGTTGAAGCTTGTGTAGGTGAGCGTGCGGCCGGCGCCGGTCTGCAGGTTACCGTTATCATCATAGGTATAGGTGCTGTTCAGCGCGCCGACGGTACCGGTGACGGCGTGCACCTTGGTGGCGTGGTAGCTGTAGCTGCCGACGTCGGACTTAGTGGTGAAGTTGCCGATCGCGTCATACGCATAGGTCTTGGGGCTGGGACCGGCGACCTGGGTGAGGCGATTCAGGGCATCGTAACCGAAAGTCTCTGTAAAGCCCTGGATGTTGTCGAGCCGGCTTATAAGATTCCCGAGCGCGTCAAAGCCATACTCAAGATTCTGCACCGCCCCGCCCGTCCCTGTGCGCACGGTCTTGAGGGCATGGGTGAGGGGATCGTAGGTCAATTCGGTGGTCAGTCCATTGCCGAAGCTGTGGCTCAGGGACTTGCCAAACTCATCGTAGGCGTTGGCCTTCCAGAATCTGGTACCCGCATTGCAGTCAGCACCGGTTGAGGCGTCACGCACCTCAATCAAGCGACTTGCCGAGTCGTAGCAATTTCTAGTCTTGAAGCCCGTGGGATAAGTGATGGTGTCGGGGCGACCCAAGGTGTCGTAGGCAGTGGCGATTGTGTAATTCGTGCCGTCAATGGCCGTCGTCTGGCTGAGTGCGCGACCGAAGTTGTCGTAGCTCGGAGTGGTCGCGTAGCTGCCGGGACCCGTGATACTCGCCAGGCGGCCCTTGGCCTGTCGGCCGGTGCTGCCCAAGGCGGCGGTGTCGTAGGTCCAGGTAAAGGTGCCTTCAAGATTGGTGCGGGTCTCAATGCGGCCCAGAAGATCGTAGGTAGCGCTCGTGGTCTGGGCCTTGGCGTCGGTCTCGCTCAAGAGTTCGCCGAGTGCGTTGTAGTTATAGGTATGGGCGCCGCTGTCAGCATCGACCATGCTGGTCTTACGGCCCCGAGTATCGTACACCGCTGTGAGCACGGTGTTGTTCTTGGCGTCCACGACCTTGGTGACGTTGCCAATTGCATCGAAGCTGAGAACAGTCTTGCCGTTCAAGGCATCGGCGCTCTCGATCACCTGACCGGCGGCGTTCGCCGTGACGCACGAGGTTTGGTTCAAGGCGTTGGTAACGCACACCTTCGGACCGATACCGGTGGCCACCTGGTAGACCGTGGTGGTGGGCACGCTGCCATCCGGAGGAGTGACGCTCGTCACCCGGCCGGCGGCGTCGTAAGCGTAGCCCGTCCACTGGCTGGGGCTGGCGCCGGCGTAGTACGGCAATGAACTGCGTGCCACCTGGCCTAAGTTGTTGTACTCGGTGTCCTGGTACACGCTCTGGTTGTCGAACGCCGTGCCTTTGGTGCGAAGGGTGCGGCCAAGCAGATCAAGGTAGACCACACTCGGCGCGATGCTGCCGGCACCGGTGACCGTGGTGGTGAGTTTGGTCTTGGCAAGTGGTACCGGGCACGCGGGGTCGTTGCCGTCGCACAGGGCGAGCGCCGTGGTCACGGTCTTGCCATCCGGGCTGGTGGTCGAGATCAGCCGGCCGAGGCCGTCGTAATCCATGGTGGTGACAAGCCCGTTCGGGCCGGTGTGGCTAGTGACCGCGCCCCACTTCGGATCAAACACCCGGGTCTCGCTGTGGCCGAGGAGGGCATTGGTGGTGGTCAGCGGGAACTGACCGCGGCCGTCGTAGGTGGTCGTGGCGGGGTCGCGACTGGTGAAGTTCGGACCGCTGATCGTCACCTTGGTGCGGTTGCCGAACGATGGATCATATGTATAGCTGCTGGTGACCCGCAGCGTGGTGGAATCGGGTTCGACGATGTCGCTGGTCATGAATCCGTTCGCGCCGTAGGTGTAGGCCACGGTACGGGTGATGGCCGGCACCCCGGGGGCTTCGTTCACGGACTTGGAAAGGGTGATGCGGCCAAGACGCCAGTTCACCGTGTCGTGATCGTAGGTAGCGGTGGTGGTCTTGGTGAAGGGGTTAGCGAAGCTACAACTGGGCGCCACCTTCGACACCACCGACAACGCAGAGCCGAAGTCGTCGTACGTGGTGTTGATCTGGGCACAGCTCAATTCGGCGCCGTTAAGTTCGTGCTTCCGGCTGAGCGAGGCATCGAGCTGGATGAACTTTTGTTTGCCGGCATAGGCGCCAGTCAGGAACGCGCGGGCGCTGTAGAAGTTCTCCGTCTGGCTCGTGAGGACCCCGTTCAGGTAATTCTGGCTGCGGGCAATAGTGCCGTGAGTACCGGCTTCGAAGTTCTGGTTGTGGCTGGTGACGACCTTGCCGCCGCTGCGTTCGTCGCTGATCGTGATCTCGCGGAAGCCGAGCCAACCGCCGCCTTTAAGATGGGTCTTGGCGCCGGCGTATTTATAACTCGCGCCGTGTTCGCCGCCGAGGCCGTCGCTGACGGTGTAGCGGGAGACGACGTAGGTGGGGTTTTGAATATTATGATAAGGGTAAGCACCGGAAGTATCTTTGGTGTAGACAGTGCTGTTGGTCAGAGGTTTGTATTCGACGCTCGTGGTGGCACCGAGGCCGGTGGTAATTGACTGCAGGGCGGTCGATTGCCCCGGAGCATTTCGCAAATACGTGGTCCTGTATGATGTGGAGCCACTCTGCTTCGCCATCATCCAGTCCTGAATGCCATCACCGTCCACATCGACGAACTGGCCCCACGGTTGATATTGACCGTCCCAGATATTCGTTGGCAGATCGTAGGTGGGGTCGGCAATCCACCCCGCGCCAGTATTCAGGTATGTCGTCCTGTATGACGTCGTACCAGACTGGATAGCAACAACCCAATCCGGTAGGCCATCACCATTCACATCGATGAATTGACCCCAGGCATAACCCGATCCGTCGTAGATGTTCGTGGGGAGTTGATGCGCGGGTGACTCGACCCACTTACAGCTGCGGGTAGTGCAGTTGCTGGCTGGTCTGCTGATATACGTGGTCCTGTATGATGTGGAGCCACTCTGCTTCGCCATCATCCAGTCCTGA
>CAYJBG010000007.1:0-9571 GCA_964368085.1 uncultured Acidiferrobacterales bacterium | reverse complement strand
ATACGTGGTCCTGTATGATGTGGAGCCACTCTGCTTCGCCATCATCCAGTCCTGAATGCCATCACCGTCCACATCGACGAACTGGCCCCACGGTTGATATTGACCGTCCCAGATATTCGTTGGCAGATCGTAGGTGGGGTCGGCAATCCACCCCGCGCCAGTATTCAGGTATGTCGTCCTGTATGACGTCGTACCAGACTGGATAGCAACAACCCAATCCGGTAGGCCATCACCATTCACATCGATGAATTGACCCCAGGCATAACCCGATCCGTCGTAGATGTTCGTGGGGAGTTGATTGATTGCGCTTTCAGAATAACCAGTGCCGCTACTCACCCACCTCAAGCCTGTAGGATCCAAGCATACTCCATCACCCCCACACTCCTGCACACCGATGAGACGTGAGGCCCCAACCGCCCCGTTGTTGTCGTAGGTGAGCTTGTAGTCCCGGACTTGGGTGTTGTCGGCGTAGGTCTGAAGGTTGGTGAGCCGGCGCGTGGATTGGATTTTGCTGCCGCCTTCATAGCGTGGGACGATGTCTGGACGGTTTTGGGCTTCGTACACGAAGCGCACCGAGTTGTACGGGGTGAGACTGGCAGCGCTGTTGCCGGTGTAATCGATGCGTGTCGGGCGGTATTCGCCGTTGGCGGTGTCTTCAAAATAAGAGAGGGTGAAGTAATTGCCGGCCCGGTCCTGGACCTTGTTCAGGACCCACAGGCGCACGGAATTGTCGGTGCGTCCCTGGGCTTCGATGCGGGCATCGGTGCTGACGCCGTACTCCATGATGGAACCGGAAGCAGTCCAGACCTTGAAGGACTGGGGACCCTTGCCGGTAAAAGCGGCATCCCGGGTGGAGACGATCTTGCTGAACGATTCACGCTCGGTGCGGTACTCGGTGCCGTTGGCGCCGTACGTCCCGTTGTTGATGGCGACGAGCCGTTGGCCGTCGAGGCAGAAGCGGTCGTTGTCATCGTAGCTCACCCCGCCCTTCTGGCCGTCGAGCGGGAGGGTACGGCCACAGCGGGAGATCACCGAAAGGCCGGAGACCGACCAACCCTTGGCGAGAATGCCGCTGTCAATCTGCTGGTTGTAACTGAGCGCGAGGCTTGGGGCCATACCGGCGGTGCCGGGGGGGATGGCGATCGGAATCGAATAATTGGCCCCGCCGTTCCCGTCAACCGAGAACGAGCCGGCGGTGGCGCCGATCGGCGTTGTGGGGGCGGCGTGGGCAGGTAAAGCAAGGAGAAGTGCAGTGGCAATTCCTGTTACCACAACCCTGCGAACCAAACGCCCCAAGAAAAACGCAGAAGGTGCTTCCATACTGTCCTCCCGTCCTGCTTGTTGATTTTTTGAACTGCTGCTACTTGAGAGTTTTTCCTTCGTGTAACGCCATGTTGCATGCGTTAGTTCTGATTTTTTACCTTCACTTTATTTTTCGTATTGCCCCGCACGGTATTCTTTATGATGGTGATGCAGGTTCTTCCCGGAGTACAAACGGCGGCGATGTTCCACGCCTGCATCTTCCGGCAGGGAACTTAACTATAAGTAAGGTATGCGTGTCAAGTGTTTGACGTTGTGTCAGATCGTGATGAGCCACAAAGTATTCAATGTGAGGACAGCGTGCTGCGGCGAGAATCCATAACTACATCTGGGTGCGCAATCCTCGATTTTTTAGTCTTGCCCTATACAACTCATTGATTTTTTTAATCGCTCGCCTCCTCTGTCGCCAACTCGGTATTTGTATAAGTGTATAAGCATATTTGTTCATCCTAAACCAGCTTCCTTACAGTCCTTACACGCACTATGTGCAGCTGGGGCCGCCGCATGAAGCAGGTGTGAGACGGCAACCGATGCCTATGGGGTCGTGCACGGAATGAATGGCCGACAAGATTTCGAATCGCATGCAGTTGCCGGTGGACTAGCGAGGTAACTGCTTTACGGCAACGTCATCACGGATATAAACAGGAAGGGCTGAACCTGGCGCAACCGTGGCGCCCGCACGGAACGCGCTCACGGCAAGCTCGGCAACATGGCGCGCCTGCGGCAGGAGTTGCGGATACCACGCTGTGAGGCGCTGGCCGAGATGAGGTTGCAGACCGGCATGATAGGCGTCCCAGCCCGGACCTGCACCCACCCAACCTTCGTCGTCCGGCACCGGAACTTGCTGTGGCGACAACACCTGCTCGTTGCCCTGCAACTCCATGAGTCCCTGTGCGTTGCGCCGGTAGGCCCCCCAATACACCTGTTGCATGCGTGCGTCGAACGCCGCCAACACCCTGGGTGCATCCACGCCTTGCGCCAGCGCGGCAAGCGATGACACCGGCACCACCGGCAGGTCGGCGCCAAATGCCAGCCCCTGCGTAACACCGGCGCCGATGCGCAGTCCGGTGAACGAGCCCGGCCCACGACCGAACGCGAGTGCATCGAGCTGTGTCAGCGCCAGACCTGCCTCGGCAAGCAGCGTGTCCACCATCGGCAGCAGGCGTTCTGCATGTTGCCCGCCGAGTTCGTTACGCTCCAGAACGTTACCGTCCAGCCACAACGCAACGGTGCAGGCTTCCGTGGCGGTGTCGAGGGCGAGAAGCTTCATGGCGCGTTCAAGGATTGACTCGGCGGACGGCGGGCGCGGGCTGGTCGGCGGAAGCCGCGAAGAACTGTTGTACGGTTGCAAGATCGCGCGTGCGTGACAGGGGCGGCAGGCTGGCGAGAAATATTTTTCCGTAGCCCTTGCTGCGCAGACGCGGATCGCACAGCACCAGCACGCCGCGATCCTGCACATCGCGTATCAGGCGCCCGACGCCCTGCTTTAAGGCAATGACCGCGTTCGGCAATTGATAATCCATGAACGGGTTGCGCCCGGCCTCTTGCATGGCCGCGGCGCGCGCTTGCAGCACCGGATCGTCCGGCGAGGCGAACGGCAGTTTGTCGATGATGACGCACGACAAGGCCTCGCCGCGCACATCCACGCCTTCCCAGAAACTGCCGGTGCCGAGCAACACGGCATTGCCGAGGTGGCGAAAACGCTCCAGCAGCTCGGCGCGCGGCGCCGTGCCTTGCACCAGTAAAGGATACTCAATACGGCCGGGCAGCCAGTCGGCGGCGAATTTGAGCGCACGGTGACTGGTGAACAGCAGAAACGCGCGCCCGCGGCTTGCCACCACCACCGGCAGCGCCGCTTCCAGCACGCGTTCCGTATAGTCCGGCGCCGACGGTTCCGGCAAGTCCTGCGGCAGATACAACAGCGCCTGTTGTGCGTAGTCGAAAGGGCTTTCCCAAATTCCGGTTTCCGCCTCTTCCAATCCAAGCTGCGCGCGAAAGTGATCGAAATTGCCGTCCACGGCGAGGGTCGCCGACGTAAACACCCAAGCGCGCGGGTGATCGGCCATGCTGGCGCGAAACGGCGTGGCCACGTCCATGGGCGTGAGGCGCAGAAAGAAATTGCGCGCGCCGGTCTCGAACCATGGAATGGTGTCCGGCGGCGGATTGTCGCTGAGCAGCAGCAACCGGTCGAGATAGACAGAGGCGCGCCGGAAGCAGGCGGCGAGACCCGTGCCGCGCGCCGCGGCTTGATCGAGCAGATTGGTAAGTTTAGTGAGACGCTGGCGGGTGTCACCGAGCGCGGCCGCAAAGCCCTTGCGCCCGCTGATCGCGCCCCACGCCGCGCGCTGCGGTTCAACGCCGAAGGCGAGGCGCAGATCGGCGACCGACTTTTCCAGTTTCGCGGCCGCGGTCTGTAAACCGGCCACGGCGCTGTTCTCCTTGAGTTCCTCGGTCACGGTGTCGCGGCACAAACTCAAAAGCTGATGACTGCTCAAACTCAGACCGAAGAAGTTTGACGCGATTTCGGGAAGCTGGTGGGCCTCGTCGAAAATCACCGCCTCGACCCCCGGCAAGAGCTGGCCGAAGCCTTCTTCGCGCAGCGCCAGATCGGCGAAAAACAGATGATGGTTCACGACCAGCACATCCGCGACTAGCGCATCGCGCCGCGCCTTGTTGACGAAGCAATCGTCATAGCGCTCGCAGGTGCTGCCCAGACAATTCTCGGTGGTCGAGGTCACGAGCGGCCAGATATCCGAATCCTCCGGCACTTCGGCTAGCTCGCTGATATCGCCGCTGTGCGTGCGCGCGCCCCATTCGCGCACGCGCACCAACTCTCCGGACCTGGCGTTGTTGACGAAACGCACCTCCTGCCCGGCGCGTTCCAGGCGATGCAGACAAAGATAATTGGCGCGGCCCTTGAGCAGCGCCACGGTCGCCGGCAGCGCCAGGGCGGCGCGCACCATCGGCAGATCGCGGTGGAACAACTGGTCTTGCAGGTTGCGGGTGCCGGTCGAGATCAACACCTTGCTTCCGGACAGCAAGGCCGGCACCAGATACGCAAAGGTCTTGCCGGTGCCGGTGCCGGACTCGGCAATCAGGGTAGACTGGTCGGCCAGCACCCGTTCGAGATGCGCGGCCATGTCCTGCTGGCCGGCGCGCGGCGTGAACCCCGGAACCTGCCCGGCAAACGGCCCGCCGGGTCCGAGTGCGGCGCGGCTATCCACGCGCCGTCCGTTCCGCGAGGCAACGTTTCAAACCGTCTTCCCAGCCCGGCAGACGGAACCCGAAAACGCGCTCAAACTTGGCATTGGCGAGCACCGAATAGGCCGGCCGCTTCGCCGGCGTCGGGTATTCGGCGGTGGTGATAGGCACAACGCGCACGCGTGCGCCGAAACCGGCAAGGTCGATAATGCGTTTGGCAAAACCCTGCCACGTGGTCACACCTTCGCAGCACAGGTGATACAACCCGCAACGTTCCTGACGCGCACGGCCGGCGGCAAACATGCCGTCCAGCATGCGCACACTCGCCTCGGCGACCAGATCGGCGTAGGTCGGACAGCCGGACTGATCATTCACCACGCGCAGCTCGTCGCGCCCGGCGGCGAGCGCAAGCATGGTATTGAGAAAATTCTTGCCATGATTGGAATACAGCCACGCGGTACGCAGAATGAGATGCGCCGCGCCGGACTCCGCCACCGCCCGTTCGCCGGCGAGTTTGGTGGCGCCGTACACGCCGAGCGGATTCACGGGCGAGTCTTCCGTGTACGGCGTGCGCGCGGCGCCGTCGAAGACATAATCGGTCGAGTAATGTACCAGCAGTGCGCTGCACTCGCGCGCGGCTTCGGCCATGACGCGCGGCGCTTCGCTGTTCACCAGGCGCGCGTTGTCGGCATCCGATTCGGCGGCATCCACGGCCGTGTAGGCGGCGGCGTTTACGATCAGTTCGGGGCTTGTATCGAGAATGAGCGCGCGCAGTTTCGGCAGGTCGCGCAGATCGAGTTCGGACGCGTCCACCGCACGCACCGCGCCCTTGGTGGCGAGCAGGCCCTGGAGCTTCGATCCCAGCTGGCCGTTGGCGCCGAACAACAGGATAGTACGACTATTTTTGTGCAAGCGTGCTTTCCATGTTGACGTTCACATAATGACTTGACAGCCATCGCCTCACCCACCCGCCCCTTCTCCCGCGCTGCGCGCGGCCTCTCCCCCAAGGGGAGAGGCAAAAACACTCCCTCTCCCCTTGGGGGAGAGGGCTGGGGAGAGGGGGATGCGTCAAGCTATTCCGTAAAGTTCAGTAGTATGGTTATTTTTGTGCGGGCCCGCCTTCCTTCTGTTCATCCGGGGATCAATGCATCCTTGAGGCGCACGCCCTGCCTGTCCTTGTCGGCCAGAATCGGGTCTTTCACCGGCCAATCGATGCCGAGGTCCGGGTCGTTCCAGAGCAGCGTGTATTCCTCGCTCGGGACGTAGAAATGGGTGCACTTGTACATGACGCGCGCCGTATCGCTCAGCACGCAGAAGCCATGCGCGAAACCGGGCGGGACGTACAGCTGCTCGTGAGTCCGGGCGTTGAGTATGAGACCGTACCACTTGCCGAAGGTCGGTGAGTCGCGCCGGATGTCCACGGCCACATCGAAAATCTCGCCTTCGATCGCCAGCACCAGCTTGCCCTGCCAGGTGGGCTGCTGGTAATGCAAACCACGCAGTACACCGCGACGCGAGAACGACAGATTGTCCTGCACGAAGCGTTCGCTGAAACCGAGATTGGCAAGCTTCTTCTGTTGCCAGGTCTCTAGAAAGTAACCGCGTTCATCCGGAAACACGCGCGGGCGAATCAGCTTGAGACCGGTCAGCGGCAGATCGACGATTTCCATGTTCAGTTCGGCTCGCGGCCTTGCTCCGCCACCTCGCGCAGGTAAGCGCCGTAGTCGTTGCCCATGCCAAGGCTGAGTTTTTCCAGTTGCGCCCGGTCGATGAACCCCATCTGGTAGGCGACCTCCTCGATACACGCCACCTTGAGACCCTGACGCGCCTCGATCGCCTGGATGTAGTTGGCCGCCTGGTGCAGCGACTCGTGCGTGCCGGTATCGAGCCAGGCGGAACCGCGCCCGAGCTTTTCCACGCGCAGCGAACCGTCGGCAAGATACACGCGGTTCAGATCGGTGATCTCAAGCTCGCCACGCGCCGAGGGCTTGAGCGCGGCGGCGATGTCGCACACGCGCCGGTCGTAGAAATACAGGCCGGTGACGGCGTAGTTGGATTTCGGGGCCTTGGGCTTCTCTTCGATGTCGATGGCCTTGCCGTGCGCGTCGAAGTGCACCACGCCGTAACGCTGGGGGTCCTTGACGCGGTAGGCAAACACGGTCGCGCCCACGCCAAGCTTCGCGGCGGCCTGCATCTGTTCCGGCATGCCATGCCCATAAAAGATATTGTCGCCGAGCACCAGCGCCGCCGGGCCGTTGTTCAGGAACTTGCGCCCGAGAATAAACGCCTGGGCGATGCCCTCCGGGCGCGGTTGTTCGATGTAATCGAACGACAGACCGAGATGCGCGCCATCGCGGAACAACTCGCGGAAGCGCGGCAAATCCTGTGGTGTGGAGATAATCAATATTTCACGCAAGCCGGCGAGCATGAGCGTGGACAAGGGATGATAGATCATCGGCTTGTCGTACACCGGCAGGAGCTGCTTGCTCATGACGTTGGTGAGCGGCGCGAGTCGCGTGCCGGCGCCGCCGGCGAGAATAATCCCTTTCATGTGCTGCGGCCCTGTGTCGGATAGTTTTTCTTGAGCCATTCCTGGTGCTGAACATTGCTCACCGCCTGCACCCAGCTGTCGTTGTCCAGATACCATTGCACGGTTTTGGCGATGCCTGCCTCGAAGCTCATGGCCGGCTGCCAGCCGAGTTCGCGTTTGATCTTGCTCGCATCGATCGCGTAGCGCCGGTCGTGGCCGGGACGGTCGGCGACATGGGCGATGTGACGTGCGTGCGGCGCGGCTTGCGGGAAGCGCTCGTCCAGCAAGCGACAGATGCTGTGCACGATGCTCAGATTGGCGCGCTCGGCATTACCGCCGATGTTATAGTTCTCGCCCGGCCACCCTGTCGCCAAAACTGTTCTTATCGCCGTGCAATGGTCCTCCACGTGCAGCCAGTCGCGCACCTGCTGGCCGTCGCCGTAGATCGGCAGCGGCTTGCCGGCACGGGCATTCTGGATAATAAGCGGAATGAGTTTTTCCGGGTGCTGGTACGGACCGTAGTTGTTCGAGCAGTTGGTGGTGAGCACCGGCAGACCGTAGGTGCGGTGATAGGCGCGCACCAGATGATCGGCCGCCGCCTTGCTCGCGGCATACGGCGAGTTCGGCTGATACGGATGTTCTTCGGAAAAGGCCGGCGCATCCGCGGTCAAACTGCCGTACACCTCGTCGGTCGAAACATGCAGGAAGCGAAACGCCGCCTGTGCGCCTCGATCCAGCTCCTTCCAGTAATTGAGCGCCCCGGCCAGCAGCGTGTGCGTGCCGACGATATTGGTCTTGATGAAGGCCTGCGGACCGTGGATCGAACGGTCCACGTGCGACTCGGCGGCAAAATTCACGATCGCTACGGGCCTGTGTTCGGCCAACAGTTTCGCGATCAGGGCCTCGTCGCCGATATCGCCCTGCACAAACACGTAGTCAGGGTCGGCCTTGAGCGCCGCAAGATTCTCGGGATGGCCGGCGTAGGTCAGGAGATCGAGGTTCACGACCCGTACAAGCCCCTGACGGCGCGTTGCCAGGACGAAGTTCGATCCGATAAATCCGGCGCCGCCGGTGACCAGCCACGTCTGCATGTCTTTGTCCTGAATCGTTATTCTTCATCGGGATGGCTGCCGTGAGCCAACCGATTGCGCGCATTGTAGCCATTTTTAAGGCGGAATGGACGTTCCGCCGCATGTTGCAGACGCGAAAACATAAAACCCCCGGTACCTGGAAGGTACCGGGGGTTTGTCTGTATGGCGTCCCCACGGGGATTCGAACCCCGGTCGCCTCCGTGAAAGGGAAGTGTCCTAGGCCTCTAGACGATGGGGACAGATGGGCAGGTGACTATCTATATATACAAAAGTTGGTGGAGCCAGCCGGGATCGAACCGGCGACCTCCTGCATGCCATGCAGGCGCTCTCCCAGCTGAGCTATGGCCCCGTCAAAGGCGCGGTACTTTACCGTCCGCGGGTGGCGCAGGTCAAGCTGCCACTGCGCATGGATAGCGCCGGAACAGCGTGAGCGTGAGCAGGCAGAACCGGACGAAACGCACGGCAATCAGATGACTTGCGTTTGGCGGATATGTTCGAGCACACGATCGAGGCGCTTGAGGGTTTGCTCGCGTCCGAGCAGGGCGAGCGTGATGTCGATCGGCGGCGACACCGCGCGCCCGGTCACCGCCACGCGCAACGGCTGGGCGATCTTGCCGAGCTTGAGGCCGCGCGCCTCGGCCAGGCCATTGACCGCCGCGTGAATCGTCTCGGCGCTCCACTGCGGCAGGCCGACGAGCCACTTGCGCAGCTCAGTGAGTGGCTCGAGCACATCCGGTTTGAGATGCGCCGCCGCGTCCTTCGGCTCGTAGACTGCGACATCCTTATAGAAGAACGCGCTGGCCGCCGCCATTTCGGCAAGGGTCTTGGCGCGCTCGCGCTGCGCCTTCACCACCTCGACCGGATCCGGTCCGCGCGCCGGGTCGATACCGAGCTTGCCGAGATGATGGCTCAGGTGGTGCGCCACGTGTTTGGGGTCGGCAGTCTTAATATAGTGTTGATTGAGCCACAGCAGTTTCTCGGGGTTAAACGCGGCCGCCGAGCTGTGCACCGCTGTGACCTCAAACAACCGGATCATCTCCTCCATTGAGAAAATCTCCTGATCGCCGTGCGACCAGCCGAGCCGCACGAGGTAATTGAGCAGCGCCTCGGGCAGAAAACCCTCGTCGCGATACTGCATGACACTCACCGCGCCGTGGCGTTTGGACAGGCGCGCACCGTCCGCGCCCAGAATCATGGGCACATGCGCGTACACCGGCGGCGTGTGGCCGAGCGCCTTGAGCATGTTCATCTGGCGCGGGGTGTTATTGAGGTGGTCGTCGCCGCGGATCACATGGGTGATCTGCATGTCCATGTCGTCCACCACCACGGTGAAATTGTAGGTCGGCGTGCCGTCGGAGCGCGCGATGATGAGATCGTCGAGCTCGCTGCTCTGAAACACCACCTTGCCGCGGATCAGGTCTTCGACCAC
>CAYJBG010000006.1:0-42803 GCA_964368085.1 uncultured Acidiferrobacterales bacterium | reverse complement strand
ATGCCGCGGATGGCCTGGATGGCCTTGCTCACAGGGTGTGTCTCGGTTCCTGGTTCTTGCTGGATACGCGGCTGGAAATGGCCGCACCTGCCTCAGCGCGGCGGCGCAATCGCGGCTTCGCCATTGCCAAGCGTGAAGCGCGCCATCATCCCGCGCCGGTGTTGTCCGATGTCCACCGCCTTGCCATTGTAATCCAGACGCACGCCTGCGGCATTGCCGAGGAAAATGCTCACCGGCGCCACGCCTTCGAGCGACACCGTGCGCCCGGCCGGCACCGTCTCGTACAGTAGCTTGACCTGCCGCGCGTCGCGGATATCCACCCAGGAATCCTGCTCGGCGCGGAGCACCAGATTCACACGCGGGCCGGCGGGCAAGGGCACGGGGGCGCTCGGTGGCGGCGCAACCGCCACGGGCGTCTGCGGAGGGGCCGGTGTTTCAGGTACGACGGTGGGCGGGACTTCTTCTGCCAGGTTGCCGGTTGGCAGCGGCGCATCCGCGGCCGGAGCCGCTTCCGGATTAACTGATTCGGCGTCGCGCGCAGCCAGCAACGGGTTGGGTGGGCGCGTATCGCGGCCCTGCCACCAGGCGACAGCGAGCCCGATCACCAGCAACGCAACGACGTAGGTGACGAAACGCACCTGGTGATGACGACTGGTGATTTCCTTCTGCGGGGAGATCGTGCCGAGA
Source organism: uncultured Acidiferrobacterales bacterium (assembly GCA_964368085.1). GTDB lineage: Bacteria > Pseudomonadota > Gammaproteobacteria > Acidiferrobacterales > UBA6901 > UBA6901. The sequence goes on along the minus strand of CAYJBG010000006.1, from coordinate 42,116 downwards.
CTCGGCGCCGCCGGCGCGGCGGTGAGACGCGCGTGCGCATCCAGGATCGGACCCGGCGCGAGGCCGAGCAGAAGCGCGTAGCTCTTGAGATAACCACGCACATAGGTGGCGCCCGGCAGGCTGGTGTAGTCGTCCAGCTCCAGCGCCTGAATCTGGCGCGAGGCCAGATGTAGTGTCGCCGCCACCTCCTCGTGCGTCAGGTGCAGGTCGGTACGCGCCTGGCGCAGCTGCTCGCCGGGGCCACGGACCGATGCGTGTGGTGCGGATTCCGAGGTGGCATTGGTCATGGCGATCCTTTTCCTGTCAGGCTGCGCAGAAACTTCGCTTCCGCGGATTCCGGGAACTTGCCGCGCAACCGCAATGCATAGCTGGCCTGGGCATCCTTGGCGCCGAGGCTGCGTTCGATGCGAAACGCGAGCAGCAACGCCTCGGGCGAATCCTTGGCGACTTCAAAATAACGCTGCATGAAACCGCGTGCCGCAAGCGCCTCGCCCGCCTCGAGGCTCAGACGCGCCATGTGCAGCAGCGCCAGCGGCTGGCGCGGATCGTACTTCAGGGCGTTGCGAAAGTACCCGGCCGCCGCTTGTTTATCGGGCTTCTTCATCTGGCAGATGCCGGCGTTGAGGCTGGCCTGCTCCGGCGATTTGTAAAGCGGTTCCTGAATGGCGACGCGAAACTGCGCATCGGCCTCGTCCAGGCGTCCGCGCTCGCACAGGAATACCCCGTAACTGTTGCGCGCATCGGAATTTTGCGGCTGCTCGCGGATGGCGCGGCGGAAATAATTGTCGGCCAGGTCGTCGCGCTTCAGGCGAATCTGCAACAGGCCCATGATGTGATTCGCCTGCGAATCATCGGCGTTGAGTGCGAGCGCGCGCTCCAACTCCTGTTGTGCGATATCCAATTGGTTGCGGGACAGGTAATTGGCGCCGAGTTGCGTCAGGGTTTGGACACGGCTGCTGTGACGCGCCGTCTTCTCATCGCGCTCCGCCTGGGAGGCGCAACCGACCAGCCACAGGCAGGTTACAACCAGTAACAACATGCAGCGTTTCATGTCGCGGGTGTGCTCCGGCGCAAGCGTTGCGAACGCAGGGTACGGTCGTGGATGCGCCCGGCAAGCTGGCCGCAGGCGGCGTCGATGTCGTCACCGCGCGTCTTGCGCGTCAGGGTCATGAGGTTGGCGTCCATCAACACCGCGCGGAAGCGGTCGATGGTGGCGGCATCGGAGCGCTGGTATTGCGTCTGCGGAAAGGAATTGAACGGGATGAGATTCACCTTCGCCGGCACACTCTCCAGCAGTTTCACCAGTTCATGGGCGTGCGCGACGCTGTCGTTCACACCGGCCAGCATGACGTACTCGAAGGTAACGCGGCGACGCGCGTCGCCTTCGACGTAGCGCTTGCAGGCCGCCAGCAGTTCGGCGATCGGATATTTGCGATTGAGCGGCACCAGTACATCGCGCAGCGCGTCGTTGGGCGCGTGCAGCGACACCGCCAGGCTCACCGGACACTCTGCGCGCAGGCGTTCGAGCATCGGCACCATGCCGGCGGTGCTGAGCGTGACGCGCCGGCGCGACAGGCCGTAGCCCAGATCGTCGAGCATGATCTTGACCGCCGCGATGACGTTGTCGAAGTTCAGCAGCGGCTCGCCCATACCCATCAGTACCACGTTGGTGATGATGCGCTCGCCCTTCGGATCGCGCCCGAGCGCACGATTCGCCACCCACATCTGGGCGACGATCTCGTGGGCCTCGAGGTTGCGATTGAAGCCTTGATGTCCGGTGGCGCAGAACGAACAGTTAAGCGTACAACCCACCTGCGAGGACACGCACAGTGTGCCGCGCTCGGCCTCGGGGATGAACACCGCTTCGATACAGTTGCCATCAGCCAGCCGCAATAGCCACTTGCGTGTACCGTCCGTGGACAGTTGATCGAGCTCGATCTCCGGCGCGCGGATCTCGGCGCTTTCCTCGAGCCGGGTGCGTAGCGCCTTGCTCAGGTTGGTCATGGCGTCGAAATTGTCGACGCCATACTGGTGTATCCACTGCAACACCTGCCCGGCGCGAAACGGTTTCTCGCCCAGGTCCGCGAAATACGCCTGCATGGCGCGCGCATCGAGGCCGAGGAGATTGGTTTTGGCGATGGCGGGGACGGGCGTTTCCATAATTAAATTTATTTCGGCCTAGCGGGTGCGCGGACAGAGTTCGGTCGCACTGAAGAAATATCCGATCTCGACCTGCGCCGTGTCTACGGCATCCGAGCCGTGCACGGCGTTCTCCTGGACGCTGCTGGCGAAATCCTTGCGGATGGTGCCAGGTGCGGCGTTCGCCGGATTGGTGGCGCCCATAATCTCACGATTCTTCAAAACGGCGCCCTCGCCTTCCAGTACCTGCACCAGCACCGGGCCGGAGATCATGAACGTGACGAGGTCGCTGAAAAACGGCCGCTCACGATGCACAGCATAGAATCCCTCCGCCTGGGGACGGCTGAGGTGCAACATTCTGGCCGCCACGATCCTCATGCCCGCCTTCTCGAAACGCGCGCAAATTTCGCCAATCTTGTTTTTGGCGACGGCATCGGGTTTCACAATGGATAAGGTACGTTCAATCGTCATGCAATCTCCGCGGGTCCGTCGTTCCTGGAACAGAAGTTCAGGCCTTTTAAAACAAGAGCATAGTTTAACGGCTCGACAGCGGCGAGACAAACCGGCTGTAGGATCGCTGCGCGGCGTCAGCCTTGCGCTTCCTCAATCCAGGCCATCTGGATCGCCTCAAGGATTTTTTCGCCGCAGTGCGCTGGATCGTCATCGAACTCGTCCAGCGCCTGTACCCACTGAAACAGGTCGGTAAAGCGTATCGTTTTCGGGTCGATGTCCGGGTGCGCATCGCCCAAGGCAATGGCGATCTCAAGACTGTCGGTCCATTTAAGACTCATGACGCCTCCTAAATATATAGCGAAGGACGAACGAAGGCCGCTCCTGCGCACCCTGCGACCGCCATGGATGGCGGAAGTGCGGAGCGCGAAGCCGTCCCTACGGGGACAAACGCAGGAACAGTTTTTCCGCCGCTCGCGGGCCGCTCCCGCGCATCCAGCGCTCGCGGCATTGGCACATCCATGTGCGGCACATTCGTACGTCCCTGTACAGCATAGGGCTTCATTAATGGTGCTCAGACACCATATTGATGGTGTATTTAGGTATTTCGATCGTGAGATCCTGCTTTCCGACGCGGGCCTGGCAACTCAACCGCGATGTGGGCTCGAGCCCCCAGGCCTTGTCCAGCAGATCCTCTTCTTTCTCTTCAGCCGGCGCCAGCGCCTCGAAGCCGGTGCGCAGAATCACGTGGCACGTGGTGCAGGCACAGGCCTTTTCGCAGGCATGTTCGATTTTGATGCCGGCGTTGAGCGCCGCATCGCAGATGCTGATGCCCGGCTCGACCTCAATGGTAACGCCCTGCGGGCAGATTTCGGCGTGCGGCAGGAATGTAAGCTTGGTCATCGCCGCCGCCTTACTTGAATTCATCCAGCCGGTGGCCAGTAAGCGCCGCACGCAGACTCGCATCCATGCGGCGTGCGGCAAAGGTCTGGGTCGCCTGATCGAGAGCGGCGATTGCCTGCTTGATCGCAACCGTGTCCGTTCCGGCGCGCGCCCGGCCGAGCACCGCGAGCGCTGTATCGATGCGCGCGCGTTCCTCCCGACTCAGATACTTCTCGCCATCCGCGGCCAATGCCGCCTGCACCGCCTCGACCACGCGATCCGCGTCCACCTGGCGCTCGCGCAAATTGCGCGCGGCGTTGTCCGCGCCGGCATAGGCGATTGAATCGCGCAACATGCGCTTAATTTCGACATCTGTCAGTCCATAAGAAGGCTTCACGGTGATGGTCGCTTCAACCCCGGTGCCCTGCTCGCGCGCCGCGACACTCAAAAGGCCGTCGGCATCCACCTGAAAGGTGACGCGGATGCGCGCCGCTCCCGCGGCCATGGGCGGGATGCCCTTGAGTTCGAAACGCGCCAGCGACCGGCAATCGGCGACCAGTTCGCGCTCGCCCTGCAACACATGAATAAGGAGCGCGGTTTGTCCGTCCTTGAAGGTGGTGAATTCCTGGGCGCGCACTGTCGGAATCGTCGAGTTGCGCGGAATGATTTTCTCCACCATGCCGCCCATGATCTCAATCCCGAGCGACAGCGGAATCACGTCCAGCAACAACATGTCACTGTCCGGTTTGTTGCCGGCCAGAATATCGGCCTGGATGGCGGCGCCGATCGCCACCACCTTGTCGGGATCGATGTCGGTGAGCGGTGCACGCCCGAAAAACGCCGCCACCTGCTCGCGCACGCGCGGCATACGCGTCGAACCACCGACCATCACCACTTCCTTGATGTCCGGTGGCTTGAACCCGGCATCCTTGAGTGCGCGCCGCGTCGGCGCCAGCGTGCGGTCAATCAGCGGTTGGACCAAGGCGTCGAGCGTGGCGCGCGTGAGCATTCCGTGCCAGATCGTAGCGTCGGGCCGCGTCACCTGCACCGGTACGCTGTCCGCAGTACTCAGTGCCTGTTTGGCATCGCGCGCATCGCGCAGCAGCCGGCGCTGCTGCTTGCGGTCGGTATGCGCGCTTAAACCCGCCTGCTGCCACATCCAGTCCGCGATCCGGTGATCCATGTCGTCGCCGCCGAGTGCCGAGTCGCCGGCCGTGGCCAGCACCTCGAACACACCCCGGTTGAGACGCAGAATGGAAATGTCGAAGGTGCCGCCGCCCAGATCGTAGATCGCGAACACCCCTTCGGCGGCCCGATCAAGGCCGTAGGCCACGGCCGCGGCGGTCGGCTCGTTGAGCAGGCGCAGGACATTGAGACCGGCGAGACGTGCCGCATCCTTGGTGGCCTGACGCTGCGCCTCGTCGAAGTAGGCAGGCACGGTGATTACCGCGCCGCTGAGTTCGCCGCCGAGCGTGGTCTCGGCACGGCGCTTGAGCGCCCTGAGGATATCGGCCGAGACCTCCACCGGGCTGCGTTCGCCGGCCGCCGTGAGAATACGCGGCATGCCGGTTTCGCCCGGGATGAACTCATAGGGCAACAGGTCGCCGAGGCGTTCCACGTCTTCGATGCCGCGCCCCATGAGCCGCTTCACCGAGGCGATGGTATTCAGCGGATCGTCCGCAGCCGCGTCGAACGCGACCTCACCCACCTCCGGCTCGGCATCGCGCCGGTAATGCACCACTGACGGCAACAAGTGGCGGCCGGCATCATCCGGTAGTGTATCGGCCACCCCGCTGCGCACCGTCGCGACCAGCGAATTGGTGGTGCCGAGGTCGATGCCGGCCGCGAGCCGGTGCTCGTGCGGCGCGGTGGACTGACCGGGTTCGCTGATCTGCAACAGTGCCATGGGTGATCATTAACTCGGGAAACAAATGCGCTGAGGCTACTTTAATCCAGTTCTTGAATCTCGTGCGTCAGCTTTTGCAAAAATTGCATCTCCCGCACCAGATTGCGCGCCTGGCGACGCGCCGGCTCCGAATTCTCCGCGAAATGGGTGCGGAGCAAGGCGGATTTCACCTCGAGCTCTGTATTCACCCGTTGCCGCAGCGATTCGATCTGCCTGTCCCGGTCTGTGCCCAACATTGCTTCGGCAAGCGCCTCGCGCAGTTCCATCTGCTCCATGAGAAAAGCCGGGTTCATGGCGGTGTCTGTTTCCTGACCGGTATCGACGCCCTGAAGACCGAGCAAATAGCGCGCGCGGGCGACCGGATCCTTGAGCGTCTGGAAGGCGGCGTTAATCTGCGCCGTCATCTGCATCGACAGACGCCGTTCGGGCGCGGGGGCCGAGGCGAAACGATCGGGATGGAAACGGCGTTGCAGCTCGCGGTAACGCACGGCAAGGTCGGCGGAATCGAGATCGAAGGCGACCGGCAGGCCGAACAGCTCAAAATAGTTCTTTCCAAGATCGGCCTGCATGCCGGCGCAGTTCAAGCCGGTCAGCAGTCAGACGGTGAAGCTTTCGCCGCAGCCGCACTCGCCCTTTACGTTCGGGTTCTCGAACTTGAAGCCTTCATTGAGGCCTTCCCGGGTGTAGTCGAGAACCGTGCCGTCCAGGAACAACAGGCTCTTCGGGTCTACGATCAATTTTACGCCATGGCTCTCGAATACAACTTCATCCGGCTGGATGGCGTCCACGAACTCGAGCACGTAGGCCTTGCCCGAGCAACCGGAAGTACGCACACCGAGACGCAGGCCCTCACCCTTGCCGCGCTTGCTGAGCGACTTGCGCACATGCGCGGCGGCGGCTTCAGTCATCTGGATTCCCATGGGCATGCCTTCGGTCTTCAATGTCTGTGTGTGAGCAGCCTCAGGCGGCATCGGCTTTGTCGCCCTTGGCGTGCTTCTCCTGATAGTCGTGGATCGCGGCCTTGATCGCGTCCTCGGCCAGCACCGAGCAGTGGATCTTGACCGGCGGCAGCGCCAGTTCTTCGGCAATCTGGGTATTCTTGATCTGCCCGGCTTGTTCCAGGGTTTTGCCCTTCACCCACTCGGTGAGCAGGGAACTTGAAGCGATCGCCGAACCGCAGCCGTAGGTCTTGAACTTGGCATCTTCGATGATGCCAAGTTCGTTCACCCGAATCTGCAGCTTCATCACATCGCCACAGGCCGGCGCGCCGACCATACCGGTGCCCACCGACTGGTCGTTCTTGTCGAATGCGCCGACGTTGCGCGGATTCTCGTAGTGGTCCAGTACTTTGTCGCTGTATGCCATGTCGTCTACCTCTCGTTTAATCCGATGGTTAATGTGCCGCCCACTGCACGGTACTGAGGTCGATGCCTTCCTTGTACATGTCCCAAAGCGGTGAAAGATCGCGCAGCTTGCCGACCTTTTCCTTCACCAGCTTGATGGTGTAATCCACATCTTCTTCGGTCGTAAAACGGCCGAGGGTAAAACGGATCGAGCTGTGCGCCAGCTCGTCATTGCGTCCGAGCGCGCGCAGTACGTACGACGGTTCGAGGCTCGCCGAGGTGCAAGCCGATCCGGAGGATACGGCGATGTCCTTAAGCGCCATGATGAGCGACTCGCCCTCGACCAGGTTGAAGCTGATGTTGAGGTTGCCGGCGATACGATGGTCCATGTCGCCGTTCACGTACACCTCTTCGATGCCCTTGAAACCGTTGTAGAGGCGGTCGCGCAACTTCTGCATGCGTTCGCTTTCCTGCGCCATTTCGGCCTTGGCCAAGGCGAACGCCTCGCCCATGCCAACGCACTGGTGCACCGGCAGCGTGCCGGAGCGCATGCCGCGCTCGTGTCCGCCGCCGTGCATTTGCGCCTCGAGGCGCACCCGCGGCTTACGGCGCACGTACAGCGCACCGATGCCCTTCGGGCCATAAACCTTGTGCGCCGACAGCGACAGCAGATCGATGTTCATGGCGTTCACGTCGATCGTCACCTTGCCGGCGCTCTGCGCGGCGTCGGTGTGGAACAGGATGCCCTTGGCGCGCGTCAGCTTGCCGATCGCGGCCAGGTCCTGAATGACGCCGATTTCGTTGTTCACGTGCATGATGGACACCAGAATCGTATCCGGGCGCAATGCGGCTTCAAGCTTGCTGAGCGTAACCAGACCATTCTGCTCAGGATCGAGATAAGTGACCTCGAATCCGTCACGCTCCAGATGCCGGCAGGTATCCAGCACCGCCTTGTGCTCGGTCTTGCAGGTAACGATGTGCTTGCCTTTGCCTTTGTAGAACTCCGCCGCACCCTTGATGGCGAGATTGTCGGACTCGGTGGCGCCGGAAGTCCAGACGATCTCCTTGGGATCGGCGCCGATGAGTGCCGCCACCTGCGCGCGCGCCGCTTCCACCGCTTCGTCGGCATGCCAGCCGAAGACGTGGGAGCGCGATGCCGGGTTGCCGAACTCGCCGTCCGGCGTCAGATAGGCGCACATCTTGGCCGCGACACGCGGGTCGACCGGCGTGGTCGCAGAGTAATCCAGATAAATCGGTTTTCTCATGGTGCTCTCCGCTAAAGAAAGCAGGCTTGCACAAAAATAGCCATTCTAGCGCGAGGCCGCGACCGGGATGCGCTTCTCGCGGCTGCGATCCCGCTGGCGCTCGGCCACCTCGCGCACGTTCGGCTCGGATACAAGGTCGGCCAGCGTGATGCCATCGAGGAATTCGTGAATGCGCTCGCTCAGCGACTGCCAGAGGTAATGGGTCAGACAACGTTCGTCGCCCTGGCAGTTCTGGTCGCCGCCGCAACGCGTGGCGTCGATGTTCTCGTTGATGGTAATCACGATCTGCGCCACGGTGATCTTGTCCGGCGCCAGCGCCAGCGTATAGCCGCCGCCCGGGCCGCGCACGCTGTCCACCAGACCGCTGCGGCGCAGGCGCGCGAACAGTTGTTCGAGATACGACAACGAGATGCCCTGGCGTTTTGCGATCTCAGAAAGCGTCACGGCGCCCTGCTGGTAGTGCAGCGCCAAATCGAGCATGGCGGTTACCGCATAGCGTCCTTTGGTTGTCAGTTTCATGGTGCGGGCCCAAGGGTTAGGTATTTGATTGACAGCCTATGCAAAGTACTCTGACATACCTGACTAATTTAGTCAATTACACGTCCAAGAGGTTCAGTCGCTCTTGCCCTGATCTTTGGCGATCAATTTCGTTGCAGACGCTTGATCGGTAACGGTTTCCGGCTTCTCGGATACGGTCCGAAGCTGATCCAGCGCCCGCAGACGGTCATCCACGGCATGCAGATGGTCAAGGATACGGTCGAGCGCCTGGCTTACAGGGTCGGGCATCTGCCCTGCATGCTGGCCATAGGCATCGAAGCCGATTTTCTCCGCCATGGCGCGCCGCTTCTGCGAATCGGCATTGTCTCTGGGGGTCACAATACGGCCGGGGATGCCTACAACCGTGGCCCCTGCCGGCACATCCTTGACGACCACCGAGTTGCAACCCACGCGCGCGTTATCGCCGATCGTGATCGGGCCGAGGATCTTTGCGCCAGCGCCGACCACGACACCCTTGCCGAGGGTCGGGTGGCGTTTTTGTTTTTCCCGGCTGGTTCCGCCCAGCGTGACACCATGATAGAGCGTGCAGTCATCGCCGATCTCAGCCGTTTCGCCGATGACCACACCCATCCCATGGTCGATGAAAAATCGGTCGCCAATGGTGGCGCCTGGATGGATTTCGATGCCAGTGAGCCAGCGTGTGAGCTGGGACAGTAACCGGGCGATTAATTTCAGGCGCCAGCGCCACAGCCGATGTGCAACCCGATGGCTCCAGACGGCATGCAGGCCAGGGTAAGCAAGCAGTACCTCAACCGTCGAGCGCGCGGCGGGGTCGCGCTCGAATACGCTACGGATATCGTCTCGGATGCGTCGGAACATGATTGCCTCTGTAGCCAAAAAAATAGCTATTTTTGTGAAGGCTTGCTTTCCAATTAGGATTAGGACATTCCCGACTTTTCTTGTCAAGAATTAGCCCGTGGTGTTTTCTGCGTGAAAGACGTCAGTATGCCACGCAGGATATTGACTTCGTTGCTGGTCATTTCCACGCGGTTGTAGAGACGCATGATGCGACGCATCAGCAGACGCGGATTGCGCGGATCGAGAAAACCGGTCTGGGTCATCACCTGCTCAAGATGTCGGTAAAGCTGTTGCACCTCGGCGCTGGTCGCCAGCGGCTCGCCCAGCATCTCGGCCGCACTGGCAGGCCGCGCAATACCGTCCACCGCGCTAGCCCGCCTGATCTCATAAGCAATCACCTGTACCGCACAGGCCAGGTTGAGCGAGGAGAATTCCGGGTTGGCGGGGATGCTTACCAGAATCTGGCAGCGATCCAATTCGTCATTGGTGAGTCCAGTGCGCTCGCGACCGAAAAGCACAGCAACTTCCCGATCGGCGCCGGCGACCGCAACCAGTTTGCGGGCCGCCATGTCCGGTTCGAGAATCGGCCAGGCAATACGCCGCGCGCGTGCGCTGGCGCCGACTACCAGATGGCAATCCGCTATCGCCTCATCGAGTGTCGCGCACACCCGTGCCTGTGTGAGGACCTCGCCCGCGCCGGCGGCGCGCGCGTTTGCTTCCGCGCCCGGGAATTCCTCCGGCGCCACCAGCACCAAACGCGTGAGGCCCATGTTTTTCATGGCGCGTGCGCAACCGCCGATGTTGCCGCCATGGGTCGGCTGGACGAGCACGATGCGAATGCGGTTCAAGGACATGGATGCAATCGGGCGTGGTGATTTTCCAAACGGATTGACGACGCGTACAATGCCGCGCTTTGTTGCATTTAATGAAAGCAAGCCTGCACAAAAATAGCCACTTTATTTACAATCCGGGGAATTTCATGCATCCGCTGTTGAATACAGCCGTGAAGGCGGCGCGCCGTGCTGGCAAGGTGATTATGCGTTACGCCAGTCAACTCGACCGGTTGAACGTCGAAAACAAGGGGCGCAACGACTTCGTCAGCCAGGTGGACCGCGAGGCCGAAGCCGAGATCATCGATGTCCTGCACCGCGCCTATCCGGATCACGCTATTCTCGCAGAGGAAACCGGACGTCAGGGAAAAAGTGAATTCCTCTGGATCATCGATCCGCTCGACGGCACTACAAATTATCTGCACGGCTACCCGCAGTTTGCCGTGTCCATCGGGCTGTATCATCAGGACCGCGCCACCCAGGCGGTGGTGTTCGACCCACTCAAGAACGAACTCTACACCGCTACACGCGGCGCCGGCGCGCAGCTCAACGACCGGCGCATGCGCGTGAGCGGCGTGACACGCATGGACGCAGCCCTGCTCGCCACCGGTTTCCCGTACAAGTCGATGGACCAACTTGAAGTCTGGATCGACACCTTCCGCACCCTGCTGCCACGCGTGAGCGGTGTGCGCCGCGCCGGCGCCGCGTCGCTCGATCTCGCGCACGTCGCGTGCGGAAGGCTGGATGGTTTCTGGGAGTTCGGCTTAAGCCCCTGGGACATGGCGGCCGGTTGTCTGTTGATCGAGGAAGCCGGCGGGCTGGTGAGCGACTTCGGTGGAGGACAGGGCTTTCTGGAATCCGGTCATGTGATCGGCGGCACGCCGAAAATCTACAACGAGCTTCTGAGTCTCATTCAACCGCACGTCCCGCCGGACTGGCGCCGCTGAAGTCCTACTTCGGGCGCGTGATGTCCGAGCGATCAACATCCGCAAAGACTACCTGCACAAACGCGCTGCTGCGCTCCACCACATTCAGTATACGCACACGCCGTGGCGGCAGATCGCCATCGACCATCTCGATATCCTGACCCGGCTGGCAGCTGCCGCTCGCCACCAGCAGCGTGGCGGGTTGGCGCAGCGCCTCGATTGGCGCCAACAGCAGTGCCTGGCTATAAGGCGCGGCATCCGGGCCGGCCGGTCGCACCGCCAGCGGGTGGGCGTGCGGCGCGAGCATCTCGACACCTATCTCGACATGCTGGGTGTCCGCGCTTTTCACCCAGCGCACCACGCCCAGACGCCACTGGTTAAACGCCGGGTTCTGAATACCCAGCACGTCGCCCACGCGTATCGGCAGACCCACGTCACCGCTGCGCGCCAGTGACAGACCGCTGGCGCTCTCGTCACGCACTTGCCAACGACTGTCCACCCGGAACAACTCTGGCAGCGGCGCCGTCACGGAACGCTCCTCGCGCAGTTCTGCTTCCAGCGCCGCACGGTCCGGTAGCAGCGCCGCACGGTCCGCAACGACTGCGAGCGAATGCGGCGGCGTAAACGGCTGCTGCCCGCTGGCGAAAAAATGAACGGCATTCAGGCCCACGCACAATGACAGCGGCTGGTGGGAACGGCGGCGCGAGAATTGACGCTGTCCGGCCATGCCCCAGAAGCGCAGCATACGCTTGAGCGTATCCAAGCAACTCGCACCGATGCAGTCGAAACCCAGCCCGAGCGTGTTCGGCGCGGCGCCTTTCTGCAGGCGCATGCGGAAGTCGTGCGCGACGCGCGCCAATTCCACGGCATTGAGCGCGCGCAGCGCCGGCGCCGAGTGCAAGGGCACATCGCGCGGGAATGGCACGGCTGGATGGTCTGCCTCAAAATCGATCAGGAAATGTCCGACCGGATCGGTACTGGGCACTACCGGCCCGATCGTCGCCTTTTGCGCCCAGCGCCCCAGAAAGGCATTCACCCGGTGACATTCATTCTGCGGCAGCTGATACGGGCCACACAGACCGAGCATCAGCGCCTGCAAGTAACTACCGGCCACGGTGGCGCCTTCCTCTACGCCTTCGAGGGCAATCAGGCGATGCTCACGATCATGCAGCTCCACATACCGGTAGAAGCCGTGAATCTCCCTCCACAGGCCCGACGGAGCAGGCATATATATTTGATAGGAACGCAGCAACACCTCGCCCAGATAGCGGATGGCGCGTTCCACGGCGAACAGGAATACCTCGCTCTCAGTCGGTCTGCGTTCGTCCAGCCCGGTCTTGATCGCGTGTTTATAACCGAAGGCCATTTCCATGTGCAGTTGGCAGATAAAATCGGCCAACTGTTTCAGGCGCGGCTTGAGCGGCAATGAAAGACGCGCAAAATGCGGTTGCAGCCCGGCGCTGACGGCGGCCACCGGTTTGCGGTATAGCTCCATGAGCAGCAGCCGGTCGTCTGCATTGAGTGGCATGCGATTCAGGGTGAACAACGCTTGATAGATCTGTTGTGCGGCCTGAACGCTGTCAGCCAGCGGCAATGTCGCAAGCCAAGCCTCGGTCCCCGCCGGGCTGGCTTCCACCACCCACGCAGACACCCGCAGGGACGGCAGGCTGAAGGCCGGGATCGCGACATTCTCGGATTTCTGCGACAACTCCATCCGGTTCATGCCCTCATCCTGCAGGTGTATGTTAAGTGAACATGCTGGTCGAGACGATGCGTGGCGTCAAGGGGAAGCACTTTATTCACAGCGGGTTATCACAGCCCTGCGCTCCCGGTCGGAAGCGGGGTGTGGCGACGTGCCGGCGCCGTGCTTAAGCCCACGGGCTTAAGGATCAATTTAATTCACACGAACCAACGTGTATCATCGCGCCTCGTCATTTTTGCCGCCGGAGAGAAGCAATGACCTACGTGGTCACCGAAACCTGCATCAAGTGCAAATACACCGATTGCGTGGAGGTCTGCCCCGTGGACTGCTTCCACCAGGGCCCGAACATGCTGGTGATCGACCCGGACGAATGCATCGATTGCACGCTGTGTGTGCCGGAATGCCCGGTGAACGCCATCTACGCGGAAGACGATGTGCCACCGGGTCAGGAGGCGTTCCTGGCGCTGAACGCCGAACTCGCCAAAAAATGGCCGGTGCTCACCGAGCGCATTCCGGCTCCGGCGGATGCCGCCGACTGGGAAGGGAAACCGGACAAACTCAAATATCTGGAGCGTTGAACACTGTCGCTTTGCTGAAGCCGGGAAACCGGGTTCAGCGGGCCGGTTCGGCCTTCTTCTCGGCCTGGAGTCCAAGGGCCGCGATCAACTCGGCGGCCGGCGCGTAACCCGGCAGCACGCGGCCGTCGTCCAGCACAATGGTCGGCGTTCCTTGCACGCCGACCTCGTGGCCGAGACGCACATGCTCGTCCACCGGGTTGTTGCAGGTCTTCATCGCGAGCTTACCACCGCTCTTGGCGATGCCGACCGCCTTCACCCGGTCGTTCGCACACCACACCGCCACCGCGCGCCTGTAGGTTTCCGTGTCCTTGCCGGCGCGTGGATACAGCAGGTAGCGCACCTTGATTCCGGCTTCCGAAAGCTTGGGCACTTCCAGATGCAAACGCGCACAGTAGGGACAATCCACATCCGTGAACACGGTAAGCGTGCGTTTAGGCCTGGCCGGGCCAATCACAATCATGTTGGCTTCGCCCAGGGCATCGATGGCCTTCAGCACCAAGCCGCTCCGGCGCGTCGCGCTCAGATTGCGACTGCCCTCCAGATCGATGAGATCGCCCGTCAACATGTATTTTCCATCCGCGGTCACGAAGGCCACACGCGTGCCGAACACCATTTCATACAGACCCGGAATCGGCGCAGGGGTGAGTTCGGTAATGGAAATATCCGTCAGGCGTTGTTGCAAACGCTGTTTGAGTTTTTCGGTGTCGCCGTCGGCATGGACGGAATGGGTCGCCAGCAACAGGCACAGGGCGCTTAACGTGGTACGCAGCAGAAGGGTCACAGGCGGATGTCTCGGTTGGCGTCTTGCTGCATGATACAGCCGCTCTCGGCAGTTACCAAAGCGGAAAACTTTCAGCCGGCCGGGAACTTTTGCTCCACTGTCAAAATGACCAAGTTTCATGGCGATAGCGCTGTCGGGATTGAGCACAATCTAACCGGTCCCCCGAGGCGCTGCTCAACGGCGGATTTCCACTTCTGCCACAGTGGCGACCATCTGGACATGGGCTGTGCGAGGCGCATCAAGGACGCCATTGAGCACAACCAATTTACGCTCGACGCCCAGCCGGCCGTGGACACGCGCAGCAAACAGATGCCCGGGTACGAAGTATTGCTGCGCCTACGCGACGAGCACGGCGAGCTCATCATGCCGAATGGCTTCCTGCCCAGTGCCGAGCGCTTTGGACTGGCCACGCAGGTCGACCGCTGAGTCATTGTCCATGCCATCCGCACCCTGGCCAGGCTGGACCCGTCCGCACTGACGTTTGAGGTCACGGAAACCGCGGCCATCGCCAATCTGCTGCTGGCCGAGATTTTCCTTGGTAAACTCCAGCAGATCGGCTGCAGCACCGCGCTCGACGACTTTGGCTCCGGCATGTCGTCATTCGCCTGCCTGCGCGAATTACCGGTCGATTACGTGAAAATCGACGGACGGTTTGTGCGCAACATGACTGTCAACACCGTCGATCAGGCCATGGTGCGCGCCATGAACGACATTGCTCATGCCCTGGGCAAGCGCACGATCGCCGAATTCGTGGAAGACGAGGAATGTTTCCGTATGCTCTGCGAGTATGGCGTGGACTACGCGCAAGGAATGTATCTTGGCCGACCCGAATTGATCACCGCCGCCACCGGCGGCAGGTCTTCGGTGAATACGGACAAGCGCATCGTTTACCTGAATCCGCACTGATCGGAAATATGGTTATTATTGTGCAGGCCTGCTTTCCATATAACACCTCCCGCAAGGAATACCCGCCATGCCCTATTTTGTTTACCGGATTTCACCAGAACGAAAATTGATCTTGCTCGACACACTCGACAAGTTCAAGGAAGCAAAAGACCTCGCGCGCTCCCTGCGCGCGAAGCTGCCGCCCGGCGTCAACGAGGTCATCCGCATGATCTTCGCGGAGAACCCCAAGAAGGCGCAGTTGTTGCTGACCGATCTGCGCACCCCCAAGACCGACGGCGACGACTGAACATCACAGGAACTTTATCGCACAGGTAATTATTTCGTCAGGAGTTCGAATCCCATGCGAGTATCATCAATAAAAAATGGCCCGCAAGGGGCCATTTTTATTGATTGGTGCGCCCGGAGAGATTCGAACTCCCGACCGCTCGGTTCGTAGCCTGTCAGTCCGAGGGCGCTATTCATTAGGCATTACAAGCGGTTGCAATCAACTAAGTGTCTAACTATTCTGTCGGCGCAGACGTTGTATGTCATTGTTTTCACTGTGTTCAGAACTTTCCAATTAGACAGGCGGTGCGTACCCAGACTACTTCATTTCCAATAATTCAGACGAGCCCAGCGAACGTCTGGCCGAGTGCGTAGGCAGGACGCCTAAGGGGTTACGTGTCGTCGAACTGAGAATGAAAATGGTGGGCTGTGACAGATTCGAACTTGCGACCAACTGGTTAAAAGATCGCCGGCCAAGAAACCCAAGAAGAGCAGCCGTTAGCTAATCAGACACTTACATGTTGTGACACCCGCAGTGAGCCATGGTAAATCATGCTGGATCACCTAGGAGTGGTAGCAGATCGGTAGCAATTATGTAGCAGTGCGGTACGCTCGGTTTGGCCAGGCCGCGCGTGCCGCAGCCTCAGCCTGCTCGCGGGTCATCCCACCGTCATACTCCATGATGTGGCGGCCCGTTCCTCGTAGGCTTCCTGCCTTGCCTCTTCGTTGGTGTTCATTTTGCTGGCGGGATATAACTCGCCAATTCCTGAACGCCGATAACCATCAGGTCGCGTTGTGCCGTGGATTGGCTATGTCGTATCAGGTGATCCATCAGCATGGCACCAGATTTGTTGTGTATCTGGAACGTGAAGAACATCACGCTTTTTGGCGACAAAACCCTGATTGCTGAGTTGTAGCTCATCTTACGGGCGAACTGCGTCACGTTCACCGTGGCTGTAGCGTCGGCTTGGCATGGCGCCACACAGGGTTCGTACCCCTTGCCCTTGAGCGCCGTGTGAATGAATTCGGTAATCATGCCAGCATCGGTGCCCTGCAGGATCAGCGGATCGGTCTTGTCGATCACCTGAATGGTCTTGATGCCGGCCATCTGTTGTGGCGTCGGAGTTACCCTGGCCATCTTCGCCGCAATGGCACCGCAACCAGATGTGGTGACAGCCAGCAGCATCAGAACGATAAACTTACGCATACTCACCTCCGTTGCTGTTTGGACAGCCTATACACATTCCTGCGCGGTTACTATGGCAGGAATCAGGCGCCTTTCTCGCGTACACGGTCAACGTGCGCACCTTACCAAAACGCGGAAGCTAGGCGCGGATGTGCGTGCTAGACTCGCCATCATGGAATCGACACAACCCTCAAGAAAAAGGTTGCCGCTCTGGAGGCGGCTGGTCAAGTGGATGGGGCGTTTCAGGTCACGTCGGGTAAATTGCCTGACGCCATTCTTGGTGGAACCCCCTCCAACCAAACCCGCGAAGACCTCCAAGCCGTAAAAGTCCTGCAAGACCTGTTCGGGGAGCCCGTCGTCCTGCTGACCACAGAGAAAGAATTGGCCCCGCGTTTGACGGTACGTCTGGGACCCAATTGCCCAAGGTCCACCGTCAACATTGAAGCTCACATACCTGAGTATTTACAAGCCGTGATCCTGTCAAACTGAAGGAGGGACCGTGGATGAGAAGCAGGTGGACCTCGTCAAGCAGTTGGCGAAGAAGTACCGGGAATCCGGGCAGAAACCGAAGCTCCGCAATGCTGGCGAGACATCAACACCAGACTCATCGCCTGGAATAGACGACACGAAAATTCAAGGCTCTGGGCATGGCGGTGGGTCAGGACTATTGGAATGGTTAAAAAGTCTTCCGCCCGGGAGTAAGATCGTGTCGATCAAGATTCCTGACCATACACAGAGAACGGAGTCGATGGAACCGAGACCGACAATGCCGAACGCCCAGAACGTCCTGAAACCGGAGACGCTGGTCGCAATCGTGAAGCTGGGGAACCACGCCCAGGTAGTAGCGGAGCGCTGGACATCGGGCTGGAAGAAGCAAACGCTGGCAATGGAATCCGACGGGTCAATACTAGAGCGGATCAAGGATCAGGCGGAGAACGAGGCGGAAGCCCTGTCAACCGCGAAGATGGGAGGAGAGAACAACCATCTGGCCCAACACGAGATAATGGAAATGTACGACCTGAAACCAGGCCCGTAAAGATTCTGAGGTGCAAGCCTTTGGATGAGCCGGTCGAGATTCGGCTATCCGTTAGCTTGCAGCTTTCTCGCGCAAGGTTTCGTAGAGGCCCGCGTTGTTGAGCAGGATGTCTTTGATGCCGCGTTGCACCGTCTCCGAATTCAGTGCCTGCGTGCTCATTGCGTTATGTGCGTCCAGTGCGCCCATGATGGCATTCAGAAGCTCGGTTTTCAGGTCCGGTGAATTGGCGAACTGCTCCTTCGTATTGTTGGTCGCCTGTTGCTGCAGCGTTTCCGATTCCAGCAGTTTCCCCTTAATCACATTGTTCACATAGACCAGCTTGTCCTGGTCGGTGAGTTCACCGTTAAAGAGGTCGTTCACCTTCTCGATGATCTCGTTCAGCCGGGCTTTCTCTTTCTCCTGCACACTGCCGCTGCCTGCATCGGTGATGGGCTCCAGCTTGGGCGTCTCCCCCTCGGTCAGTGGCATGGCCCGTTTGCCGAGGTTCTTCAGGTGGTGATGGGTCAGCACCACTTTCGAGAGGTCGATGCCCTCGCGCTCGCGGCCAAACTCAAGCAGCGGCAGCAGGCGCTTGTAAAAGATGGCGCGTTTCTCGATCGCGGTGTTGCCGTAGTCGAATATCTGGGAGAGGAACGTATAGAGCCTGATGAATGCGCCCATGTCGGTCTTGAAAAGAATGAGGGCGTTCAGCTCGCTCTGCGCAGCGTTGATGGCGTCGTCGTCCTGCTTCTCTATCGCGGCCTTCAACGCTGCCTGCGCAGCTTTGTAGCGCTTCATCAGGCGGTCTTCCACGGGCGTAATGGCCGCAACCAATTCGCTTTGCTTCGCGTTCTGGTTTAGTTCCACCGCGACCACGCGGTCCACTTCGTAATCGTCGTAGTGTCCGGCGGCATCCAACTTGGCGCGGAGGTTGAAGACGAGATTCGGGTCGGTGGTCGCCGAGAGTTCCGCCGTGGTGTAATAGGCCTTGAAGGCGGCGAGGACTTCTGCCGTGTCGTTCACGAAATCCAGCACGTAGGTCGTGTCCTTGCCGGGGTGGGCGCGGTTCAGGCGCGAGAGCGTTTGCACTGCTTGGATACCCCCAAGCCGCTTGTCCACATACATCCCGCACAACAGCGGCTGATCGAAGCCGGTCTGGAATTTGTTCGCCACGAGCAAGATTTGATACTCATCGCCTTTGAAGGCTTCGCGGATGTCGCGGCCTTTCAGGTTGGGGTTCAAAGTCTGGCTGTTTTCCGTGAAACCGTCCGGGCCGGATTCCTTGTCGTTCACCTCGCCAGAGAACGCCACGACCGTGCCGATCTTGTAGCCGTGGTCCTTGATGTATTTCTCGATGGCCAGTTGCCAGCGCACGGCTTCCAGCCGACTGCCGACCACCACCATTGCCTTGGCCTGCCCGTTGAGCAGCGGGGCCACGTAGGTTCGGAAGTGCTCCACCACGATCTCTACCTTCTGGGCGATGTTATAGGGGTGCAGCTTTACCCAGCCCATGATCCGCTTCAGCGCTGCGCTGCGTTCGACCTTCTTTTCGTCCACCTCTTTGCCTTCGTGGGCCAGCTTGAACGCCAGCTTATAGGGCGTGTAGTTCTGCAGCACGTCGAGGATGAATTTCTCCTCGATGGCCTGGCGCATGGAATAGACGTGGAACGGGGTTGGCACATTGTCATTCGCCGGTTTACGCGATGGATCGGGGCGCGTACCAAAGATTTCCATCGTCTTGTTCTTGGGCGTCGCCGTGAACGCGACAAATGTGATGCCGCCATCGTCGGCCCGCGTGGTCATCTGTGCCGCGAGGATGTCTTCCGTGCTCACCTCGCCTCCATCGGCCAGCTCCTTCAATTCCTCAGGGGAAAGCACCGCCCTCAAATTCGCTGCCGCCGCGCCGGTCTGCGAGCTGTGGGCCTCATCGGCGATCACCGCGAAGCGCTTGCCCTGTGCGGCTGCCAGTTCCCGCACGGCTTCCAGGGCAAACGGGAAGGTCTGGATCGTGCAGACTACGATCTTCTTGTCGCCGGAGAGCGCCTCGGCAAGCTTGCCGCTCTTGCTCCCGTCCTGGTTCGTAATCGTTGCGACCACGCCGCTCGTCCGCTGGAAGTCGAAGAGCGCTTCCTGGAGCTGCGCGTCGATCACGTTGCGGTCCGAGATCACCAACACGGTATCGAAGACCTTTTTGTGTTGCGCGTCGTGCAACTCGGCGAGAAAGTGCGCGGTCCACGCGATGGAGTTCGTCTTGCCAGAGCCTGCGGAGTGCTGGACGAGATACTTGCCGCCCGGTCCGTCGTGGAACACGGCCACCTGAAGCTTGCGCGCCACGTCGAGCTGATGAAAGCGGGGGAAGATGATCTTCTCGATCTGCTTCTTCTTGTCGCGCTGGGCGATGAGGTAACGGCCCAGGATCTCCAACCAGCTTTCGCGCGCCCACACTTGCTCCCAAAGGTAGGCGGTGCGGTGACCGCCCTGCGGGTTCACCGGATTGCCCGCCGCGCCGTCGTTGCCCTGGTTGAACGGCAGGAACACCGTGGCCGGGCCGTTCAGCTTGGTCACCATGTGCACTTCACTATTGCTCACCGCGAAATGCACCAGCGCACCATTGGGAAAGGACAGCAGCGGCTCGGCGGCCTGGCCCTTGGGGCGCGGCAGACGGTCAAAGCGATACTGGTCAATCGCATCACCGATGCTCTGGGTGAAGTCCGTCTTCAGCTCCACTGTGGCTACCGGCAGGCCGTTGAGAAACAGAACCAGGTCGATGCTGTTCTCGTTGTGCAGGGAATACCGCACTTGCCGTACCACCCGCAGCAGGTTGGCGTTGTAGCGGGCGAGGATGTCGGGATTGATACCGAGCGCCGGTTTGAACTGCGCAAGTTGCAGCGGTGCTTTAAGACCCAGCAGCTCGATACCGTGGCGCAGCACATCCAGCGTGCCGCGCTGGTCGAGCTGATCGCGCAGTCGGGCCAGCAGGGTTTCACCGGCCTGCGCACCGTGGTTCTTGGTGAGTGTTTCCCAGGCTTTGGGCTGCGTGGCTTGCGCCCACGCCAGCACATCCGCTGGGAACAGCGCCCGCGCCCGTTCATAGCCCACCGCATCGCCATCGGCATACAGCCATCCGTTTTCGCCGAGGTGCTGGCAAATCTCGGTCTCGAAGCTGATTTCTTTGTGCAGGCTCATTGGCATTACTCAGTCCGGCATGGGGCCGAGAACAAACCTGGCCCGTTCATGCCGCAACATCTGATAGGGCGTCATGAAATGCAGGTTTAGCCCGACACAGGCATTGGGAATCTTGATCTTCCGCGTAGAATTCGCGGGCACTTCGTGCGTCACGACGGTATGCCCGTGTGCGAGGGCAAATGCCACCAGCCAGTAGTCCGCCACTTGCAGAAAGGTATTCACCGCAGCCGGCTCGTAGTTCTGGCCGGCGGCCCAGACGCTGACGCGAGGCAGCGCCGGCAACACCAACGCGTCCGGCGGCAGAAAGAAGCCGTCGCCACGTGCCGTGGCCCAGTCCGACAAGTCATCACCGCCCGCCTGCAACTCGTCGCCAACCTGCTGGATGCTGAACACCTTGCCTGCTCCATTGTTCTGCTCCAGCCAATCCCAGAACGCCGGACAAAAATCGAAACCGTATTGCAGGTTCCTGGCCTGGATGAAGATATTGGTGTCGAGCAGGTAAGCCATCAGACCGGGAAGTTCAGGGAGCGACCGAACTCGTTGAAGGTGCTTGTCTTGGCAATGCCCAGCATGCGGAAAGCATCGCGATACAGGGTCCGGCCTTCCAGCGTGCTTTCCACCAGCGCCCGCGCGAAGCGCTTGCTGACGCGGGATGCCGTCGTGCGATAGAAGTCGCCGCGGCCCGCACCCGCAGCAGCAATATTGCGTAGGTGCTCCAGTTCATCGCGATAGGCACGGAAGAAGGCATTCCGGTCCAGACGCCCGGCATCCGCCAGACGGCGCAGCACCACCAGCGTGCTGACCTTGAAGCGGCGCGCGAGACGGGAAAGCGCGTCATGCACCGGCTCGTCTGCCACCAGTTCGCTAAGGAATACGTCCATCGGCACCAGCAGCTCCGCAGCGACCTGGTTGCACCAGGTTTCGATGGCATTGCCGGAAGTCTCGTCCGCACTCACATCCGAGAGCGCGGACTGGCCCAGCCACAGGTGGGCGAGTTCATGAGCGAGCGTAAACATCTGTGCCGCCTTGCTGTCCGCGCCATTGATGAACACCAGCGGCGCGCGGTCGTCGGCCAGCGCGAAGCCGCGAAACTCCTGCGGGTCGAGATGGCGGTAGTTGTTGTTGAGGACTACCCCGCTGACCATCACCATCACGCCAATGCTTTCGGCCTGCTCGATGAACAGCCGCAGCGCTTCGGCCCAGGTGCGGCAGTCGCGGCGGGCGTCAACGTCGAAACCCAGGGTTCGACGAATTTGTTCCGCCGCCTGCACGGGAGCAACATTGGCGCTCAGCGCACCGACGAAGGGCAGCGGCGGCTGGCCATCGATCAGCGCGAAATCCCGATACCATGCCTGCCGTTCCTGGCAGGCATACACGGTATCCAGCAGGTCCGGGCTGGGACGCGCGATTGCCCTGTCCGCCATGGTACGGAAGTCGGGAATCGGCACCGGTTCCACCGGCGGCTCGGGCAAAAAGAAAAATCCGATGGGCGCATGGGTGGCCCGGGCGTAAGCCTCCAGTTGCTTGAGCGTGGGCTGTACCTCGCCAGCCTCCCAGGCTTCTAGCTTGGGGAACCGCGCCGCGAGCGCGAGCACATCCAGCCGGGCACGGTTGCGTGCCCAGCGGAGCATGTCGGAACTGACGGCGATTCGGGTCATGACGGATATTTAAACACAGTTCGTTGCGGGGGAAACGGCGGAAGAGACCCCAAGACCGCGCACATCGATCTGCCCGGTGACGGCGGCGGAGATCAGCGCGGTGCGGCGTTCTTGCAGCAGGTCGATGGCGCGCTGGGCTTCGGCGGTGAGGGCGTTGAACTTGGCGGTTTCTCTTTTGAGGAATCCAGCAATTTGCTCGCGTTCATCCGCAGGCGGCAGCGGGACTTCAAAGTTATTCAAGACGCCTACAGTTAATTGATTGATGGTCGAGGTCATGAATGCACCTGACTGAAACTCGAAGAGCGGTGAGTTCAAGACGCACGCGAGGTAAGCGCTGTGTTGGCTGCGAAAAATCGTCATGAACGCGCCGAAAGTCAGAGCTGCGGAAGATTCGTCGATCACTGCGTTTTTGCCGATCAGTGCGCGGCTACCGTTTCGTGAGCAAATGAGGATGTCTCCAACCTTCGTCACGAGGTCCTCAGGAATCGCTGTCGTAACATAGACATTGTCGTCGAAGACAATCTTCCCGCCTTGCACGTTGGACGACCGAAGCACGAGCGTTCCACTACCTTCATCCACAATGTCGGCGGGACTGTAGGTTAATCCAATGATTGCTTCGCCAAGATACTTCAGTCTCTTCAGTTCCCAATGTTCCGGTATGTCACCGAGCCATTCGATGCCGGAAGGCTTCATGGGGGCATGGGGATTAATGCCTTGGGTGACGGCATGGGCGATAACGGCCTGGCGTTTTTCTTTCAGCAGTTCCATCAGTCGCCGCTGCTCCGCCACTAGCACATCAATCTTCGCCGTCTCGCGGTCGAGGAAGGCGGCGATGAGGGTTTGCTCGTGGAGCGGTGGCATCCCAAGCAAGATGTTACGCATCTCCGAATAGTTCGTGCTCCATAGATCGGCGACGATTCCCTTGCCGTTGCGATAGAACTCTTCTTGGAATGGTTGGGAGCGAAGGAGATGATGGATGAATGGCGTGTGGACGTGCTCTTGCGGGCGTAAGACTGTGCAGATCAAAGAGACCGAACCATCGAGTTCCGACGCACCGGCGGAACCTTTCCGGTCGGATCGACTGTTGATCACGAAGTCGCCCTTAGATACCTTCTTTCGGTTGTCACTGTCGTCCGACTTGGCGGCTGTGTCGAGTTGCGGAACGATCCCGTTCTTGGTAACGGAAAGGGCCGGAAAATCCTTATCGCTGACCTTCTCACGTCGCTCATTGAAATAGTAGCCGATACGCTTCACAGCCCAATGCTCCGGCACCTCCCCCAGCCATTCCACGCCGCTGTCCTTGTAGCTCGGATAACGCGGAAAGCTCATGCCGTCAGCCCGGCTATCATGGTCAGGATGCGGTCGGTGACGCCTTTCAGTTCGGCATCGATCTCAGCAAGCGGGCGCGGCGGCTTGAAGACATAGAAGTGCCGGTTGAAGGGGATTTCGTAGCCGACCTTGGTTTTCTCGGGGTCAATCCACGCATCCGGCGCATGAGGCAGGACCTCGCGTTTGAAGTACGTGTCGATGTCCTCGCTGAGTGGCACGTTCTCCGTATCGCGCAGCGCGGCATCCGGCACGGGCAGTCCTTTGCCTTTGCCCTTGGTGCCGAGCACGATCTTGCCGTCAGCGTCGCGCTCGGGGCGCTCGACGGTGATGGTGCGGTAGCCGAAGTCCTCGTTCTTGAAGATGCGGCTGATGGGCACGCCGTCGCGGGTGGATTCCTCGAAGTGGCCAAAGAGGCGGGTGATGTCCTCAATGTGTTCCGGGTTGAGCTCTTTGCGTTTACTGCCAAGGCTCTTGCGCATCTTTTGCCAGAAGCTGCTGGCGTCGATGAGCTGCACCTTGCCCTTGCGGGCGGCGGGCTTGCGGTTGCTGACGATCCAGATATAGGTACTTATGCCGGTGTTGTAGAACATGTCCGTGGGCAGGCCAATGATGGCCTCGACGAGGTCGTTCTCCAGCACGTAGCGGCGGATCTCGCTTTCGCCCGAGCCTGCGCCACCGGTGAACAGCGGGGAGCCATTGAGCACGATGCCGAAGCGGCTGCCGCCATCCACGGCGGGCCGCATCTTGGAAATGAGATGCAGCAGGAAGAGCAGCGAGCCATCGCTGACGCGCGGCAGTCCTGGCCCGAAGCGGCCGTTGAAGCCCATTTGCTCGGCTTCCTTGCGGATTTCCTTTTCGATCTTCTTCCACTCCACGCCGAAGGGCGGATTGGAGAGCATGTAGTCGAAGTGTTTTCCCGGCAGGCCATCGGCGGACAGGGTGTTGCCAAAGATGATGTTGGCGATGTCCTGCCCCTTGATGAGCATGTCGGCCTTGCAGATGGCGTAGGACTCGGCATTCAGCTCCTGCCCATACATGACGAGCCGGGCATCGGGATTCAGGCTGGCGAGGTGCTCGTCGGCCACGCTCAACATGCCGCCGGTGCCGGCGGTTGGATCGTAGAGGGAACGCACCACGCCGGGCTTAGTGAGGGCGTCGTCATCCTCAATGAAGAGGAGATTCACCATGAGCCGGATGACTTCGCGCGGGGTGAAGTGCTCCCCGGCGGTCTCATTGGACAGCTCGGCGAACTTGCGGATGAGCTCCTCGAACACCGCGCCCATCTGGGCATTGCTGACCGCGGCGGGATGGAGGTCGATGTTGGCGAACTTTTCCGTAACGAGGTAGAGCAGCCCGGACTTGGCGAGCTTGTCGATCTGCGTGTGAAATTCGAAGCTCTCGAAGATATCGCGCACGGCAGGCGAGAACGCCTGCATATAGGCGCGCAGGTTTTCGCCGATGTGGTCCTGGTCGCCCATGAGCTTCTTCAGGTCGAGCGGCGAGGTGTTGTAGAAAAGCTGGCCGGATTTCCGCAGGAGGAAAGGCTCGGGGTTCAGCCCGGCCTTCTTTCGCTTCGCCAATTCTGCGAGTACGGCGGGCTTGGTGGCTTCCAGCACGCAGTCAAGGCGGCGCAGGACGGTGAACGGCAGGATGACCTTGCCATATTCGGATTGCTTGTAGTCGCCGCGCAGGAGATCGGCGACGGACCAGATGAAGGCGGAGAGATTGGGGTCGCTCATGCGTGCGGCTGCTCACAGAACGGAGGTGAAGAAGCGGACTGTGGCAATGTGAGGCGGTGCGTGGTGGAGCTGCCCTCCAGGCCGTAGATGCTGATGTTACCGAGCATGCCGCCGTTGGATTCGAAAATCTTTTCCGTAATATACAGGTTATGGTCAGTCACCATCCCAATCCCCGTTGATTTTTTTAGACATCGTCGCCGGCGTCACCGCCCCACCGGAATAGTAGCAGGAAGCGTAAGCCTAACGGGATGCTCTTGACTCCATAGTGCCTATGCCCGTAGTCTTTCCCATTAACAACCATTAATGGGAAAGACAGGAGAACGCCATGGCCACCGTCGTGCAGTTAAAGCCCAAGACGCGCAAGACCCCAAACACCCAAAATGGGAAAGTTGCCCCGCCCCGCCGTATCACCAACAAGGCACGCCGCTCCCGCGAGCACCTGACGCCGGATGAGGTCGAGAAGTTGATGGGTGCTGCCAGTCGGCTGGGTCGCCACGGCCACCGTGACGGTACGCTGATCCTGATCGCCTATCGGCACGCACTACGGGTGTCAGAGCTGGTGGCGCTGCGCTGGGACCAGGTGGATCTGAAGCAAGGAATGCTGCACGTGAACCGGCTCAAGAACGGAACACCCTCCACGCACCCCCTGCGTGGCCCTGAGATCCGGGCATTGCGCCGCTTGGAGCGTGAAGGCGAGCGCAACCCCTATGTGTTTACTACGGAGCGTGGCGGACCTCTCACCTCCTCTACCGTGCGCAAGATGCTGGCCCGGGCCGGCGAGGAAGCGGGGGTTGGCTTTCCAGTACACCCGCACATGCTGCGCCACGCGGCGGGCTACAAGCTGGCCAACGACGGTCATGACACGCGCGCCATTCAGCACTACCTGGGGCACAAGAACATCCAGCACACGGTGCGTTACACTGAGCTGGCGCCGGACAGGTTCAAGGGCTTCTGGAAAGATTGAAGGGCAGTTTTCGGACAGATCTGATCTTGGCGCAATGTCTGCTCTACGGCAAAGCGATCGGCTGGTCTCGGCCGAGGCTGTGTGAAAACGCACGATCAAATATTCCGGTGGGGCCAACAGAACGTAGGGTGCGCCCTGCGCACCATAAGATAGATAATCCGGTGCGTGGGACGCACCCTACGAGGGCTGGAGTGGGAGATTTTTTCGTGGTGAGAAAAAATTTACGGGTTTTCACACAGCCTGGGCCAGGAGCAGACGGTCGTATTTCCCGGAAGCATACGATCAACATTCTAGCTCAGACTGCGGTCCGTCAGGGCCGTCAGCCTGCAGCGAGGGGTTAAAGATCATGCTCTCGATACTTGCCATAGCACTTCAAGTGCGACGCCTCATAGCCATTCATTGCATAATGCCTTGTAAGCACCGCTTCTGCGACTCGTTCAACGGTGACAAACGACCACCGAAACAAGCGGTGAGAATGCAATTGCGAAATCCACGTGTAGTCGCTGTCAGATTTTCCCGAGCTTTGAAGCAGACCACGATCCCTCAAAGGGAGCATATTCAATGGGGTATTGTGCTTTGTTCCGGCTGGAGTGTGGGCGGGATGAACGATTTCGTTCCGCACCTCATACAGCAGGGACAGATCATTTGCCGTATCTGAACCAATACCGATGTATTTTTCGGAGACTAGCCCAGTTTCGTTTTGGTCATTTGCGAGGCGCACCATGGCGCCAAAATCTCTATCAACGCCAAACATTCCACTATTTGCCTCAATAAGTAGCGCCCGCAACGTAGAAACCAACAAGGGTATTCCCGCTATTGGATAGGGAGAAACGTTGCCATCAAAGCGCTTTGCGTGAGCAAAGGACTGCTCAAATAAATCATTTGCAAGCAATAAGTAATCTTGGGATGAGCTAGCCCAAGCGCCGCTCTTGGACTCCGTGAGTCGCTCTTTTCTATCTTTTCGATCTGACGGCATCGCCAAAATCTCTAACAGTTAATTTACGGACAATTTTGTCAGTATATCCCCGGATCGGACAAGGGCAGTTCAGCCGACTTAAGCGCCTGTTTGGTTTTGGGTTTGTTCGCATCCAGTCCGTATATCATGGCCATGATATACGGACCGCGGCGAGTGTCGTTTCAGTGGACGGGACTCTCTTGGCAAGGTCTGCTTCGAGTTGACTTCTTCCTCGTCGCCTGCCGGCCAGAATCGGTCCTTCGTAAGTATCCGTTCTTGGGGTGCCAAAGGCCGTGTCTATCGAGTCGGAAGCATTCGAACACACCTGATGCGCTAACCCACTAGCGAGCAACCGCTTGCGAACACGTAGCTTCAGCCCCTAAGCGGCTGGTGTCACGAAGTCGTCCCTCATTCGGAAGGCCGCGGACGAGCCGTTCTCAACGAGGATGTCGAGCAGGAAAAGGACCGCTTGCCGGACAGTAGTGTCGCGCTTCAGCTCCAGGGGCCTCCCGTATACATGCCGTTGCAGCAGGACTTCCAGAAGAAAGACTGTATTGGTCTTCGCGAGCATTGCCTGGACATCTCCATGCTTGAGGGACTTGGCGACACGGACGAAGGCCTCCGGAAGCGACTGCTCTCCAATGTGATAGAGGAAGCGCACGTAGTCGTCGAGCACAATCGACGAAGGTGGTAGTGCCTCAAAAAGAGCGTGGACGTGATGGGCGTGGCCCTCCAGACTTTTCCAATGCCTGACGCTGTCCTTCCACCACGACGTGAGAAAAATCGCGGACAGCATCTCACTGCCGATCGGGTGTTCGTCGTCGAGCCGAGCGACCCACTTTGCGCGCCTTATGACATCGGCAAAAAGGCCCCACAGATACCAGTAGTGCGCCGTATTCGGCCTGCTGTCCTCGATCCCGGTCAGGCCTTGGACAATGGAGCGGATTTCGCGGGGATGACGGTCGATCGCGCCCAGCACGGGACGCAGCGCCTGCAGCGCGGACGCCGACGTGGTCCGCATCACGAAACGTTGCAGAAGCTCTGACAATGCGGATTCTGCTTGGAAATTCCGGTCGCGTCGGCGCTCGCCGGCGTCGTCAGCGTTCCACCATTCGACGAGCGTTTGGCTGGCGCGCGCGAAGGCGGCCACGGCCGCAGGGTCCTCCGGGACTTGCCCGAGGATCGCGAGCATCCTGCCGATCGCTTCTGCCCCGAATCCTTCCGAGATGTCCACTGTACTGTGTGCATCCTCGGCGATCGCGCCTTCTTGCCAAAACCGCTGGCGGACAGCGGTCGCGGCCTCCGCGCTAATCTCTTCGAGGCGACGGCGCTGCTCATACGGCCGTTTTTCTTCTGCCTCCCATGCCTGGTCGATGAGGGCGGCCTCCGTCGCGATCGCGTTCACGCAGCGCAGTGCTATGACACGGTTGACGGCCCAGAACTGTCCGTCGATGCCCCACGTCGCATACCACCGAACTTCTTCGATTGGGTGAGTGAGCGCCGCCGCGAAGGCCCGGCGGACGCGCAACACTTGTGCTTCTGTGAGCGGCTTGCCAAACAGCAACGAAACCACCGAGGCGCTCGGGCGGTCGGCTGCCATGGAGAACCGCTGCATTCGCTCGACGTGGCTCCACTGGTCGGATTGCCGCAATATCTCCGAACAGACGACGTCAACGCACCAGTCCCGCTCATCGACAGACATCTCTTCCCAATGGTCGCGAATACAGACAGCGGTGACAAAACCTGGACCGTTCCGGCTACCATCCCCCTGTTCAGTCTCGCGGTCCATTGTCCGCGCCTCGGCGAGCTTTTCCCGCCATCGGGACGGGTCGTGATTTCCATTCTTGCGCTCGAAGACCTGAAGGCCCCACACCAGGACACCAAGCCGGGCATTCATCGCGCTGAACTTTGCAGCACCCTCGTCAACCATCGCCTGAACATCCGGGTCGGGGGCCTTGGGCTCCAGTCGAACCCAACGCTGCGCAGGCTCGCTAGCGTTCGCTTCATCGTCGAGAATCTCCGGTCCGTTCGTGTCCGCGACGGTGTACTGGCGCAGGTCCATCCGGTGAATCGCGAGGCGCCATATCAAGTCAGACTCGTCTTGCTCTGATTTCGGCGGAAGTGCCGACAGATGCCGGTCGAGAATGGCGTGCACACGCGGGGCAAACGGTCCTAACTGGAGATTGGCAATCGCGGCCTCAAGGTGCTGGCCGCGATGCGGTAGGTTGTTCGCTTCCTTGCGCTCCACCTCGAAGACTTGGTTGTCCGCATTGAGCTGCGGGAATATACCTGACATTGCCGACGCTCCGGACTCGCTCACCATGCGGCCACGATCAAACGCGATGTAGTCGGGGGCGCTGAGAAGAACAAGCAGCGCCTCGCCGGAAGCATGCGGGTGTGCAGTGGCGACGCTGGCGACGACTGCAGCGAGCGCGGCGGACTCGCTCCGGCGCAGAATGTCCACCAGGACGACGTCCAGTTGCTTTGGGTGCTTGCTTGCAAACTCGAGCAGCCACTTCTCCAATGCCATCAGCAGGGACTGGAGCACATAGGGGCCGACCGATGTGCCCCGGTATAGGTTCCAGAGCCTCTGATTGCCCCACTGTTTTCGGGTGGTTCCATCGGCAAAGGTCAGCTCTATCTCCCATGCGGGTTCAAGCGGGTCGTGCATGCGGGGATGAGCGTACCAGTCGGCGCTGTGGTTGAAGACATTGATGAAGAAGTCGAGCGCTTTACGGTGGTGATACCGCAGCAGAGGAATCCAGGGGCCGCGAAGAGCGCTCGCCGGAAAAAAGTCATGTCGCAGGCCTTCCTTGATTCCAAAATGCATCTCAAGGTCGAGCGAGCGTCCCGAGTAGCGATCCCTTCGAAGGTCTTCATCGGAGGCGAGAAGGTGGGCGGCAGCGACCAACACAATGAGGTCCGGCAGGTCCCGTGCTGCGGGCATGCCGTCCAGCCCTGAGAAGATGATCTCGCGGAAATCGTCGGCGATGCGATCCCGCCGTTGGCCCTCCTTTACGGCGCCGCGCAGAACGGCCTCAAAGCGAGCTGCATCAGCCTTGGGAACCTTCGCGATCACTTTGAGCACGCGCTTGCGCGGCTCCTCCGATCCGTAGTTGTCGAAGCCCGCCAGGAGCCAATGGGCGATGCCGGCCACAAATTCCGCGCCGTCGAGTTCCGGCGCCCACCAGCTCACGTTGCGGACCGCGTCCTCGATCAGCCCGAGGAGAAGCGGACGCTCCTGTGATGTGAAGCTGTCAATGTTGCGATGCACCAACCTAAGGACCGTCGCCCATGCGGGGCCGTCCGGCACGTTGAATATCGATCCGTGGCCTGCCGCACCTGCCAACCAGGCAGGCGTCGTCACACAGGCAACGCGAAGCAAATGAATCACGCGCTTGAGGATGGCCTTGTCATTAGCCAGGAGCTGGGCTTCATGCCGCGTGAGGAACTCTGGCGATGACGGCGCCTTAAGAAGGGACACGAGTGTGTCGTCGCGGAACTGCGCGCTGATTTCGGTCTCAGAGATCGCGGCCCTGAACAGGCGGTCCGCGGCACCGGGGTCGCGCTCGACGAGCTCGGCGACCCACTTTCGGTACGACCGGCGAATGGCAGGGTGTGCGCCAATTGCAGCAGACAGGTCTTTAAACGATCCCTCGTCGGTGACGTGCTGCTCCTCCAGCCATTGCAGAATCGCCCAGTCTTCCAGGACGTCGTGCGCTGTCGCTACAAGCGACGGGTTCTCATCGGACGAGACGATGAGTGAGTCTTGTCTCAGGGCCGCTACGACCGCAGGGTCCAGGTCGTTGCATATGACGTAGGCGGAGAGTGCCCGCGCGCGGCGAACCGCGATTTCGTGAAAGACTTCTTCGCGTCGCCGCGCCATCCAGGCGGGGGCGCTCTGATCGGCGCGAATGATCTGCCGCCAGAAGAGCGCCCGGAATTCGCGCTCGCTCTCCGGAACCGGCCGCTCTGCCGACCATGAAATCTCAAGAGCCTTGTCGAGGAAGTAGGGGTTGCGCAGGATGTCGCGCAGCGCCGGGTTCTTCAAGGGGTACGCAAGAGCCGGAAGCGCCGCTTCAACCTCCGCTAATTCCGCGTCTTCCAGCGGCGGCACGCTCACAACGGCGTGATTGATCGCTGCAGGCTGCAGGAAGCTAGCGCGCACCTGTTCGATCGAATAGTCACGACACGTGAGGATGATGCACATGCCGCGGTCTGCCGCCGCCATCGCCATGAGATCGCTGAAGGCATCACGCGTAGTCTTTTCTAGTAGGCGCTCGACGCTTTCGATCAGAACCACCTTGCGGCCTTGGGCCGCGAGTATCGCGGCAAGCGTCTCGGCGTTCGTCGGAATCTGCCCGGCATGCAGCGTCGCATCGATATGTGCCTGTGCGAATTCCTCCACCCGAAAGCCGAAGACGAAGTGGTCCTGCGAGAGAAGCGAGACGGCGTCCTTACTGATCGCGGACTTCCCGCTGCCCGCGGGCCCGGACACGAGCACCGCCTGGGCGGTCTCCAGTTCGCTGAGCACTTTCTGCACGAGAGCGGCGCGTTGCAAGTGAAAGTCCTGACCGATCGTCGAACGGATTCTACGGAGGACAGGGGCGGTGTGATCCTTAATGGCACGCAAGATGCGCTGTTCGTTCATGCCGAGCGACCCATGGCGATGTTGCAGCTCCGCAGGCAGGTCGGCACGGCGCAGACTACGTGCCTCGGACATGGCAGTGCTCGCAAGGGCGAGCAGGGAGTTCCAGGAGGCGCCTGCGACGCCAGAAGCGTCACCCTCGGTTACCATGTAGGCCAATAGGCTCTTGATCTGGGCTTCGGTCTGCCGCGTGGATGTATTTAGGTCCAGGCTTAGCACGTGCAGCAGGCGCAAGAACGGCCAGATTTCCACCGCCGCAACAGCCCTTCCCTCAAGGTCGGCGATAATCTTGCACAGTTCGTTGCAATACTGAACCGCCTTGTTCGAGATAAAGCCTTTCGTCGACAGACGGTGCTCGAACTCCGCACCGTCACGCGCCGCGCGAGCGCAGTCTAGGAGCCCTACGAAGTGATCGAGGAGGGTGTTGGTGCCCCGCAGGGTCACAAGTACCAGGCGATCATGCATCGGAGAGAAGTGGGCGGGGCTCTTAAAGTCTTTCCAGAAATCCAGAATGGCCTTCTTGCATTCTTCATCTGCTGCACTGACGGAGAAGCTGCGCTTGACCTGACCGGCGAGTTTCTGGGCAACTGCCCCGGGACGTTCACAGACAATCAGAAAGTCGTCGGTATGCCAGCCGAGGTGCTCTGTCTGGAAGTGGACCTCCGCCACGATCGTCTCGATCAGGACCGGCGGAATGCCGCGCACGAGCAGCTGTGCGAGCCAGTACGCTGCGACGTGCTGTTCAAAGAAGGTGCCGGCTCCGCCCGTGGAAGCCGGACTGGAAGTATGCTGTCCGTTCAGACGATGACTCCTTAGACGGGCATCGATCCTTCCCGTTTCGGGCTGGCCACAGCCCGCAATTAATACTGGCACACCCACAAGGCCAACTAAAAGGATAACACCCTCACCCCCAGATCCGAACTCCCGACGCAAAAGGCGAAACTACGGACCCGAGTACCGTCTGGATGTCCGCTTTGGGTTGCGGATTCAACCGGTGGATGCAACACACTGGATACTGCGCAAGCAGAAGGAGTGTTGCAGATGAAGCAGAGGCCACGGATTTATTACACGGCAAGCCAGAGAGCCATCATGTGGGAGCGCTGGCAGAAAGGTGAATCGCTCCAGCAGATTGCCCAGCTGTTTGATCGGAACCACTCATCGATACAACGGATTCTGGCGGAGACAGGCGGGATACGCCCGGCGCCACGATGTCGCTCGAGATTGGCGCTAACATTGGCCGAACGTGAAGAGATATCACGGGCCCTGGCGGCCGGACTCTCGATTCGATCGGTCGCCACCTCAATCCATCGAGCCCCCTCCACAGTGAGCCGCGAACTCTGGCGAAATGGCGGACCGGCTGGTTATCGAGCGAACCAGGCTGACCACGTCGCATGGGAGCGGGCACACCGTCCCAAACCCTGTAAACTCGTGACGAATCGGGCGTTGGCACAGGTTGTGGCCAGCAAGCTCCAAATGCAGTGGGCGCCGGAGCAGATTGCCGGATGGCTGAAGCGCACTTACCCTGGGGACGAGACCTTTCAGGTGTCACACGAGACCATCTACCGCAGTCTCTTCATTCAAGCCCGCGGGGCCTTGAAGAAGGAACTGGTGCAGCATTTGCGGCGCACCCGGGTCATGCGGCGTTCGCGCCATCACACGCAGAAGACGGACGGTCACGGCAGAATCGTGGGCGCGGTGTCGATCCGTGAACGTCCGGCCACGGCGGAAGATCGGGCGGTCCCTGGTCACTGGGAGGGCGATCTGTTATTCGGCCGCGGCAACAGTCAGATAGCGACCCTGGTCGAACGCCGGACGCGCTACGTGATGCTTGTGAAGGTTGCCAGCAAAGATACCAAAACGGTCGTCAATGCACTGATCAAACATGCGCGCAAGTTGCCCCAGGAACTCTACAAGTCGCTGACTTGGGATCGGGGGAAAGAGATGGCCGACCACCAGCGCTTCACGTTGGCGACCGACATTCAGGTCTACTTCTGCGACCCCCAGAACCCTTGGCAACGGGGGTCGAACGAGAATACGAATGGGCTATTACGGCAGTACCTGCCGAAGGGGACTGACCTTTCTGTTTACTCCCAAGCCAAGCTCAACGCGCTGGCCAGAAGACTGAATGATCGCCCCAGGAAAACCCTCAACTACGAAACACCGGCTGAGCGATATCGTCAATCTGTTGCGTCGATCGGTTGAATCCGCAGTCCAGGCTGTGTGAAAACCCGTAAATTTTTTCTCACCACGAAAAAATCTCCCACTCCAGCCCTCGTAGGGTGCGTCCCACGCACCGGATTATCTATCTTATGGTGCGCAGGGCGCACCCTACGTTCTGTTGGCCCCACCGGAATATTTGATCGTGCGTTTTCACACAGCCTCGGTCGGTTCCCGACCTAGTCTCATGTTGGCCGCAAGCGGCTGCATCGCCGGCTGGCACGCCGAGGACATCGAGGCCTACCTTGAGGTGCTCGGCGAGGGCGAAGAGGCCGAGGAAGAGGTGAAGTGAGCGCCAGCGGTGCAGACGTCTGCACTGCTGGCGGCGTATTGATTTAGCGTAGGAACCTCTCTACGTCTAACGCCTAATCAAATCTAGTTCTGCAAAGTAATCGGGTCTTCCTGGTTGCAGGTGCAGCTTGGGCTGTAGGTTCTATCACAGCAAACCACACGGCCGCTGTTGCACCCGCATACACCTTGATGCCACGAGCAGCAACCCCTCTGTGCCAATACTTCATTTGAAGCGCCCGACTGTTTTAACTCCTCGCACGATTGCTGTGTGGCAGTCACGGAAGTCGCATTCTCCGACGACGCGGCATAGCCGAAATTAACCGCGAACAGCGATAACGCCGCGATAAAAAATACCAGACTGAGCTTTTTCATGGTGTGTTCTCCAGGCTTACTTACGGCGCGAAGGCGCCTTGTCATCCCACGTCGGCTGATTTGTGCCTTGCTTCCCCGTGTTCGGGTTGGTGTTGGGGGACGTGCTCCAGTTGTCGTTGTAGGACTTATTCGGTTCCGAACGAGTGTGCGGCTGAACGTAGGTACCATCGCTTCGGTAGTGCCCCTTCACATTGGTGTCCTTCGCGAAGCTGACCACGGTGAATGATGCGAGAGCGACGGTGAGAATGAGTGTTGCTGATTTCATAGCACCCCTCCTTGATTTGACCGACACAGCATAGCCTAATAGGCGAAAGGTTTTATAGGTTCCATAAGAAGTCGTTAATGTACTCGATAGAGCTACACGAATTACAGGCCAAGGAGGCCCTACATGAGCCACACACGTTGGGTTATAGCGCTTTTCCTCATTCTTGTCGGCACAGCGAGCGCCGACCCCCTCGACGCCTGCCGCGAACATCTGGTGTACGGTGCGCCGAGCACGTCGCCTGTCCTGCTTTGTCGCCTCGGGTATGCCCTCTCGCACAACAGCACGCACAAGGTGCCCGACTGGGTGGCCTATCGTTTGGTGAGAGACAAAATCATTGCCGGTAACGTGCCACGCAGCGATGATTTCCGCCCTGATCCCGATCTTGAGCCTGGCGAACGCGCTGAGCTGAAAGACTACAAGGGCAGCGGCTACGACCGGGGCCACATGGCGCCGGCGGGCGCGTTCAAATGGAGCGAACGCGCCATGAGCGAATCCTTTCTGCTCTCCAACATGGCGCCGCAGGTCGGGCCGGGCTTCAACCGGGGCATCTGGAAGACGCTGGAAGCAAAGGAGAGGGAATGGGCAATCGAACGCGGCGAGCTGTATGTGGTCACTGGCCCGATCTACGCCGCAACCAGCGTAAAGCACATCGGCTCCAGTAGCGTAACAGTGCCGACACACTTCTATAAGGTCGTCTTCGATCCGGTCCGCGTGGAAGCCATCGCCTTCATCCTTCCGAATGAGAAAAACCCGAGCGGCAAGCTTCCAACCTTCATAACGAACGTCGATGAAGTAGAAAACAAAACCGGGCTGGATTTCCTCTCTGTGCTGCAGGACGACGTGGAGAATCTGGTGGAAGCAAACACGGCGCCCGCGATGTGGCAATGAAGACGATAGCAGGGAGTGAAGCCGGAGGCGGCCTTCGGCCGAGGCTGTGTAAAAACTCAAAGCCAATCTCCAAAGTTGGACTTTGCAGACAGAATTAGTGCGAGACACGCATGTCGTCCCACTTCTGAAAGTGATTGGATACCCAAGCCAGTCGGCGCCTCAATTTCTTTGGCTTCATCATAGATCGAAATGCACGAACTGTAGGCTGCACACAGAGGAAGATGCTCGGTAGAAGTCCGCTCTGGGTCGGTTCCAGACCGACCGATACCGACCAGATGACACACTGAGTCATCCGGAATCTGCATACAGTAAACTACGCACATGTGCGGCGGCGTTCAGTTCAAACACGAGGGCAAGACCCTCAAGGTCTACTTTCCAGACCCGAAGGCAGCCCTGCCTGTTCATCTGAAGTCGGGCGGTCATGTACTGCTAACATGGGGCCGCAGAGAGGGTGAAACTGGCGCGCTACCGGTTGGCGGATGGGCTCGCCACGAGTCGATCCTGGCCGGGAAGTGGGACCGATTCTTCCCAAAGCCGGTGCGCCTGGATCTGGAAGCGTTTATGGAGAAAGACAATCAGGGCAAGAGCCACTAGTACCCAGTAATAACTCCCAACGCCATGCAAGCACTGGTCGCCCGGTGGGACGATGAGCAGCGCGTATATGTTGTCACCATCAACCCGACGTTACCAGACCAAGCAGCAATTCACTCGCGCTGGCCGCGTTTCGTGTCTGCGAGTAGTCTTGTGTGAATTGCAGTTAATGAGGGAACTAGAGCCATGCCAAATCTGATCTTGTCGCGCCGTGAAGGCGAAACCATCGTGATAAACGACAAAATCACGATTACGTTGTTGGAGGTTGATGGAAAAACTATCCGGCTTACCCACCTGGCTTGGTTCCTTTCTCAGGGGGTGCGCGAAGGGGCGCGGCATGATGACACTACCTGATGAACTGCCTACGTACTTCCCAAGATCGACGCGCGATCGATACAAGCTGGCGCTGTCCGTACTGCTCAAAACGTACACCATGGAGCAGCTCGCGGAGCTGGTCACAGGCAGTAGATCAGATTTCATGCGATTCATCGCCGCCAATGGCCTAACGGCGGGAAAGCAGCCGAACGAAATTGTTTATTCTCCGGGGAGCATCCCGCCTGCGTTGGCGCCCTACATCAAGAATCTATCCGACATCCTTCGTGAGGCCGATGATGTATCGGAGTTCGGTCTGGAGACCTTCCTCGGGCAAGAAGCGGTCCGTCAGTGGCGTTCGAACCAGCAACGGTCGACCGCGACAAAGGAGAGGGGCGCAAGACCATTTACTCGGGCTGTGCGTCGCGTGCTTAAGGAAACCCCTGACAGGACTTTCGATCAAGTGATTCGGAAGCTGAAAGATGATGAATTCATGAACAATCTCTTGCATTCGAGCAAGGATCCGATCGGCATTCAGGCAATAGAAGTGGATGAGGACGAAGGAACGGTCATATATTCACTGCCGGCGCCCGCTTCGTCGACAAAAATAGTGAAATTCAGTTCTATCAGGAACCTGGTTTCGAAAATTAATAAGAAAAAGTTGTAATCCGCTACATACGCAATCACGGTTAGCCGGCTAACCGTGAATTACTGCGCGTATATACCTCCTTAGTTGTTACCTATGAGGAGGTACATCATGTCGTTGTTCACCATCAGCGCGGCCGCAGCCCGCGCTAAAAGTTCGGCCGAGACAATGAGGCGCTACGCGGACGCCGGCATCATCAATCCGGTGCGCGACTCATCCGGCCGCCGTCTCTTCTCCGAAGTCGACATCCAGAAGGCGATGGAGCACCGTGCCCAGACCGCCAAACGCAGGGGGCGGCAATGACTCCGGGCACCGAAACTACCGCTCTGACCGGGCCAAACGATTCTGACGCCGGAATCGGCGTTTTACGGCCTCGCGGTAGACCTTCCTGTACCTCGCGGACGTGTCCATTGTTCTCAGTTCGTCCACTGCCGACAGAGGGCGCGAGCTGTCGCCTTCATGGAACCAGGGAGGCCAAATCGTGAGCGCCGACGCACTTCTCGCCCGACTTGATCGCGTGCGCCAATCCGCGCCAGGGCGATGGATGGCACGCTGCCCTGCACATGAAGACAAAAGTCCCTCATTGAGCATACGCGAGTTGGATGATGGACGAATATTAGTCCATGACTTTGGTGGATGCGCAGCCCCGGACATCCTCGCGGCTGTTGGTTTAAGCATCGCTGACATGTTCCCGGAACCGCTGACACAGCATGGAACAGCAAAACTGGCCCGTCCAAATCATTGGCACACCACACGCGAGGCACTGCGCTCCCTGCATCGGGATGTACTGATTGTTGCCATCGCAGGCGAGAACATAGGCGCAGGCATTGTTCTAGATGACGCAGACCGTGCGTTTGTCATTCAGGCGGCTGCAAGGATTCGTGCCACTGCGGGAATCTGCGCATGAGCATCGTAAAACAGGCGGAAAAAGAGATCTTCACGAAGAAGAACGCGCAGTTCCCGCATATGTTCCTGGACGATGCCAAAGAGGCGAAGAATGCCGATTACACCATCAAGGGGATCATTCCCGCCGCATCGAATGTACTCGTATATGGCCCGTCTGGTGGGGGAAAAACATTCTTCACCATCGACCTCTCTGGACACATCGCCTGCGGCATCGATTGGCGTGGGCACCGTGTGCGGAGTGGGTTGGTTGTATACGTCGCCGCTGAAGCAGGTGATTCCATCCTGCGGCGATTCATTACATGGCGTGATGACAAGCTGAGCGAAGCCAGAGAGAGGCGTATTCCGCTGGCTATCGTCACACGTGGTGCGAATCTTTTGAATACTGCGGAGGTCGATGACCTAATTGACGCTCTGCGAGACATTTCCGCTGATACAGATACGCCTCTGCGGGTGGTGGTATTCGACACTCTGAGTCGTTCAATCCCAGGCGGGGACGAAAACAGCGCACAAGACATGACGCGCATCGTCCAGTGCGCTGATCGTATACGTGACGAACTCAAAGCATCGACAGTCTTTGTCCATCACTCTGGCAAAGATGCCACGAAAGGCGCACGTGGACATTCCGCACTGTTCGCCGCTGCCGACACAGTTATCAGCGTCGCTGATGGCGTGGCGACCGTTGAGAAATCACGTGACGGTGAATCGGGCCAAACCTACGGATTCAATCTTCGGGTAGTTGAGCTTGGCACAGACGAGGACGGCGACCCGATCACCACCTGCATCATCGAGGCAACGGACACCGTACCAATGGCACCACGGACACGACCGCCAACAGCGGCCGAGAAAGTTGCTTTGCAATCTCTCAAGGAGGCCATCGCAGAGTATGGCGAAACGACAGCCGAAACTTCCAGTGTGCCGCGTGGCGTTCGCGCTGTTCACCTTGAAAGGTGGCGGGCTCGGTTCGTGCTTCGGTACGGATCGGACACCGAACCCAAAAGCAGCTCTACGCGCGTGGCCTTTAAGCGCGGAAAAGATGCCCTGCTGAAAGCAGGAACCGTGGTTATCTCCGACCCTTTGGCCTGGCTTGCAGAATGACTACTTCCAATTGCGCGTTGCGTTACACATGTTACACCCCTAAAGGGGTGTGTAACACATGTAACGGCGTTACAACTTGCACAGGGCGTTACATTGTAACGGATGTAACACATGTAACAGTGGTGCTGAACCCATGACCGCATCGGCAACTACCAAGACTGTCAGGCTTTCCAAGCGTCTGAGCGTAACGATCACCGTCAGTAGTCTTGGCATGTCCTGCGAATGGGACCCGGCATTCCCGGACAAGCTGACGACTAATGAACTGCACAGATACCGTGACGCACGTGACACTGTTGTGATTGAGGTGGCAAAGAGCCTTGGCGGGAATGCAGTAGTCATTGAGTCATGAGTGACGCTATGAACAATTTCCGCTCCGTTCCACCAGCACATGAGCTGTCCTGTCCATGGTGCTTCAACCGTGTTGCCGGAAGCCAATGGCCTGTTTGGGTCGTCAATGAATAAACCAATGCCACGCGCGCACATAGATTCGGCAACTGGAATGACAGAGAAACAGGAGAGGTTCTGTGTCCTGTACATGGCCGGCGGCGAGAACAACGACCCCGAATTGATCGGAAACGGTTCTGCCTGCTACCGAACCGCGTTCAACCCCAGGACAGCGACCGCGAAATCGATCAACGAGCGGGCCAGTCGCCTTCTGGCGAACCGCAAGATACAGGCAAGGATCAAGGTACTGCGCGATACGATCGCCGAGCGCGCCGGAATGAGCCAAGCAGAGGTCATGAAGATCGCCGCCCACATGGCGCGCGCTACCCTGGCTGACTTCTACGACGCCGCGGGCCGCCTCAAGCCGCCGATCGAGTGGACCGAGGAAATGAAGCACGCTGCGGCTTGCATTATGAACCATGGCGAGGATGGATTCCCGCGCGACCTGAAACTATGTGACAAGAACGCCGCCGTCGAACGCTGGTTCAAGCACTTTGGCCTGTACGAGAAGGACAACAAGCAGAAAACAGACCCGGTTCGAGACCTATTGGCGGCGATCGACGGTCACTCCGCTAAGCTCACCATCAAGAGGAAGCCGATAGGCTGAAAATGAGCACGGAGCCGAGCCTGATCCTCAACCACGCCGAGCTGTGCGCTGTCACCGGAGCGCAATGCGAACCAACTTATTTAGCATTTTTCGCATGGGCTATTTTCTCCTAACACGCGAAGAGGTCTCAGAACTCACTGGGCGCACCCAGCGAGCCGCACAGGCTCGCGTGCTGCGCGGTATGGGCATCGAGCACCGTGTCCGACCGGACGGCACAATCGCGGTTTCGCGTGCGCACGTTGAGCGGCTACTTGGTGGTATCAACGAGGCAGGTGTTAAGATCAAATCAACCGAACCCGATTGGGGGTCACTTGGCACCACGC
Organism: uncultured Acidiferrobacterales bacterium; assembly: GCA_964368085.1. Lineage (GTDB taxonomy): Bacteria > Pseudomonadota > Gammaproteobacteria > Acidiferrobacterales > UBA6901 > UBA6901. The sequence goes on along the minus strand of CAYJBG010000006.1, from coordinate 1,151 downwards.
AAACGCAACGTTGAAAACCGCGGCCTCCCGGCCCGCTGGGTCTTCAAGCATGGAGCGTACTACTTCCTGCCCATTCGGGAGTTACGCCACCTATGGGACGACAAGGCATGGTTCCCGCTTGGCCGCAGCCTGCCAGAGGCTTTCAAGAAGTGGTCCGAACGTGCCGACGCGCCAGAGCGGATCACCACAATCGGTGCCCTGCTCGATCGCTACGCTCTGCAGGTCGTGCCGGAGAAAGCGCCCAAGACACAGACCGGCAACCGTCGTGCTCTGGCGAAACTGCGCCCGGTGTTCGGGAACATGGCGCTTGGAGTCATCGAGCCGCAACACATCTATCAATACGTTGACCGCCGCGGCGCACCGACCCAGGCACACCGCGAGATCGAGGTATTAAGCCACGCCTTCACGAAGGCCGTGGAGTGGGGTTCAATCAAGAAGCACCCATTCAAGGGTGAGGTGAGGCTACAGGGAGAAAAGCCGCGCACCCGCTACGTTGAGGACTGGGAAGTAGTCGAGGCACTTGCCCTGCCCAGCGCACGCAAGCGTGGGAGCATTCTGGCGATTCAAGCCTATATCCGTTTCAAGCTACTTACTGGACTTCGGCAGGGAGACTTGCTGCGACTGCGGATCAGTTCTTGTACCGATTCCGGTATCGAAGTCACCACAAGTAAAACCGGAAAGCCTGTTGTATATGAGTGGAGTCCAGAACTTCGCGCAGCGGTGGATGCAGCGATCGCTGCACGCCCGGTAGACATATCCCCCTGGCTGTTCTGCAACAAACGCGGAAAGGGTTACATCGACGAGTCCACGGGCGAAGCATACGGTTGGTCGAGCATGTGGCAGAGGTTTATGGCGAGACTGCTCAAGGAGACAGCCGTGAAGGAACGCTTCACGGAGCATGACCTTCGGGCTAAGGTGGCGAGCGATGCGGAAAGCCTAGAGCGTGCCCGGCAGCTTCTCACGCATGCTGACGATAAGATCACGAAGCGCGTCTACCGGCGGAAGCCTGAACGCATCAAACCTGTGCGTTGAATTAGACACCAGCCTTTTTGTTAGACAGTTGCCTAAATTTCAGACAGCTCAAATGCCTTAAAAATGGTGCGCCCGGAGAGATTCGAACTCCCGACCGCTCGGTTCGTAGCCGAGTACTC